>JAMCXB010000051.1 GCA_023480735.1 Bacteroidota bacterium | reverse complement strand
AAGCCACGCTCATTCGGCTACATGACCTACAGGCAATTATCATGACAAGAACCTTTCATCTTGCTAGACTGTCCAAGCTTGCTTGGCGCACCATAGGACACATTAACGAATATAATCTATTGCTTTTTACAAATTTGTCGCACACCCCTAGATGTTTCATTCCTGGGTTTTATATTTGACAAAAAATAGAATGCGACGAATATACCTTGACTACACTGCAACCACCCCCGTGGACAAACGTGTGGTTGACGCGATGGCTCCTTATTTCACCTCCACCTTTGGGAATGCGTCAAGTATCCATTCATTCGGCAGAGAAGCAAAAGCGGCGTTGGAGCAAAGCCGCGAGTCGATAGCCTCGGTCATTGGCTCGAGGAGTTCCGAAGTCTACTTCACTAGCGGTGGCACGGAGTCGGACAACACTGCACTTTTTGGCGTCGCTGCTAAATTCGGAGGGAGGAAGAAACGACTCATTATATCTTCGATAGAGCATCACGCGATCCTTCATTCCGCAGAAATCCTGAGGAAGAATGGATTCGACGTCATAATCCTTCCGGTCGATCCTCAAGGTGTCGTTTCGGAAGAGGCTTTATTGGAGTCGGTGACGCCAGACACATTTCTGGTCAGCATCATACACGCCAATAATGAAACTGGCGTGATACAGAATTTGCCCAGACTTACGGCGATTGCGCATGAAAAAGGAGCGCTATTTCACACAGACGCGGTTCAATCATTCTGTAAAATGAAATTTGGCACAGAAGAGGCAGGGATTGACCTTGCCTCTTTCACTGCACATAAAATCTACGGGCCAAAGGGCGTCGGTGCACTTTTCGTAAAAAGGGGGATCGATTGGCAACCTCTTCTTCATGGCGGTTCGCAGGAGAGAAACAGACGAGCAGGAACGGAGAGCATTCCCCTAGTCGTAGGTTTTTCAAAGGCTGCGGAACTGGCTGCAGAAGAAATGCAAAGTGAGCATGACAGGCTTTCCAGGCTGAACTCGCTTTTGAGAGACATCATCAGCCAAAGGGTACCTGCGGCCCTCTTTAACTCACCGGCGAAGAATTCCCTGCCGAACATCCTGAATGTCTCGATTGACAGCACGAAAATGGAAATTGACGGTGAGGCCCTCATCATAAACATGGATCTGGTGGGAATTGCCGTCACCAGCGGATCGGCATGCAGTTCGGGAAGCCTGCAGCCGTCTCATGTTATTAAAGCGCTGGGACGTGACGACAATACAACTATGGCTACGGTGAGATTCTCGTTCGGCAGGTACACAACGGAGGATGAATTGGCAATCGCTGCCGAGAAGTTTGCCGAAATTGTCGGAAGGATTGGAAAGAGGAAAAAGGCTAGCTTAAACGCTTCATAGCAGCGGCAAAGAAACCATCCATCTCGTGGCGGTGGGGATAGATCGCCAAGAAACCATTTTCTATTAAGTCTGCAAACCTGGGGTCGGGGAGATTCTGCGATATGTCGACGACCTGATATTGAGGGTTGGATTTTACAAACCACTCGATCACAGACTGATTCTCCTCCGCAAAGATGCTGCAGGTTACGTAGTACAAGTATCCTCCGACCTTTACCAGTTTCGCATACCGTTGGAGGATATCTTTTTGATAGGCAGCCCGCGTCTGTACGAGAGATTTAGTCAGGCGGAATTTCTTGTCCGGGTTGCGTCGAATCGTTCCGCTTCCCGTACATGGAGCATCGACGACGACCTTATCAGCAGTTCCGACAAGGTCTTCCACTCCTTCGAGGCCGTCAGGCAGGACCTTAATGATTCTTATATTTTCAAACCCGCTCTTCCCAGCGCGCTCCGCCAGTGTCTCAAGTCGGTTCTGATTCACATCAAGAGCATAAATGTGCGTTCGCCCGCCTGATAGAGCCGCGAGTTCCAGACTCTTGCCTCCCGCACCGGCACAAGCATCGACAATAGTCTCACCATCCTTCGGGTCCAGGACCAACCCGACTATCTGACTTGCTTCCTCCTGAATATCAATCACGCCGTCTTTGTATAGCGGCACGTTATTGAGGTTCACTCGTTTTGGCAAATATATTCCCATAGGGGAAAATTCAGATGCCGCTGCTTCCACTCCCTGCCGCTGCAAATCCGCTATGACATCTGCTCTGGATATTTTGTTCGTATCGACCCTTACGCAAACTCGCGCCTCGTGATTGAGGGCAATCATGATCGGAAGCGCGTCCGGTTGAACACTTGCAGGTAGCAGCTCCCCGAAGAAATGCGGGAAAGAATTCAGTATAAATATCCCTTCATCTGTATTTCCGATTTCTTCCAGCTTCTTTTCCGAACAATCGCTCAATTTTAGCAGATCAATTTCATTGCCTGCCAGACGGTAAGTCTCCATGAGTTTGGAATAGCCGCCTTCAAGTTCATCCGGCTGCATCTTTGCCAGCAGGAACTCATAAATTAAGAACGCATACAACGAATCTTTTCTCGGGGCACAGGTTCCGACGAGTTCACGCAGGAGGATATAATTCCTGAGTATGCTGTACACCTTTTCGGTTATCCACCGCCTGTCGTGGGATCCCAGATACCGCCGCTCCTTGTAGAAATCTGCAATGACTCTGTCCGCAGGAAGTTTGGACTTTAATATCTCATCGATCAGTTCGATAACATGACCTGCCAGTGAAGACGGACTCATCGCGCTAACAATTGCCTGTGTTTGTGAATCATGTATCCATAACGGAGACCGCGGTCCGTAGTCATGAAAGTCTGAGCTCCCGAGGCCTTCAGGATTTCAAATAAGATGAGGGCTCCGGCCAGAAGGACATCTTCTCTTCCCTCGGCCGCTGCCGTCGTTTTTCTCACTTGAGACGGAGACATTTTCCGCAGTTCGTCCAGCACTCCCCTGAGAGCATCGCGGCTCATTTCATAATTTGTAACGGCATCAAGATCAAATTCATATTTCTTCTGCGCTATCAGCGCAATTGTAGTGGCCGTGCCTGCAACTGCAAAGATACGGCTGGCTCTTGCCTTAGAAAACGGGAAAAGGACGGCAACTTCCCTGATATACTCGATTGCCTTTTCCACCTCGTCCGAATTTGGGGGAATGCTTGTAAAGAATTTCTCCGTCAATCGCACGGCCCCGATGTCAAGGCTCTTAGTGTACCTGGGTTCCATTTCAGTTCCGAAGCTCAACTCAGTGCTCCCGCCGCCGATATCAATAACAAGCGTCGGCTCAATTTTGTCGGGGACCGCACTCATGGCACCCATGAATCCAAGTCGCGCTTCAGTCGCGCCGTCAATGACCTCAACATCCATGCCGCATTTCTCACGGACGAGATCCACGAATTCAAGCCTGTTCTCCGCATCCCTGATTGCGCTTGTCGCAGACGCAACGACTCTGTCGACTTTATATTTGAGCGCAATCTCACGATACTTCTTAAGCACGTTCACGCCTCGCATGATTGCTTCATGTCCAAGAGTCTTTGAAACGGAGACGCCTTTCCCTACCCTCGGAACCTCATAGAAATCGTTCAGGCGACTTATCGACAATCCTCCGTCTATCTCGCCGACGAGCATCAGGATAGTGTTGGTCCCTATGTCTATTGAAGCATACCTCATTTGGTCAATACCAAAGCGGACCACTCTGCCTCTCGCCTGGTATCAAGCAGCTTGAAGCCCACCTGTCCATAGTAGTCGGTTACATCCTGTTCGTCGGCGGTGAGCACTCCTGCCAGAAGCAAAAAGCCTCCGCTCCTGCATTTCCTGTAAAGGTCCTCCCTTATGTATATAAGTGTATTCCTGTTCAGATTAGCCGCGACTATGTCAAACCCATCTTCCTGGACAGATTCGATTTCGCCCTTCACCAGGCGTATCTTGTCGGCCACGCCATTTCTTTCGATGTTCTCGCGAGAATTGCCGATCGACCAAGTGTCATTATCGACGGCTACGCAGAATTCGGCTCCGAGTTTTATTGCAGCAATAGCAAGCACACCTGTCCCGGTGCCGACATCAAGTACACGCTCATTCCCTTTGATGCACCGTTCGAGTTCCTGCACCATCATCCTTGTGGTCTCATGATGGCCTGTGCCGAAGGACATCTTCGGATCGATCTCTATGACAATTTTTGCGGGACCGACATATTCTTTCCAGCTCGGTTTGATGACGATATTTTCCGTCACCTCTACAGGTACAATCGATTCCTCCCACTGCTTGTTCCAGTCCTGATTCCGGATGGTTGTCACGCTTACGTCGAACTTACTGATCTTTCCCTGACCCTTCAGGCTGTTCAGAAACCCCGTGACGTCCGACTCAAAGGAGGGCTTCCACCTGTCTTCCGAGAAATAGCAGACCAGAACTCTACCTTCTTCGACAAAGCCTTCCGCCCCGACATTACTAAGGAACCCGACAACGAGATCATTTACCTGGGTGTCGGCTGAAATCTTCAGTTGAAAATACTTGTCACTCATTTGAACTAATTGGAATCTTTCTGTACAGCACATCAAGCAGCACCCTTCCGACAGCGGACAGACTCCCCGGGCTGCACTTGTCCGGCGTATCTTCCAGGGTATGCCAGTATTTATAATTAAAGTCGATAAGGTCAACGGCCTTTATGCCGGCATTCTGAAGCGGTACGTGGTCATCATAAATCGTATCGCCGACATGATCCACAAACTGCGGCACTCCCAGCTCGGCTGCGGCATTCCAGATAAGATCGACTATGTCCGGAGCATATTGAACCGAATAGCCTTCCTTATCAATCTTGAGATCCTTCTGGCCTATCATGTCCAGATTCACTGCGAAGTCAGGCTGATATGAAAAGGGTTTAGTTGCCGCCCAATATTTCGATCCGAGGCAATAGTAGTCCAGTTCCCCTTCCTTGCCGTAGTCTTCTCCGTCCCATAGCATTATGTCGACCCCCACAGGAGGAGGCGACTGTTTGAAATCACGCGCCATTTCGAGCAGAACAGCGACGCCGCTCGCGCCGTCGTCTGCGCCGGGAATAGGTTTATCAACAGGACCGCCCGGCTGATGGTCGGCTCGCGGCCTGGAATCCCAGTGTGCCGATAGGAGCACACGGGTTTTCGCCCTCATGTTGAAGCTCGCTATGATATTAGTCAGGTGAAGGACCACTCCGTCGTAACCAGGGACATTGAATTCCTCCAGTTGAACGGTATCTGCGTAACGGCTGAATTCGTGCTGAAGGTAGAGAAGGCACTGATCGTGTGCAACGCTGTTTGGATTGCGCGGGCCGAAATCGACCTGCTTCACCAGATAAGAAAATGCTGAATCGGCGTCAAACGTAGGCACTGGCACCGTGGGATATCGTAACGTACGCTGCTCCATCTCTGCCTGCTGTTGTGGAGATCGTTTCGAGCATGAGCTCAGCATCAGGGCTGACAAAAGGAAAAGAACCGTTTTTTTCATACCAAAGTTTAAAGGATAAGACGGGAAATTCCAAGGTAAATCAGGGTCGTCGAGGCTCATATTGCCTTTTTGGGATAACGAAGATAGATGAGCCAACATCCTTTGACACCGCTTGATGGAAGCCGCCAGAGCCTTTCATTTGGATAATCCGAGCCGGTCAGATAGTGACAGCTGCCGCTGCGCCGTACACTTCGGATGCACCATTGACTCTCAGAACTCCAGCACATTCTTTGATCGTCGATCCGGTCGTTATGACATCATCTACGAGAAGTATCTTCTTCCCTTTCACTTCACCGAGGAATCGGTCTGCAATTGAAAATGCTCCGGCAATATTTCGTTTTCTTCCCTCCGCATCAAACATCGTTTGCGATTGGGTGTGTCTGACTCTTCTCAGGAGATCGGGTTCGTGCCTGACCTGGAGTTCATTGGACAGTCTTTCTGCGATCAGTTCACTCTGGTTGTATCCGCGTTCCCTCTTACGGGCAGGATGCAGCGGGACGGGCGCCAGGATATCGCACATAGACAATTTCGTGTCGTCGACAATTTTTTTGGCGATGAAGAGTCCGAATTTGTCCGCAATTCTCTCAGCACCGCCGTATTTTAGAAGGTGCACCGCGGCCCGCACTCTCGGATCCTGTTCGAACAGGAACACCGCGTCGATTTTATCGACGGTCTCATCGATGAGAAACTTACGTTCGATCGCCTGAATGATCGTTTCTGTCCGCGATACTCGCTCGAAGCTGTCCCAGCATTTCGTGCAGATGAAGAACTCACCGCGTCTCAGGTCCCTCCAGCATGTCATGCACGTCGGAGGATAAACAAAATTGACGAATGCTTCAACGATTCCGACAAGAATATCCACGGCCTTTATCCTTTAGTCGACAACCGATGTATTTCATCACGCAGTTCTGCCGCTTTTTCAAAGTCCAAATCTTTTGCGGCCTGGTACATCTCTTTCGTCAGCCGGTCAATCAGGTCCTTCCTCTGAGCGTCCGTAAGGTACCTCTGCCTGCTCTCGCTGACATTCGCCTGCTGCGTCCTTCTGGCTTTTTCCTCGCTATCCCCGCGAACGTCCGCAATTGCCGTTGAAGCCATTATCTCTTCCGTCGTCTTGACTATGGATTTCGGCTCGATGTTGTGCTGTATATTGAACTCCTTCTGGATCTTCCGCCTGCGCTCCGTTTCACTCATCATCCTGTCCATACTTCGGGTGATTGTGTCGGCATAGAGTATAACTCTGCTACCCACGTTCCTTGCTGCCCTGCCCGCCGTCTGAATCAACGACTTCTCCGAGCGAAGGAACCCTTCTTTGTCCGCGTCTAGAATAGCGACAAGCGATACCTCGGGAAGATCAAGTCCCTCGCGAAGAAGGTTCACTCCCACGAGGACGTCGAATTCGCCCAGGCGCAGGTCCCGGAGTATCGAGACGCGTTCCAGCGAATCAATATCGGAATGGATATACTTTACCCGAACGTTCAGGCCCTGGAGATATTCGGTCAGATCCTCGGCCATCCTCTTAGTCAGGGTTGTCACGAGCGTTCGCTCCTTTGCCTTGACCCGGCCACGGATCTCGTGAATCAAATCGTCCATCTGGTTCTTCACCGGCCTGACCTCAACCTCCGGGTCGACTATCCCGGTCGGCCTGATTACCTGTTCCACGATCACACCCTTGCTCTTGTCAAGTTCGTAATCGGCCGGCGTTGCACTCAAAAACACCACCTGGTGCACCATCGACTCGAACTCGTCAAACGTCAGCGGCCTGTTGTCAAGCGCAGATGGGAGCCGGAAACCGTACTCTACAAGGGTCATCTTGCGAGAGCGGTCGCCATGATACATGGCCCGGAGTTGAGGAATAGTCTGATGCGATTCGTCGATAAACATCAGAAAATCCTCGGGGAAATAGTCGAGGAGAACGTAGGGCCGCTGCCCAGGTTGCCGATTCGTGATATGCCGGGAATAGTTTTCAATGCCGTTGCAGTAACCGACTTCACGCATCATCTCGATATCGAAACGCGTCCGCTGCTCGAGTCTCTGCGCCTCTAGGTATTTTCCCATAGCGCGGAGGTCGGACAACCTCTCGCCCAGCTCGGCCTGAATACCCGTAATAGCCCTTTCAATATTCTCCTCACTTGTGACAAAGTGTCTTGCCGGATAGATCAGGATCTCATCCATTTCGAGACCGGGCGCTCCTGTCAGAGGATCAAATGTCCGGAGTGTTTCAATCTCATCCCCGAAAAATTCTACCCTGATGGCTTGCTCAATCTCGTATGCCGGAAATATCTCCACGATATCACCGCGAGCCCGAAACGTCCCTCTGGTAAACTCGACATCATTGCGGGCGTAGAGACTCCTGATAAGCATTTCCTGAAGATGCCTCCGCCCCATCTTTTCACCCCGGGTGAGCGTCACGACTTCATGGCGGTAATCAATCGGCGAGCCGATTCCATAAATGCAGGAAACAGATGCTACCACCAGAACGTCGCTCCGACCACTGAGGAGCGAACTCGTTGCCCGGAGGCGCAACCGGTCGATTTCGTCATTGATGGACGAGTCTTTCTCTATGTAAGTATCAGTCTGAGGAATGTAAGCCTCGGGCTGGTAGTAGTCGTAGTACGAAATGAAAAACTCGACAACGTTCCGGGGAAATAACTGCTTGAACTCACCGTATAGCTGTGCAGCAAGCGTTTTGTTATGGGAAATAATAAGCGTAGGCCTGTTGATGTTCTGAATGATCTGGGCCATTGTGTAAGTCTTGCCGCTTCCCGTGACGCCCAGAAGTGTCTGGTGTTTGAGCCCGCTCCTGACGCCTTGAGTCAGTTCGCGGATAGCTACCGGCTGATCACCGGAAGGCTTGTAATCAGAGACAATTTCAAACTTGTTTGTCATAACAAAAGAAATTTACATCTTCTGCGGACGAATTCAACCTCACTGCGCAGCTACACTCTCAGCCCCCCATTCACAATCAGTTGGAATGCAGCCCCGGCGAAGCAGTCAGCGCACGGCTAAATTCCTGCAGTTCCCCGCTTCATATTCATCGGAAGGACGAATCTTATCCGGCTTCCGAATCGGTCACTTTCCGAACACAACCGACTTAAAAATGTATCCTGCGACCTGGGGATTTTCCTTGAATCGTCTCATCGAATAGGCATACCACTGCTCTCCGAACGGTACGTAGACGCGCAGCCTGTGCCCGTCCGCAAATATCTTGTCCCTCAGGTCGGAGCGGACACCAAGCAACATCTGAAATTCAAAATTGTTTCTTCCTATGTTGAGGCGGGCAATTGTATCGTAAGCGGCCTTAATCAAGTACTCATCGTGAGTTGCGATACCGACCTTGCATCCCCCCTCAAGCAGCATATTCAGAAGCCGGACATAATTTTGCCTGATCTCATCACGTCCTTTGAAGGCAATATTCTCCGGCTCGATATAAATGCCCTTGCATAGCCTTACATTGGCCTTCATATCGATTAATTTCCTGACGTCGCTTTCGCTGCGCCGCATGTAAGCCTGGATGACCACGCCTGTGTTGTCATAGCCTTCAGCCCGGAATTTCTCATAGATTCCGAGAGTCGCGGATGTCGTACTGGAATCTTCCATATCTATCCTGACGAAATTTCCGTAGCTCCTTGCCTCATCCATCACCTTCTTAACATTCGCGTAGCAAAAATCCTTGTCAATGTTGAGTCCGAATTGAGTCAATTTGATGGACAGGTTTGTATCCAGCTTGTTCTCATCGATGACCTTCAGCACTTCCTGTGCCGCCCTTGAAGATTTCTCGGCGTCTTTCTTGTCGCTGACGTTTTCTCCGAGAACATCGATGGTTGCCATGATCTTTCCAGAATTGAGACTCCGTACGAGCCTGACGGCGTCTTCGATGTGCTCCCCCGCGATATAACGCAGGGCAAATCTCTTCACTATCCCTTTTGGGAATACCTGAAGACTTGAAACAATGAGGTTATTCAGAGGACTCATTCGTCTAATTTATCAGCCGACAATTGGAGAATCAAACCAGCATAGAACGCCCTATCGCCCATCAGGACAACATCCTCGAATCCGTCCCCAAGACCGAAGTCTCCAGAATTACCGCCGCATATATAATGGACGGGACAGGCGCGGCCGATGGGAAAGTACGCGCCTGCCCATCTCACAATTTCTTCAAGCGGAACGCCGCCTCATCCGGGGCGCGGCACCTCCCGATTTGTAACTCTCGGCAATTTATCGTCCAACCCCCGTGTTTTGTCGGAACGGCAGTTTCAGATGAAGCGGCGGAATCACAGCCGGTCGGATAGCCTGCAAACCGGATTTCTCCAGCTGCCGGTTCAGGGAGGGAAGCTCCTTCATCTTAATCGTTTCCAATTTATTCCGCGCATCAGAGAGCCGGGAGGCAAGAATCCTGAAGGCTTCCATCATTTGTGAAGTCGGCTCGCGGTCGGCGCTCATCACATCGGATTCAAGTCCGGAGAGTTCACCGACGTTCAATGTCTCTTTATATGCTTTGAGTTTCCCGGCGAGAGATCGGACATCGGAGACTGCATCCGAGTTCAACTTATCTCCCTCCTTCAGGCCGGAGATCTGAGCATCGAGCGTATCCACCTGACCGATAAGAGAATTTTCCTCTGCTATCGCATTCCAAATCCCAATTGCGAGCGCAAGCTGATCTCTCAGTGCGGTCTTCGCCACATGGACTCGTGGATCCATTTTCACCCTCAGAAAACGGGAGTAGGACTTTCCGTCGACTGCCAGCACAATTTTGTATTCTCCGGGAAGGACAAGCGGCCCTTCAGGGTCTCTGACACTGTGCAGGTTTGCGACCGCCATAGAATAGCCGTGATCTGAGATGGGCGGATGAAAATAGCGAAGATTCCAAACGAACCTGTTCATCCCTATATGCGTCGGCAGCCCCTTGAAAATCGGCAGCCATGCGTTCATGAAGTACGGCGGATTCTTATCGGGCTTGGGTCGATAATCGCTCGAAAATTGTCTCACCAGATTGCCATACCTGTCAAAGACCTGAAGCGTCACCGGACCCTGCGGCGATGTTCCAAGGTAATAGTCGATGATTGCGCCGGCAGGCGGATTTGTCCCGTGCGGGATTTCAGGAGGCAATGGCGTGTCGCTGTTCACGCTTCGGCGGATTCGAATCGCCTGTTCGGGCTGGAACAAGTGCACATTTGAATTGAGGACGCTCCGGTCAAATTGTTCGAGAGGCGTCAAATCATCCAGCACCCAGAAGGCCCTCCCGTGCGTCGCGGCCACAAGATCGTGGCCATGCACCGCAAGATCCCGGACAGAAGCGGTCGGCAGGTTGAACTGCAGCGACTGCCAATGATCGCCGTCGTCAAAGGACACATAGACTCCGGTCTCAGTACCCGCAAACAGCAGGCCTTTCTTCTTGAGGTCACAGCGGACGACCCGCACGAACGACTCAGGACCGATACCGTCATCTATCCGGGTCCAATGCCGACCGAAGTCCCGGGTCCGATAGATGTAAGGCGAGAGATCATTCAATCGATGCCGGTCGACCGCCGCATAGGCTTCGCCTGGTATAAATGGAGAGGCTTCAATCATGCTTATTTTGCTCCAGGGCGTAATTCCCGGAGGCGTGACGTTTTCCCAGTGCCGGCCGCCGTCTTTGGTCAACTGAATCAGTCCGTTGTCAGTGCCAATCCATATTAGGCCGGCACGAATCGGTGACGGCGCGATTGTGTAAATGACTCCCCAGCCTTTGTGGGAAGTTTCGACTCCATTAAGATTCTGCCGGTCCTTGAACTGCTTCTTCGATAAGGTTAGATCCGGACTAATCGTTTGCCAGTGGAGTCCACCATCCCTGGTCATCAAGAGTACCTGTGCCCCGAAATAGAGGGTACGAGGATCATGCAGATCAAAGACTATCGGCGATGTCCAGGTAAACCGATATTTCCTTTGCGGTGTTGGTGTGTAGAATGAAGCCAGGAGCGAAGGAGAAATCACCTGAGACTGTCCCGTCCTTCTGTCGAAGCGAAAGATTCCGCCATATGTATCTCCACCATACACGATATTAGGGTTCAGTGGATCAGGTGCAATGTAACCACTCTCCCCTGCCCCGACGGAATACCAGTCCCTGAATGTAATCTCGCCGTAATCGCTGCGGCTTGCAATGGAAACAGTCCCTGCGTCCTGCTGGGCTCCGTAGATCCTGTAAGGGAATTCATTGTCAGTCGCCACGTGGTAGAACTGCCCGGTCGGCTGGTTGTACCAGCTGCTCCAGGTCTTCCCGTTATCCAGGCTGAGAGTCGTTCCCTGATCGCTTGCCACTATCATGCGGTGATCGTTCTTTGGGTCAATCCAAAGGAAATGATAGTCATCTCCGCCCGGAGATCCCTTGATAGCCACAAACGTCTTTCCACCATCAGTAGAACGCATGACCGAGCGGTTAGGCACATACACTATGTTCTCATTAGTCGGGTCCACGAAGACCCTTCCGAAATACCACATGCGGGTTACGATGCGAGGGTCGCTGCTGGTCAACGTCCAGGTTTGACCGCCATTGTCCGAACGATACAAACCTGAGCCTTCTTTCAACGCCTGCACGAGGGCGTAGACCACTTGGCCTCGAGAACCCGTAGCAACTGAAACGCCAATTCGTCCATACGGTTTTCGAGGAAGACCGTTAAGCGAAACCTCCGCCCAGCTCTTTCCGTTATCGGTCGATTTATAGAGCCCGCTTCCATTTCCTTCATCGGGGGGATACTGGCTCCAAGGGGTCCGGCGAGCCTGCCACATGGCGGCGTATACGATTGCAGGATCATTCGGGTCCCACGAGAGGTCGATCGCTCCGACGTCGGGATTCTTGTAAAGAACCTTCTCCCAGGTTCGGCCTCCATCCGTTGTGCGGAACACTCCACGTTCGCTGTTAGGACCATATGCACGTCCGAGCGCAGCCACAAGGACCACATCCGGGTTGTGAGGGTCGATTAGAATTTTACCGATATGTCGTGTGTCATCGAGACCTACGTGAGTCCATTTCCTCCCGCCATCGGTGGACTTGTAGACTCCGTCTCCGTAAGTAATATCCGATCGCATATCTGCCTCACCCGTTCCCGCATAAAGAATCTCAGGATCCGAAGGAGCAACGGCGAGCGCGCCGATCGAAGGATTTAGCAGTCCGTTAGACATCGACTCCCAGGTTAGTCCGGCATTCGTTGATTTCCAGACTCCGCCATCGACTGCACCAAAGTAGAAGACTCTGCAATTTCCTGGAATCCCTGTCGCGGCAAGGGCGCGCCCCGCTCTGAATGGACCGACAAGGCGCCAGCGCATATCTATATGACCGGGCAGCGTTAGTGTTTGTGCTGAAACAATCGAACAGGTGATACTGAGTATGACCGCAGTTACTCCCAAAGCATACCTTGACAGATCAATGAGCATCTTCCGAGCTTTCTTCGGCGCTCTGATTATGGAAGGCAGATATGGCTTATTTTCCACTGGTGTTCGCCTTTCTGATTTGTACTTCGCTACGTTAATGAGAAATTACCGTATGACTTTTGTGCTCTAGAATGCCAACACGAAAAAACTAAAGAACTCGTTTAGAAAATGCAATTTCATTTCCTGAGAGTCTAGCCGGATGAGGCAGGGCACCATGTTCAGTATCCTCCTGGGGCCGGCGTCTTACGCTTACATTCATCGTCTCCGTCAGGAGCCAAGTTATTCAACGCGCTTCTAAGTGATAGTCGATTGCGGTTTGGCATCACTCTGCATCCAAGACACTGCGAACAAGCCGGAGGACCTCATCAAGCCTATACGGCTTCTGAAGAAAGGCATTTATGCCATGCTGCGTGGCCCTATCTTTCTCCTCGTCTTCGACAAAACCACTTGCGAGAATTACTTTCACATCGGGGTTGGATTTCTTTACCGCTTCAAGAAGTTCAACTCCACTTACATTTGGAAGGCCGATGTCCGACAGCACAAGTTTGATATCACGGTTTTCAAGGAACAGGACTATGGCTTTCTGGCCATCTCCCGCAGCAAGGACTTTGTAGCCTCTGTTCGTCAGCACTTCAGTCAGGAATTCTCTGAGCCCGGACTCATCCTCTACAACTAGAACTGTCTCGCCTCCTCCTCTGACATCCACAGATTCTGTGTCATCTTCAATTTCAGGAATTTCAGAGTTTTCCCTCGAAGGCAGGAAGACTTCAAAAGTGGTTCCATGACCCAATTTGCTGGAAACCCTGATGAATCCCTCATGTCCTTCGACGATGCCATACACGGTCGCCAACCCCAAACCCGTTCCCTTTCCCCTCTCTTTTGTGGTGAAGAAGGGTTCAAAGATCCTTGCTCGGGTGGCTTCATCCATCCCTGCTCCGGTGTCCGACACCGTTATCGCAACGTATTCATCGTATGAGACTGATGGAAATTTCTCGAGCAATCCCTTGCCATTGACGAAAGCGGTCGTGATCTCCAGATTCCCGCTGGCCGGCCTTCCGTCCTGACGATCCAGAATTGAGTCCCTTGCATTGACACACAAATTGAGAACCGCCTGGTGTATTTCGGTAGGGTCGCCTACCGTGATCAACGGTCTCTCGCTCAACCTAAGGTTCATAGAAATCACCTTAGGAAAAGTCTCCTGTACCAGTCTGAATGTATCTGTAATGACTTCATTCACGTCGAACGATTTCGAAACTCTCTCCTCTTTTCTCGCAAATGTCAGGAGTTGACGAACTAATCCGACACCGCGTTTGGCGGCTACTTCTATGGCTTCAACATCCCTGGACAAATTCATCTCCTCATGAAGAGATTTCTTGATGAGTCCCGCATAGCCAACTATGATACCCAAAATGTTGTTGAAATCATGGGCAATCCCACCCGCCAGAGTTCCTATGCTTTCCAATTTTTGCGACTGGCGCAGTTCCTCTTCGAGGAACTTCTGAGCCGTGACATCTCTTGCGACGCCAAGGACGCCAACAACCTTTCTGTCACGCATCTGCACCGTTGAGTTAAATTCTAAAGTCAGACTTTCACCCGATTTCTTGGTTACTCTGTATTCCTCTATTTCGGATACTTCGCCTTTGACGAGCCGCTGAAAGGCGGAAGTAACTTTCTTACGGTCTTCCGGATGCAACAGATCAGTAAAACTTCTTCCTACCCACTGCTTGCGTTTCCACCCCGTCATAACCTCAAACGCGGGATTCAGACTCTGGATGATTCCACCGGTCGATAAACTGAATATCGCGTCCCTGGCACCATCGACGAGGCTGCGATACTTGTCTTCGGACCTGCGGAGCGCATCTTCGGCTTCTTTTCGTTCCGTGATATCTTCGATTATGCTGACAGTATACTTCAGGTTGTTCTCGCTGTCGCGGACAGCCGAGACAATCCGGTATGCCCAAACAACTTTCCCGTCTTTCCTCAAATATCTCTTTTCATAACTAATCACTTCTTTTGTGCCCGCGCTCAGCTGCTCCAATAGCTCCATCCCTATGTCCCGGTCATCCGGATGCGTCAGTGTGTTGAACTGCGTACCGGTCAATTCCGCTTCAGTGTATCCGAGAATATTCAGAACTGCAGGGTTACATCGGAGAAAATTTCCATTGGCATCGAAGCTGAGAATGCCGACGGGCGAGAACTCATAGATGTGCCTGAAATTCTCTTCATTTTGACGAAGTGCAAGCTCAGCCTTCTTGGCCGCCGTCGTATCCCGTATCATAGCCAGTACTGAAACCCCGTGATCCATCTTCAGAGGGGACAGCATTATGTCTGCAGGAAATTCAGTACCGTCTTTTTTGAGACCGAAGAGCTCTGTGCCAGAGTTTAGCGACCGGCGGTGGGGCTCCACGTTGAAATGAGTGACCAGTTTATCATGCATCTGGCGAAAGCGGTGAGGTACCAGAACACTCAGCGGTTCCCCTAACAGTTGTTCCATCTTGAACCCGAATACCCGTTCAGTCTCGACGTTTGCAAATGTGATACCCCCCCTTGAGTCAGTGATTATGACGGCATCCGGCGCACTTTCGAGAAGCCCGCGGAATCTGGCTTCGCTTGCCTGCAGTTCGTCGACCGCTTTCTGCCTCATCTCTTCAAGGTGTCTGAGTCTCTTCCTCTCCTCACCTTCGTGAAGGGCCCGTCTGACTGCAGGTACCAGCCTGCCCAACTTCGTCTTCAGAATGTAATCCGTGGCACCTTCAAGCAGACTCTGTATCGCGGCATCCTCCCCGATTCGCCCCGAGACAAAGATGAAAGGCGTCTCCGCCGATTTCTCACGAACAGCAGCCAGGGCTTCATTTCCGTCAAATGACGGGAGACTAAAATCGGACAATATCAGGTCGTACTTCTCACGTTCGATTGCTTTCAGGAATTCCTCACGAGACCTTACAAGCACAGTCTGGTTCGTGATTCCGGCGTCCCTAAGTATGTCACGGATGACCTCCGCATCTCTCGGATCATCTTCCAAATGTAGAAAGTGATATATCCGGTTTGGTTCTTCGGCCATAATCTGTCTCCTGCAGTCGAAACGCTTTGTTCGTATCAGCCCGTAGGCGGTGGTTCGTTGATAATTGCCAAAAAACGCCCAGTTGCTTGACTGCCTCCATGAATTCTCCAAACTCAACCGGCTTGACCACATAAGCGTTAACTCCGAGATCGTAACTCCTCATGAGATCAGTCTCCTGCCGGGAAGAGGTCAGTATCACTACGGGGATCCGTTTTAGATCTTCCGACGCTCTGATTTCTCTTAAGACCTCAAGCCCGCCCACTTTAGGCATTTTAAGGTCCAGAAGAACAACCGCAGAAGTCAAGGGTTCACGTTCTACGCTATAATCGTCTCTTCCTTTCCAGCCAGGCTCAAAGCCACCTCTCCCTCGAAGTGACAATTCGTCACCGTCTACTTAGAACCGGTAAATTCTAAAACCCCAAAACCCTTTAGTTAGTTTCAACGCAGTCTCATTAAGCTTACTATCAGCGACCCGGCGAATCCTTTGAAATGCGCTTTTTCGCTACTAATGATACTCATACCCTTCATTCGCGGAGACAGAGCCCTGGAACAGACCCTCATACATTCCAGACGAATCTCGTCCGCCAACAGACTCCCTTTTCATTACAGGTGAATACCGGAGACGGCCAGCAGAAGCCCAATCTCAACACACAGCTCTGTTCCATCAACTTACATTGCAACAACGGATTACACTATTTTACATCACCCGAATAAACGCACTTATGGGGATTGTATTGAGGATATTCTCTTTCAGATATTATCTGACAGGCTATTCTCTCCACGCCACTATTTGAAATCCGTTGGTCCCCGGAAATGCCGGAGGAGAAGAGGAATAAAACCGATCGTCGTACCTGTAGTTCTTAAGGAAACCCGATTGGATAGTACTCACACCGGCGAAGCTGCCGACAGCGCCGCGGGTTTGGTTCGTAATGGAACCGTAAACCCTTAGGGTCCCCATAGGAGTATCGTTAGTATTACCGTTCCAGTCCAAATACAGGAACTTCCCCTGTCTTGCAAAAATTGCCGCATCTATCGTCACATCCGCCACAGAAGGTTGAGTGACAAGCGCCACACTGTTGTCCGCCACCAGCCCAAGAATATCGTTGCTGGGTCCAGCCTGTGGATCATTCTTGTAGGTAATATTTCCACCAATCAGAATATTTCCATTCTTATTACTATTGTTGGCATAATAGAGATCGGCATCATAAAGCGAATTTCCCGAAGTTCCCGTAGCACTTCTCCCGGTTCCTTGCTGCGCCACAATTGTTACATTTCCGCTAATCACACCACTGACATGCGCATCGCCATTGTTTACTAGAATCACATTGCCGAGCTGGTTAACCAGAACTGTAGAATCAGGAGTTGTAGTGGTTACCATTGTACCGGTAGGTCTACCGGTCTTTCCGTAGGTAGTAATGACGGCCGTACTGTGAAATGTGACCGTACCATCGGAATTGAAATTCAGATAAACGTCATAGGTGTCTTTACTGTATGTGTCAGTGTTATTAAATGTCTTTGTGGCAAGCGCCGCAGAAGAGCTAATGTCTGTCGGCATCGTCACACTGACGCCAGCCTGGTAGCCACCGTAGAAATAAGGTGCGTCCGTTTTATTTGGAACGAATTTCGGCGTGTTGTTGGTTACCCGTCCGTAGAATACCGGTTTCCCGGAAACGTATATCTCACCTTCTGTATGGAAAGGCCCCCAGAGTGTGTCTCCTGTTATCCAGTTCGTGTTGTTTTCGTTGATTGAGAAGAAAGCATATGCATTGAACGTTCTTGTCTTCAGAAGGACTTTCACCGTATCCCTGATCCACCCTCTCCGTCCCCGGTACTGACTTACTGAGACAATCGAGACGTACTGAGTTCCATTAATGCTGACGAGACTTGTAGCGGAATTGAATGAGCCTCCCGAGACCGATCCCGAGAGATTACGTGTGGTCATAGATGGGTTCATAAAGAGTGAATCAGCCGAAATATTAGCGGCACTCACGGCTATATTGTGTGCAGCTGTCGTATCATAGTAGTCGACAAAATTATCGATTGCTACCGTGGCTGACCTGTTCCAGTATTGGCTCGCTGTACCGAGTATCACACTGAATCCGAGAATGACTATAAGGGTGGCTTTTCCGACCATAACCTGCCTCCTATCTCGCCTGGAGGTTTCTGGATGCCAGCCTGGTTTCCCTCCAAACCGAAAAATTGTTGGTGGTGTCTGAGTAAGTCGCATTATACAGCGACGTCGGCTCAACGCGAACCGTCACCTCAATCAACTTCACCGTCGATGGCGCGTCAAAAGGAGTTACTACCGTATCTCCTTCCGCATCGAAGTATCTCAGATAGAATTGAGTCACTCCGAGGTTTGCCTCATACGGGGCGGCGCCGTTGACTATCCGATACAACATTCTCACCCGGGGATTTGCAGTTCCGGCAATCGGCGTGTTGCCGAGATACCACCTGATCGTATCCAGCACGCCATTGTCGTCCAGATCGCCGACGAAAGTAATGTCGTCAGTATCTCCATGTACAATGTACATGAAATTCTTCGGCTGGGCGTTCGGATCTCCGCAATACCCCATCTTCCTAAAATCCGACTCTATATTGTTAATCAACGACGTCATATTTTGCTGGACGGTCAGGTTCGCCTGTGATTCGAATGTATTCACTCTTGCCTGCTCATTCATCCTCAATGCAGCCAGAAGAAGGATCCCGCTCACCAACATGGAGCCGATTATGTCCAAGAGAGTAGTGCTTCCCATATACCCTCCTCAAAAATACCAGTAGCTGAAAATTACTGACATCCTTACCACATCGGCTGAATCTTCCTTATTCCAGACCATAACGTCCAGCCTCTTGCTGAAAGTAGCCTGAGCCGATGTACCATCCAGACTCGTGCCGTCCACGTAGCAGACCCTCGTCTTGACGTAATACACGCCGGTGCTCAACTTGAACGTGTCCATTCGACCGGCATTATTCAACCCGTTGTAATCGTCGAAGTCATTCAGGTCGTTGGGGTTGCCGTTTTCCTGACCCAGCGATCCAGGCGGCGTGAGCTGGCTCGTTGTGGCAACGCTTGCGGTGTCGGTCGCCTCATCGAAGGCTTTCCCCTGTGCCTCCTCAATGACAGAGGTTGCCAGGGAAACCGCGTCCAGGCCAAAATTGGTCTTCAGCAGTATGATTTTGCTGCTATAAAGACTTCTGTTCGTCGTCAGAATAATTGTGCCCAGCAGCATGATAGCCCCGACTGTAAGAAGCATTTGCCCTGTACCCATGTGCCCTCCTATTTCAGCGTATCACTTCAACGAGAAATCCGTTGCACGTTGAGAAGTCCCGCAGTCACTCAATTTCACCGCGCTGTACTAAGCGTATCGAGAGAGTCAGGTCGTCATTAGAATGGTCCTTCGATAGCCAAAGAAAGCAAGCTGACCGGTGATTGCACCAGAGAACCATTAACAGCAGACAATACCGGCACGCCCTTCGAAGATTAAGCTAACTCTGAACTTCGCTGGCATACCTCGCTGCCACAGATATTCCCAATATCGACTCGTCTCAATACCCTTTAGCCCAATACTTAACCAGGAATACTTGTATTTCCTGATCCTTGCTCAGCCGAAATATATAGACATGCTGATACGAAAGCAACCATCGCCGTCAAGCTATGGTAACCTCCGCATTGACTCATAAATAATGTAACTTTGGCGGGGTCAAGAAAAGGTCGTTGCCTCATAATTTAGGTAACCGAAAAAGTGCCTGCCTTGGGGGGAGGCGAAAGGAGATTACCAGATTATGGGAATA
>JAMCXB010000070.1 GCA_023480735.1 Bacteroidota bacterium | reverse complement strand
TTTTACCGAGCCAGAGTCATTGGGTCTTCCAGAAGTAGTCACAATAAAGCATTAGGGAGGTTGGATTAATCATGGCCAATATGAAGACGGAAGTGGTGGAAACCGATCTGTTGATTGTCGGCGGCGGGATGGCCGCCTGCGGCGCAGCGGTTGAAGCCGCCTATTGGGCGAAACAAAATGGCCTGAAAGTCACACTCGTCGACAAAGCTGCCGTGGACAGAAGCGGCGCAGTCGCGATGGGGCTATCGGCAATCAATCAATATGTAGGCATCAAAGACGGAAAGAATACAGTCGAGGACTACGTAAAATATGTGCGAAGCGATCTCATGGGGATCACTCGTGAAGATTTAGTGTACAACATAGCGCGCCACGTCGACTCAACGGTCCACTTGTTCGAGAAGTGGGGCTTGCCGATCTGGAAAGATGCTGAAGGCAACTATGTGCACGAGGGAAGATGGCAACTGATGATCAACGGCGAATCGTACAAGGTTATTGTTGCCGAAGCTGCAAAGAACGCACTTGGCGCCGAAAACATTTACGAGAGAGTTTTCATCGTGGGACCGCTCATGGAAGGCGGCGTATGCGTCGGCGCGGTCGGTTTCAGCGTGCGCGAGGACAAATTCTACGTTTTCAAAGCAAAGGCAGTATTGGTGGCAATGGGCGGAGCGGTACACGTGTTCAAACCGCGATCATCGGGTGAAGGTTTCGGCCGTGCGTGGTATCCGCCATGGAACGCCGGATCGAGCGCTTACTTCACTCTGAAAGCCGGCGCCGAAATGACCTGCCAGGAGGTGCGCTTCATCCCTGTCAGATTCAAAGACGCATACGGTCCGGTCGGCGCGTGGTTCCTGTTGTTCAAGTCGAAAGCGACTAACGGCATGGGCGGTAACTACATGGAAGAGCGTAAGGACGAATTGGAAAAATGGGTTCCTTACGGCAAGGTAAAACCGGTCCCAGCGAACCTGCGCAACTGGCTGATGATGCTCGACGTCATGGACGGCAAGGGCCCGATATACATGAGGACCGAAGAGGCAATCAATAAAATTGCGTCGGAGTCCGGTGACGAGAAGGCGGCCAAGAAGAAGCTCAAGGAGCTTGAAGCCGAAGCGTGGGAGGATTTTCTGGACATGACTATTTCACAGGCGATCCTGTGGGCGGGCACCGATACCGCTCCCGAACAGAAGCCGTCCGAGATTGCGGCTGCCGAACCATACTTCATAGGCTCGCATTCCGGCGCATCCGGTGCGTGGGTCAGCGGTCCGAAGGATCTCGCCCCCAAGGATTACTTCTGGGGTTACCCGAACATGTCGACAGTCGACGGCATCTTCTGCGCAGGCGACGCTTCCGGCGCCTCGAGCCACAAGTTCTCATCAGGCTCCCACGCCGAAGGCAGAATAGCTGCAAAAGCGGCGATCGATTACATCCTCGATCACCCCGGCTCCCGCTCCTACAATCAGGCTCAGATCGACGCGTTGAAGGCTGAAATCCTGAGACCGCTCGACATTTACGGCCAATTCAGCAAGACATCGAGCGACCCGGAAATCAATCCGAACTACATCAAACCGAAGATGTTCATGTTCAGATTGCAGAAGATAATGGACGAATACGCAGGCGGTGTCTCTTCGCAGTTCAAGACAAGCAAAGCACTGCTGGAGAAAGGACTGGATCTGCTTCAATACCTGAAAGTGGACTCTGAGAAATTAGCAGCATCGGACCTTCACGAACTGATGAGATGCTGGGAAAACGTTCACAGGATGTGGCAGGCCGAAGCCCACGTTAGGGCGATCCTATTCAGGGAAGAAACTCGTTGGCCCGGCTACTATTTCCGATCCGACAAGCCCTCTATGGACGAGAAGGACTGGAAGGTATTCGTCAACATGAAGTGGCTCCCCAAGGAAAATAAGTGGGAAGTCTTCTCAAGGCCGATCATCTCGATAGTCAATTAGTGATATCTCCTAATAGAGGGGAGTAGAGTTTGTCGCTCCCCTCTAGTTCTTTGCAGGATTGGTATTCAGTCTGGATGCCTGAAGTATTGAAGAGAAGGACTTCTAGACTCTAAGATCTGAATCCCAAATAATGTCAAAATCGAAAAGCGCTAGCATGGAAACAATCTCCGTATCGGGAGACAAACACAGATGTATGGTTTATAGTTTTGGTCATTAGTATTTCTTCAGAATTCAGAGTTTAGGATTTAGAATTTTGTTTCGTATGGAACGAGAAGAAGCAAAGATTTGTCCGCACTGTAACGAACCATTGAAGAAGTGGCAATGCCCGCAGGGCTCCTCATGGGATGTGGAGTTTCTTCACGTCTGTTTCAACGATGAATGTCCCTATTTCGTCCGCGGTTGGGATTGGATGAAAACCAAGTTCAATCAGAACATCTCGTACAGATACTCCGTTAACCCTGTCAACGGTTCGTCGGGGCCACTTCCTGTTTGGTCGAGGGATGCACTGAAGAACTCGATTATTGAATAGAAAGACGCGAAAGAGCTTAATATGAAAGAGCTTGAGAATCTGAAAGAAGCGGTATTGAAAGAGTATCCGCGGATGAAGAAGGACAGCAGGTTCAAGTTCAATTGCCACAAAGGCGTCAGCTGTTTCAACAAGTGCTGCACCGACGTCAATATCTTCCTGACCCCGTACGACGTCATACGATTGAAGAATAATCTCAAGATATCTTCTCAGGAATTTCTGGACAGATATACTTTCCTCCCGATCGACGAGAGTCAGAATCATCCGGTTGTCATGCTGAAAATGAACGCGGACGAAACCAAATCGTGTCTATTCGTGAGCGCCGAGGGCTGCTCTGTTTACGGGGACAGGCCGTGGTCCTGCAGGATGTTTCCTCTCGGGGTTGCATCTCCAAAGGACAGCGTGGAAAACGATGGTGGAGAATTCTACTTCATGATTGAAGAACCCGTCTGCAAAGGTTACGCTGAAGACAAGCACCAGACAGTCGGCGAATGGACTAAAGATCAGGGCGTTGAACGCTATTCCGAAATGGGGGAAATGTTCAAGGAAATTTCCTTGCATGATTTCTTCAAAGAGAAAAAACAGCTTACTCCCGCCAAGCTGGAAATGTTTTATACCGTCTGTTACAACATCGACAAGTTCAGGGAATTTGTTTTCGAAAGTACATTCTTAAATAGGTTTGATGTGGAAGAAGAGATCGTCAATGAGATAAGAACTGATGACGAGGAGTTGCTGAAGTTCGGTTTCAATTGGCTCAAGTACTGTCTGTATGGTGAAAAGACCATGCGAGTGAAGTCAGTTAATGACTCGACTCCTCCGGGCAGAACCTCTGCGAAAGCCAGATAACAGAACCATCGAAGAAGCACGACATATGAGCGAGAGAAATTTCGTTAAACCCGATGCACAATTCATAAACGACCTCAAGAAGAACGGCGGGGAAAGCCTCAAAAAGTGCTATCAGTGTGCGACGTGCACATCCGCCTGTCCTCTCTCCACCGAAGAGAACGGGTTCCCGCGCAAACAAATGCTCCTGGCGCAATGGGGGTTGAAAGACCAGCTGCTTGAAGATCCCGGGCCGTGGCTGTGCTTCTATTGCGGCGACTGCTCTGAGAGGTGTCCGCGGAACGCCGATCCCGGTGAGACCATGATGGCCATGAGAAGGTATCTTACTTCTCAATACGATTGGACTGGCCTCTCTCGCCTCATGTATAGTTCAGTCTTTTGGGAGATTGGAATTTTGGCAACGGTAGCCGTGGTGATAGTGCTTTTCTTTACGTTGCCCCACAATTTTGGTTTCGGTTTGCTGAGTCGTTCCGGTCCGACGGCGCTGTCAACTGTTATGCTTGATCGGTTTGCGCCCGTCGGCATTGTGGATTGGGGCGACAGAATCATGGCGACGATTTTGGGACTGTTGCTGCTCATTAACGCGGCGCGAATGTTTTCCGGGTTGACGCGAGGCGAGAAGATACCGCTTAGTTCCTACATTACGCAGCTTCCTCATATGATAATCCAGGGCGTGACGCAGATCCGATGGAAGGACTGCGGGAGCAGAAGCGGGATCCGCAACTGGCTTCGCCATCTTTTTCTTGTAAGTGGTTACGGGATTATGTTCACGCTTGTCGTTGTATTCCTGCCGTGGTTCCAGGTCAATGACACCAGTCTCCACTGGACCAGCTTCCTGGGTTATTATGCGGCGGCGGTCCTGCTAGGATCGACGGTATGGATTATTGTCGACAGGCTGAAGAAGAAAACCGGCATGCATCGGTTCAGTCACTTCTCCGATTGGCTTTTCCCGATATTACTCTTTCTCGCAGCGCTCAGCGGCATTTTGCTCCATGTCTTTCGCATGACGGACATGGCGATGGCTACGTATGTTACTTACATGATTCACATGGCGATCGTAGTGCCGATGCTCGTTGTGGAAGTGCCTTTCGGGAAGTGGGGACACCTGCTGTACCGACCGCTTGCGATTTATGTTGCCGCTGTGAAAAGCAGCGTGCGGGAATCGGCGATGTCGGAGACGGCTGCCCAAAGTCAGGCAGTTCAACAGATATAAATCTATGGTATTAGTCACTCGTTGCGAAGCAGAGTCGGGCACGAATGCCGATAAGATTCATGGCTGTTTTGAGGATACACGACTGAGATGAAATAGATCCTATTCAGGCACACGTCGGGATTGTCCGGATTTTGAGGACTACGACCGCTGTTTCACCACGTAGCCGAAAGAAGGAGCAAGAAGTGTATGACGCTAATTTCGCTGATGTTCGGCGAATCTGAGCTTGATTTGGTCATCGACTATCTGTTAGGGGCAGGAGTGATTATCATCTCTATGTTTGCTCTCGTCGGAATTGCCTTATTGCATAACGCACATGGCAACTCGAATTTTTTGCAGGGGAAAGCCGGATTCATTCGTCTGCAAAACGTGCCGCGTTTACTGAATACAATCCTTCATGGTAAGAGAACACATAGAGGCACTCTCCTGTTTTTGGCCGTGGGAATAATGAGTCTGGTGTTGGTTCTACTTTTCCTTACTCTGGCTTTTTCGTGTGTGTGCTTTGCCCGCATGAAGGGAGTCGAATACGCTCTTGTTGGGCTGCTTGCCCTTGTGTTGTTGGTGACGAATTTCATACAGCGATAAAACACTTGCCTGCAGTTGTGGTATCGACTTTCCAAGGGCGGTCATTGTTGAACTCGCAGTTGATCATGGAAGGAGACCAGAATGGAAACATTGAGGAGACGCGGCGCTCTTCCTTCGGCAGTGTGGTTGCAGACGTGATGCTTTAGAATGAGGAGGACGTTTGGCAATAATAACCATATCGAGGGGATCTTTCAGCGGAGGGAAAAGCCTTGCTGAGTGCGCGGCGTCGAAGCTCGGCTACAGTTGCATTTCCAGGGAAGTGCTCGTAGACGCTGCTGTCAGGCGATATGATGTCCCCGAACAAAAGCTGCACGATGCCCTGACCAAAAAGCCGGGGCTGTTGGACCATCTCACGAGAGAGAAATCTCACTATCTAATGTGTCTGAGGGCTGCATTAGTACGGATGGTGAAAGACGAGAGGGTGATGTACCACGGACATGCCGGGCATCTGCTCCTGAAAGGAGTCCCTCACTTGCTCAGAGTGAGGGTAATCGCGAGCATGGAATTCCGCATAAAGGCTGTCATGGAAGATCAGCATTCGAGCAAAAAAGAAGCCATCGAATACATTGAGAAGGTTGACGAAGAGAGAAGCAAGTGGACAAAGTTCCTCTATCACGAAGACTGGAACGACTCTTCTCTATACGATCTCGTCCTGAACATTGACCAGCTCGGCATTGCAGATGCCTGCGAGGTCGTATGCTGCGTCGCAAACATGGAACAATACATTGTGACGCCTGACTCGCAAAAGCTGATGGATAATTTGGTCCTGAGCACCGAAGTGAGAGGCGTGATAGCATGCGATGCCGCGAGGAAAGGTGTGGCGGACGCCGGAGTGGAAATCGAAGCAGACGATGGCATGGTCACGATAAGTGGAACGGTGGCGTCTCTGGAAGAAGCCGACAGAATCCGCGAATTGATAAGCTCCGTACCCAGTGTCAAAGCCATCAACTCGAGAATTGAAGTGTGGCCGCATTGGTGAACGTTACGCCGAGACCGCGATCCTGCACTTCCAAGATTTCCCTATTCCACAATTCCATTATTTCCCGATTCCACCACTCCGTTATCATGGAGAACCGACACGATGTTTAGCATCCCCGTGCTAATTCTGATATCGATTCTTGTCGGAATATTGGGTTCTCTGACCGGACTTGGGGGAGCCAGTATTCTTGTTCCCATACTTGTGATTTTCGGGATACCGATGAAGGAAGCTGTGGCATCCACCATGGCAACCATCATAGCTACGTCTGCAAGCTCCAGCGTTTTCAATCTCAGGAACAAGATTGCGAATGTCAGGATCGCCCTTTATCTGGAAATATTCACGGTTACCGGCGCAATACTTGGTGCAACGGTGACAAAAGTCATTTCTCCTGTCTACCTCTACTTTTTCTTCGCCGCATTTTTGCTTACCTCGTTCATGAGAGTCGGTGTATTCCGCAGGATCGTTCTGGAAAGGATGCTTTCGCCGTCGAAGGAACTTGACAGGTTCTCTCGATTCCTTGATCTTGACGGCGGCTACGTCGATGCGGTGCGGGACCGATTAATCGAGTACAGGGCGAGAAACGCCTTCTGGGGAGGTATGGGAATGTTCATCGCCGGTCTTGCTGCAGGCATGCTCGGGATTGGGGCCGGCGCGTTCAAAGTTACCGTTCAGGAAAATGTACTCGGGCTTCCACCGAAAGTATCAAGTGCCACGAGCAACCTTATCATCGGCATGACCGCCCTGGCAGCTACCAGCGTGTATCTTTCATGCGGCTTCCTGAACCTGATGCTCATGGCGCCCATGGTCGTGGGAACTGCAGCCGGCGGAATCATCGGCGGCAAACTTCTCAACAGGGCAACCGATTCGTTCCTCAGAATTCTCTTCTTCACCGTTGTCTCGATACTCATCGTCCAGATGCTGGGCAAAGGAATCGTGTCTTTATGGCATTGATATTGTACAAGAAAAATGACTCAAGGCTCGAGACCGTTATGAGCTGCATATTCGGGCTGGGGGTGATTGTCGCATCACTGTTCGTGATTATCGGCATAATCCTTTCGCACCATTCTCACACCGGACTCGATCTCTTGAAGGAAAGGTCCGACTTCATACACAAGTCGAATTTCTTCAGGCTGGTAAATGCCCTGATCGGAGGGAGGAACCTGCCGAAAGGCCCGCTTTTGTTTGTGACGCTGGGGATGGTTAGCCTGGTTTTGACCCCTCTGCTCGCGGTAGCCGCGTCATTTGTCTATTTCGCTTTGACGAAGAACCTTAAGTTTGCGTTCATAACTCTCGTCGTGATGGCGATACTCATTACTAGTCTGGCAGTGCACTGAGGGCGTTTGGAAGGCTCACTTGTAGACGGCAGTGTGGATAAGACCACGAAAACACGGACCGGGTTAGCTGAACGCCGCGAACCTCTCTTTTCATCGCATCCCAATTGGCGATGGTTTATACTTACCACAGTTTTGATCGGCGCAGCGATGTCCGCACTTGATGTTAGCATCGAGAACATTGCACTGCCGACATTGCGGAACTACTATCACGTGTCCTTGTCTCTAGACGAATGGGTGGCGATGGCATATATGCTCACCCTCACGATTTTTCTCCCGCTCTTCGGAAGACTCGCCGATATGTTCGGGAGGACCAGGATGTACAATCTCGGGTTTATAATATTCACCGTGGGCTCCGCCTTGTGCGGTGTGGCACCGAGCATGGAGTTCATGATCGTCTCCCGTGTCATACAGGCGACCGGCGGCGGTCTGCTCCAGGCAAATTCAGTCGCGATAATAACACAGAGTTTCCCGCGATGCGAGCTCGGCAAGGCGATCGGAATTCAAGGCGCCGTGCAGGCGATTTCTATGGCAATCGGACCTTTCCTGGGGGGATTGCTCATAGGTTTGAATTTGTTCGGCACGCAGTGGCGTTCGATTTTCTATGTTAATGTCCCAATCGGCATCGTGGGAACGCTTGCGGCTTTCTATATTTTGCCGGTGGACAAGAAAAACAAGACCCGGGAAAAGATGGACTACCTGGGGTGCATTACCTTTGCAGCCGCCTTACTTTTTCTCGTCCTTGCATTGAACGAAGGCCGCAAGTTAGGCTGGGAGTCGGACACAATAGTCACTTACTTCGTATTGTTCGTGGTCTTCTTCATCGTATTCATCATGACCGAATTGAAGTTCAGTTACCCAATGATGGATTTTGAACTATATAAGATTTATGACTTCTCAGCGGGTAATATCACCGGTTTCTTCTCTTACTATGTTTTGTTCGGTATACTCTTTATAATGCCGTTTTATCTCGAGAACATCGCGCACTTCTCTGCTTTTGCAGCAGGTGCCATGTTGACTCCAATACCCATTACCATGTCGCTCGTCGCGCTGATTGCAGGAACACTTTCCGACAGATATGGCCCGGCACTCATGACGTCGATCGGCATGTTCGTGTGCGCAGTGGCATCCTTCTGCCTAATCTTCTGCGGAAGGAATCCCGATACGGTTCTCCTGGTCATAGAATTCACGGCACTGGGACTTGGGATGGGATTATTCACTCCGCCGAATAACAGCGCTGTAATGGGCTGCGTTCCGGAAGAGCGGCTGGGAAGCGCCGGCGGGATCCTGAACATGATGAGGGCAAGCGGAAGGGTTTTCGGAATAGATATATCGGGCTTGATAGTGACCACGATGACGGCAGCGTACCTCGGTTCGAGAGGCTATCAGCACATCAACCTACCGGTCGTTCCGCATGAGATCAGGGAAAACGGTTTCATGCACGGCTATGTGACGGTGCTTGTCACGTTCACAGTGCTCAACTTTGTCTCGGCCGTCCTTTCGGTAACTAAGAAGGGGAGGACAAAAATGGCCGTGGAGCATTTTCTTTCGGACTAGAACCCGCTCAGCCTTCGTCAGAGTATTACATCGTCGTTCAAGTAGTAGTCTATGCAGCTGCAATCCAGGCTTTTGACCTCGGGTATCTCACGAACAACAGTTCTTATCTTATTGGCATGGTCGGCATTCTTTACTCTTCCGCTTATGACGACATGGCCGTCCTCTGCGGCGATCTTAAGCATGTAGTCTTTCGTCATCTTATCGGATGCAAGCTTCGCCTTTATCTGGCTTTCAAGCGACAGATCTGCGATTGCTTTCTTGGTGTTCTCCGTGAGTTGAAATTCAGATGCGCTTGTCATGACACTTATCATATCGCAAGCTGTTTCTATGCTCGTATCCTTGAGATTTACGACAACATCATACAACGAAGGGTCATTCCAATCGATTCCGTAGAGGAACTTCGTCCATTTTTGCCTGTACTTATCCATCTTTTTGATATAGAGGATTGCGTCTTCCCGGGATAGTTTGTTCCGGTCCATGGCGAATGCTAAACGCTGCTCCATGGTCGCAATAACCTTGACCTTGATTACTCGGCAGACATCCTTCAATAGCAAATGACCCGCATGCCCGTAGTAGACGACGTTATCATTCTTCACATGCTCGCAAAGAGTAGCCTGTATGAAAGAGAGATAACGGACCCTGTCTATGTTAAGCGACAGGCGCTCCACGATAGCGGGCTTTGCTTTTATAGCGTTGGTCAATTCATTCTCGGAGATGCCGTATTTCTCGGCAGCCTCGACGAGAATCTCTCTGCTAAGGGATTCGTAACCCAGTTTCGCTGCGAGGCATTCGGCGAGTTGTTGACCTCCGCTGAATGTGCCTCTCGATATGGTGATAATAGCCATTGCTTAGTATCTCCTTTTTCGTCGCCTATCTTTGTCTTCAATGTTCTTGCGTAAACCTCAACGCGGGAGCAGGGTCTCCGCTAAGGAACGCATTGACGAATTGTTCTATGTTGTCGTCCCTTATCAAAGTCACGTCCGCATTTCTTACCGCACCCATCAGCCTGCCGATCTCATTCAGTAGTTCGAGGATCTGGGATACGGGAATTTTTCTTATAGTTGCAAGGACATTGTCATTCTGAGCAGCAACCGAAAAGTCCGATAGCTCCAGTATCCTTGCAATGACTTTGGCTCTTCTCACTCGTCGTGACGGATCGGCCGCCCCACCACGGAAGTCGAAGTTTATGTAGTTGTTGTTGATTTCATCACTCGCATAGGCATCTAGTCTCGAAAAATGATAACCGAGCCGGGAAGAGAAGTTTAGGTAACAATCTGAGATGATGGCGTAACTCCTGCCGCCAAGCGCACGGTCACTTCTTCCGGAGTCAACAATATTGGACATCAGGAGGCTGGTGAAGCCTTTTATGTCTATGGGCAGTGGACCAGCCCATCTCACGCCCGGAGCGGTCATGCCGCCGATCAATGAAAGAAAAGGCTTCGAGATGATGTCGTCCGGCGTGATCGCTCTCCTGCCTTCGATCTTATTGAGACCGTTTCCAAGGTCGATGACATAGACGTCCAATGGAACGGGAAACTTCAGGGGATAAGCCTGTTTATCTTCATGCTCCGCCGACTCGTAGAGAGAGAACATCTCCCTCATCGAGTATTCGTGTGCAAACCTGGTTACGTCGTGCAGTGTCCTGCAATTGTCGGGCGAAAACTCGGAGGAATCCCGGTCGGTCAAGTTAAGCGGAATGATCGATTGCGTTACGTTTTTCCAGATGCGGTACATCGGGCTCTTCATAAAGATGTTCTTACTGCCTGAGACATCATCTGCATGTTCGACAAATCCCGTTTCGATTCCCAGGTAGACCCGTTTTGCAGCTGTATCGACCGTAACATTCATTTCGTCCGTCAATTGGGTTGTTGCGTCGCCTGTGTTTACTAGAACGGGTATCTTCAACTCCCGGGCTATGATTGCCAAGTGACCGGTTGTATTTCCGATGTCTGCAACGAGACCCGATGCCTTATGGAGGACTCTTGTCAGTTCAGGTGAGGTTTTCTTCACGACGAGGATACCGCCGGAGGGGAAATTCACAAGGTCCTTGAACCTGTTCAAAAGAAAAACCTTGCCCGAGCAAATTCCCGGGCTGGCACATTCTCCTTTTGCTATCAAAACTGGAAGTCCGGCATCGGCTTTACCGGATTGTGGGTCGCCGTCGGCATCCACAGCGACCGCATCGGAAATGGCCAACGGCCTGCATTGCAGGATGTAGACCTCACCGTTCCTGTCGATAGCCCATTCGATATCCTGCGGTGATTCGTAGTACTGTTCAATCTTCAGCGCATATTCGGTGATCGTCCTGATTTGATCCTGATTCAAACAAGGGTTACGTTTCAGGTCGTCAGGAACCTTCTCGTCGTATAGGCCGTCGGTGGACCGTGGAGCGGCACGGAACTCTTGGTTACCCGGCTTGAAGGACAACACTCTGAAATTGCCCGACCGCTCGACGACATACTCCTGAGCTTCCACACTCCCGTCCACCACTTTTGTGCCCAGCCCCCTGACCGCCTGAATGATTATTTCATCTCTGTTTCTCAGCGGATCCCTTGTGAATAGAACGCCGCTCACTTCCGAATCGACCATCTGCAGACAACCGATACTCATCGGCATATCTACATCGCGCAGGCCGGTCATATAGCGGTACACAAGCGATTGAGGCAGATACTTTGAAATCAAAACCTCAAAGCAGGCATCGACGAGATTCGCCCTGCTAACGTTAAGAGCTGTGTAATGCAATCCGGCAAATGAGAAATGGAGGTCGTCTTCACCCACAGCGCTCGATCTGACTGAGACCAAAACGTGTCCCTGCCTGCTGACCAGGTTATCGTATTGATCAAGGATTGTTCTCTCGATAATCTGCGGGATTGGAGAGGCGATGATGAGTGCCTGGATTACGCGGCTAGCCTGTTGAACCTGTGCATTGTCATTAAAATCTATAGAGGATATTGCCTCGTCGATCGTCAAGTAAAGATTTTCCTGTGAGAAAAAATCATCGAAGCATCTTGACGTGAGACAAAACCCGTCGGGAATTGGAATGTTTAATCGATTATGAACTTCACAGAGGCGGCTCATCTTCCCGCCCACTTCCCGTGTGTGGTCGAATGTTATTTCATCGACGCGGTAGGAGTAGGGCATATCGGGAGAGGGAATGACGCTCTTCTCGCATTTGCTGCAATCCGGTTCTTCGCAATCCCATCTTTCGGGACAGAAAGGCGCGGGAGAGAGCTTTAGTTCGCATTCATCCTTGATACTGTGGACGCGGCCGATAAGCGTCTTGTACCTGCCCCCGCACATGCTCGAGAGATGTTCGGTTACTTCCTGCGTGTTCTTCAGGATGTCGGAATATACAGGATATATCTCCCCTCTTGAAAAAGGTCTGCCCGAAACGATAATATCGCTCAGGCTAGCCATCAGCTTCAACGCCTCATCGTTTGAAAACAGGAGACGCTGGAAATGATGGAGCTTATCCTTGAATGAAACCGGCTCCGCTTGTTGGCGGCGGAATATTTTCTTGAATATTGTCACGAGACATCTCGCAAGGCGCACAGTGGAATCTCTTGCTCTATGCTCATTGCCCATTGCGCTCTACTAATATACGCGAAACCAGCGATCTTATCTCATCGGTTGTAAATGGCTTGGATAGGAAACCGTCAACATCCCTTGATGCCTCATCCGGGAAGGATATCCCGGACAAATATCCGGACATCAGAATAACTGAGACCGAAGGGGAGGTGTTCTTTATCCTTCTCAGGACCTCAGCACTGTTCAAGCCGGCCAATGCGGCGTCGACGAAGATGGCATCGAACGTACTGTTCCGTATTAATCTCAATCCGTCGAGGGCCGTGTTCGCCGTTGTAACGGCATATTCGGCATTTGCGCCGCTCTTAAGTGCTTTTGTTATCGACTTGAGAATTATCTCCTCCCCCTCTATCACAAGTATTTTCATCGTACGCGGCATTTCAGGTCACGCGGGCAATTCAATTACTATTGATGTCGCCGTTCCGGGTTCAGAGCCTGCATAAATCCTGCCTTTGTGCAGCGCTACTATTTCCCTGCAAACGGTGAGACTTATTTTGGTCCTCTCGATATTTTCAAAGTCCGGGCCGGCGTTCTGTTTCGTAAGTGCGTGCAAGACATTGTCCGGAATACCTCTACCGCTGTGGGCAAACCGAATTTCTATTTTGTTTTCCTTCGACATGTTGACGGCCGAAACGTTCAGTATTCCTCCCGCGGCGATGTTTTCGGAAGAAATCATAAGCAGGTTAAGAAACACCTGTTCCATCATGCCGGGATCAGCCGATACATGCTGGAGGTCTTTCGGTACTGAGACGATTACCCGGATGTTGCGGAAATCCGACAATTTCTCCAGGACTGAAACTGCATGCCTGATTGTCGTGTCGATGTCCACAGGTACGAACCTGGGTTTTTCCTTTCTTGCGAGAGACAAGATATTCCTGACGCTTTCTCTGATCTTCAGAGCCTCCTGGAGAATCGTCTGGCAGTCTGCCTTCTCGTCGTTTCCGAGCTTCGATTGCGCGATCAGGCTTTCTGTGTAAATGATTATGCCGGTCAACGGGTTGCTGATCTCGTTCGCGATTCCGTCTGCAAGCTTTCCCACCGAAGCAAGCTTCTCCGATTCAATCAACTGTGATTGAGTGGACAACAACTGCCGCTGCATTTTGTTGAAAGAATCGACCAGGACCCCAAGTTCGGCTTCTCCCGAAGGAATATCGTTATTGAAATCTCCCTGTGCGACTCTCCGTGTTCCGTCAACTAATCTCCTCACCGGCTTGCCTACGAGATACCGAATTGAGAAGTAAACGATCGTCGAGGCTGCAAGTGCGATCAGGATCGTCAGAAGAATAAGTTGCGATCGGCTCTTATCGAGGTTCGTCATAATTCTTTTTGCGGAGACTTCGATCTCTATGAATCCCAGTATTGTCTGTGACGAGTCGTGAACAGGATGCACCTCCGGTCCGATTCCCGGTTTTTCGATGTTCAGTGAAGGTTCCTGACGGGTGGTAGCATGGCAATCGCTGTTATAGCAATCCGGTGAATTGTAAATCGGCAGGGAACTGTAGATGATGCCGTTTCGCTCATCGAAGTGGTAACTGTAGAAACTGCTGACCGCGTGAATCGACGTGCTGTCTCTGCCGACGTGGCAATTTGTACAGAGCCGGTTCGTGCGTGAAATGTGTTCGTTCAGTTCGGAATGCCTGGAGGAAAACTTAATAATCCCCTCATGGTTCAGGATTCTGACAGACCGAATACCCTCATTTTCGACTATGTCCTTAATTGCCGTCGAAATCTCGTCGCGTCTGTTCTTGAGCATACTCAACCTCAGGATTTTCTCCGTCGTTTGGCTGAGCAGCAACGTACTGCGACTCAAAGCATCGACGGAGTCCCTTTGTTGCTTCATCAGGCTGACGGCCGAGAAGATTCCCATCGTGACAAGAATGATCAGGCCCAATAGAATTGAGATTCGTGTCGAGATACTAATATGTTTCAGCTTTGCTGTTAGCTTCATTATTCCCGATGAGAAATCCTGGAGACTTCCAGTCCGAGCGCTTTCAAAACCAGGTCGGTCAGGAACGCCAGTGATGTGCCGAGCGCCGCCATCACTATCGTCACTGTGATGGCATAGAGTGTCCTTTCGCTATTGTACGTCTCTGCTATCCACAAATTGATGCCAGAGAGACGGGAGGTTTGAACCTTCTGATTCAGTGCCGTACTCTCTTTTTCAGCGGCGTCCCTTGCGAAAGAATTGCCAGGAGTGCTCACGAACAAGAGGCAAAAAAACAGTAATCCGATAGCTTTCTTCGCAGACATAATCTCTTCCTTTCCTATTACGGCGTCAAAGCCTCAGCTTCTTTCCTCTCTTTGACTCTAATACCAGCCTGACAATGATTATCAGGACCATGCACATTGCCGTTCCCATAATAACCAGGCCGGCCGTTGTCGAGTAGACTGCAATGTCTGTCAGCTTGTAAACCTGTTCAATCGCAATCGAGCATCCTGCCAGGAGAATCATTACCGCAAAAAGTAGTCTGATCCCGTAACCTCTAATGTATTTAACAGCAGTTGCACCGATCTGAACCCCTATTGCGGAGCCGACCAGCAAAATGAGAGCGGCTATCATCTCCACGCGACCCTTGAGAGCGTACGTGAAGCATCCGTACGCTCCGCTGAAGAGAACGGTGACGAGGCTCGTGCCTACGGCAACCGCCGTCGGCAGGCCTATCAGGTACACGAGTGCCGGCATGATGATGAAACCTCCGCCGACACCGAGGAACCCGGACAGAAAGCCGGTGAACAGGAAGACCAGCAGGATGATCCAGATCGAGACTCCTTCGATGCCCGATGATGGGAAAGAGATCATCGGCGGAATGGTTATTCTATGGAGCCGCTCGGAAATCCTGGGCCGGCCATTCCCGGATTTGTTCCTGGAAGATTGTTCCCGCCCCATGTCCTCATCTTTTGACTCTCTCGGGCGCATGGCGTAATAATCGCGGAGCATGTAGCTGCCCAGTCCCCAGAGAAGCAGCATATAACACCATCTGACAATCATCCCGACGTCTCCAGCCTTTTCCAGCGCGATTATCACCTCGCTCCCTATTTCCAGGCCTACGATGGAAGTGGCAATCGAAATTAGACCCAGCTTCCAATCGATGTTTCCCATCTTCTGGTGTTTCTTCACCGCGCCTATCGTCTGACCGAATATGTTGGAAAGATCTGTTCCGATTGCAAACGCCATTTGGAAGCCGAAGATATTCAGCGCGGGTGTAACGATCCAGCCGCCGCCGACTCCGAAAAATCCGCCGAGGACACCGACGCAAAATCCGATCAGTACCAGCAACAGTGCGTTGAACTCGATTCCGGCGATAGGCAGATAGATGTTGAAGATATCCATGGTCTCCTCGGTCCAGTTCTTGAATTCTCATTTACCTGAAACGGATTTTTCCTTTTGTGACTCGAGCTTAAGTCTTCCGATGATAATCACGCTCATTGCCAAAGCCGTTCCCATCAGCACAATTCCCGCCAAAGTCTGAAATAGAGGCTTGCCGGTAGCTTTGTAGAATTGTTCGGTCAGCACCGAGAAGCCCGCAAGTATGATCATGATTGCAAACAGCAATCTGATTCCGTACCCCTTTATATACTTGACGGCAGTTGCGCCGATCTGAGCACCTATCGAAGCGCCGACGAGCATGATGAAGGCTGCGACGAGTTCGACGCGTCCCTTCAAAGCGTAAGTGAAACAGCCGTACGCGGCAGTGAAGAGAACGGTGACGAGGCTTGTCCCGACGGCAATTGTCGTCGGCAGGCCGATCAGGTACACGAGCACGGGTAGTATGATGAATCCGCCGCCGACGCCCATGAAGCCTGAGAGGAACCCTGTAAGAAGGAACACTAGCAGTATTATCCAAAGTGAGACGCCCTCGATGCCGGAGGCCGGAAAAGAAATCATGGGAGGGATGGTTATCTTGTGCAGCCTGTCGGAAATCCTGGCCGCGCCTGTCACGCCGGGGGATACTGCATTTGCAGCTTCTTCTTCAGCCAGCTTCATTAGTCTGGGGTGAACCACGAAATAATCATATAACATATAAACGCCGAGAATGGAGAGAAGGAAGATGTAGCACCACCTGACGATTACGCCCACGTCGCCGGCCTTTTCCAAAGCGATTATGACGCGTGATCCGATCTCTACGCCGAGAACGGAGGTGATTATCGAGATAAGCCCCAATTTCCAGTCGATGTTCCCCATCCGGTGATGCTTCCTCACGGCTCCTATCGACTGTCCGAATATGTTTGCCAGTGGTGTCCCGATAGCGAAGGCCATGTGAAATCCGAAAATGTTGAGCGCCGGCGTGATCATCCAGCCGCCCCCGACGCCGAAAAATCCGCCGAGTACTCCCACGCAGAACCCGATTAGGACCAGCAATACAGCGCTGAATTCAATCCCGGCAACCGGCAGATGAATATTGAAGAGGTTCATGCCTCACGCCGGGTGATAAGAAGCAGGTCTATTGGTGAGTGCAAACGGATATCGGCCACCCCGTCCTTTATGCCACAGGAAATAGGTTGATGATTAAATCGTGGAGCTCTTCGGTGGAATTAGCGGTACGGACACTGATGTTCCGGACGTTCTTGTTGATCAAAGTATCCGCCGCAGTGTGACCCACAGTTATCGATTTCCCATGCTCTAACAGATTTGCTGCTGCTTCATATCCGAAAATATAAAAGAAATGTTCCACCGCTGAAGATGTCGCAAAGATGAAAGCGTCGGCGCGTTTGTTCCTGATATCTTCTACTAGGTCGTCTTCAGTCCCTCCAGAAACAGTCGCAAATGCCCGTCTCGCCGACATTAATGGGAAACCGTGGTCGTACGATTCGTCATATTGAAACCCGTTTGATACTGAATCTTTCTCGCCGAAAAGGTCCTCTTCGCTATGATTACCGTTTCCATCCAAGCGGTCGGGAAGTAAAGTAGAATCAGAGTAGGGTAGGGGTAGGACTTCGCCACCCAGGTCGTAAACCATTTCGCGCAGCTTCTCAAGTTCCTTTTTGCTTCCGGACATGACAATCCTTTTTCCGAACAGCGGTCTGTTCTCAAACCAGGATAATTGATCCCGCATGGCCACTGTGGGGCTGATCATAATGATAGCCGGTGCATGAAAGTCCATCGTTTTGAATTCGTGAGCGATGCAATCAAGCCTGCCGGTGATGGTCCGCTGCTTCGGCAACGTCCCGTTTTCGACGACGGCGGACGGCGTCGTCGGATCCATACCGTGTTTCACCAGCTCATTGCAGATACTCTCGATGCGTGAGGCTCCCATATAGATGATTAAAGTCGCGTGCTTCAATTGTGCCAATTTGTCCCACTCCACCTGAGTGCCCTGCTTGTCCGGAGACTCGTGAGCCGTTATGAGAACGCATTGTGTAATCAGTCCGCGATGCGTAATTGGGATCCCGCTGTAGATCGGTGCAGAGAGACCCGAAGTAATGCCGGGAATAATCTCGAAGTCGATACCGGCGTCTTTGAGTGCGACGGCTTCCTCTGAGCCTCTTCCAAACACGAATGGGTTTCCCCCCTTGAGGCGAACCACAGTAAGTCCGAGTCTTGACTTCCGCATCAGGATCTCAGTTATCTGTTCTTGTTCGATGGGGTGGTACCCGCTTTCTTTACCGACGAAGACTCTTTCACAGCCTTCCTTGCAGTACGCGAGCAGATCGTCATTTACCAGTCTATCATAAACCACCACGTCGGCCTCTTTAAGCTTCTCGAGTCCTTTAACGGTCATAAGCCCTGGGTCGCCGGGTCCGGCGCCAACGATATATACTGTTCCGTTTCTGTGTTGTGAGTTCATAGGTTCCTGAGCACGTTGATGACGAGAAATGACGTCGTCCCTACAAACACGGCCAAAAAGACAATTATCAGGAGATCGGCTCTCGAGTCCATCTTAATCGAGACAGCCTGCTCCCTTGCGAGAATGCCGTCAATGAGGTCGAGCGATCTCTGGCCGATTTTCTTGAATTCATAATCGTACAGGGCGGATTTAGTTTCGGTCAGCTTCCCAGACTTGATGTCGTCGAAAAACTCCTTGTACGTGTCGGACATTGCAGAGTTGCTGGATTTTAGCTCATTAATTTCATCATCATTCAGCGCCTTCATGCCGATCAGTTCGCCCAGTCTTTGATAAAAATCTTCTTTTGCTTTCTGCCATCGATGAAATCTTTCCACCGAGTAGCCTCTTATTAAGAGGTTCTTTTCCTCTCTCCTGAGCTGCAGCTCGGCCTCTTTGAACAAGTGGACGGTCTCCGTAGTCTTGTCGGTGGTCTCAATTTGTTGAGTGATCTCCCAGCCGAGCGCGCCGCTGCAGAGGATTAATATGATGATTATCGAAAATGACAGGATTACCTTTTTCTTCAGTGGCTGTGCAGGAGTTTGCATGTATGCTCTTTAGATGTCTCGCATTTCTTCCACTTCGTCAAGGATTTCCTCCAGATACCGGTATGACTTCTTTCTTCCTTTCGTTTTCAGAATGTGTTCCCAATCGATCGAGAGGAATTTCTTGTACGCATTATCTTTTGCGCTGCGCGATTGATTATTTCCGTTCGAGAGCAACCGCCGTCTGAATGCGCCGGCCAATTCGGCTATGTCTGCTGCTGAAGGCAGCAAAAAACCGTCAAGTTTTCTCTTCGTCTCTTTCGCGAAGAATGGCGCTTTTCCTTGAGAGGAGACCGATACGATCAAGTCTCCACGCTTCAGGTTTGCCGGCAGAATGAAGTCGCACCACGATGGACCATCGGCAACGTTCAACAAAACTCCTTCACGCCTGCAATCTCGGGACACAAGCTTGTTTGTTTCAGGTTTGTCCGTCGCACTGAAGACAATCTTGTGGCTCTCGATGAATTCCCTGCAATAAGGCTTCCTGATAATCCTGATCTTGCCCTGTGTAGACAGAGCTATCAGTTCCTTGCAAAGCTTCGGAGAGACGACAGTCACTTTCGCGTTGAATTCCAGGAGGGACTGCACTTTTCTAAGAGCAACCTTTCCTCCGCCCACAACGAGGCAGGGAAATCTCCGCAGATCTATAAGGATAGGAAAGTATATATATTTACCGGTCTTTTTCACGCAAACGATTCCCTTTTATAATCAGCATCACGCCGGAAGGAAACAAAGAAGACAAACGGTTCTGTAATCTTCGTGTTGTTTGCGATGTCAGCGTTGCTGCTTCCATCGCACCAGCAACCGTTTCAGCCGTGGCGTGCGAGTTAAAATTTGCGAGATGCTTGACGAAAGAGGAAGCTTCGGAAAGTTGCGTGATAGGTAATGGAATGTGGTGTGATCTATTGACGCCTTGAAAAACGCAGAAGACGCAGATATCGTGCGCCTGGGGGATTCTCCGCCGAATATAGGCGGATGAGCCTCCGGCTCAAAACCCCGAACCCTCAGAATCGTATCCTGTGGTTTCATGGTCGGTGAGTCCGGACAGATCTAGCCGTGGAGAATATCGCAAATACCAAGCGATCTTGTTATGAACCTCGGCGCCCCAAAGGTGTTTGCTATATATCATTGCATAAATAAAGCGACATGATGTTTACTGATATGGATGTAGGTAGCCCATAACTTGAGAGGGGTTTTTCTGGATGCTTCGGAAGGTTGAGGTCAGCGCTGAACGAAGTTGGTCTT
>JAMCXB010000016.1 GCA_023480735.1 Bacteroidota bacterium | reverse complement strand
CCGGAGCCGTAGCGCCTGCCAATCCCGGCGAAATAACTCTTGTAGACCGAAAGCGGCGGTGAGATAGGGTCCCAATCGCTGGTCTCGCCGTACACCCTTCCTAATTCGATCCGGTACCCCCTGATGTTGAATCCGGCGTATAACGATGAGAAATAAAACTCGGATGGCGGACGCGGTATCTCGTTTCCTGATTCACCGATTATCCCCCCGATAAAAACAGGGGCTACCCGAAACTCGGCTCCCAGCCCAAATCCTCCCGACATGGAGAAGAGGCCGACCTTGCTGAAGTGAAGAGAATATGCTTCTCCCTGCGCAAAAATGTCACCTCCGACATGACTCACGAAATAATTCCAGCCTTCAGCGAGATAGACACCGCCGTAGGTTACGGAGTCGAGAGTTACAACCTGGCTCGAGTCCGACCGGGCTAACACCCTCCCGTTATACAACAGATAAGCGACGATAAAGAGAAAACAAAATCGCGAAAGTCTCATCCCGCATGCCTCCAATTGAATTTCAGATTAACGAGAATCAGTTGGCTCCTATTCCCAATTTCAAACCAATCGAGAAGAACAGATCCCTCAGATGGTAATGGCCGACGCCCGGGACGAATCCCTCCAGGGTGTTACCGGTCGAGTAATGGGAGACGATCGGGAGCATCAGTTTCACATCGGGCTCAAGAAAGAAATAAGAACCGATCCTTCTGCTCACGCCGATGAAAGCGCTTGTGTAGGTCTGATGAGGCACTTCCATTTCCGTCCAAGCGGTGTTATCACCAAGGACCTCGCCAACCTCCAGGCGATAACCGTGAACGATCGCCCCGCCGTAAAATGCGGCGAAGGAGAACATCCCCCAGGGGCCCTGGATTCCCTCGTTACCGCAGAACCCGACATAACTCCCAACGAACACCGGCCGCACCCTTATCTCAATACCCGGCCCGCCGCCGGATGTCGGCGGAGAGAAGGTGTTGAGATTGAATCCGTATATCTCATACGTGATGAACAAATCGCCTCCGACCTGTTTCGATATCCAGTTCCAGCCTGTGGTGATTTGCTCCCAGCCGTAGGTTATGGAATCTTTGGGTGCCACGCGGCTCGTGTCTGATTGTGCTCGCACGTTACCCGCACACAAGGGAAAAACGACGGATAGAGTCAACAATAACGCGCTCCGCGATGTCTTATGTTTTTCAGTCTCGATTATCATCGACAATAGCCAAGTCCCAGACCCACTTTGACGCTGAAAGAGATGAACAGGTCACTCACCCTGTAATGTTCGATCTTGACGACATTGTAACTCGGCGGTCCGACAGTGTAATAACCCGCATCGACCGGGAACATCAACCTCACTTCGGGTTCTATGAAGGCGTTAGTGCCGTACCGCCGGCTTAAACCTGCGAAGTAGGTCTTGAAGGTCACTTCTGGTGAACCCATATCGGTACCAAGAAAATAGCCATAGATTTCTCCGGCTTCGGCACGGTAACCACCAGTAATTACACCGGCGTATAATGATGAACAAACAAAAGGTCCCGGTGGTCTGGGGCGCATTTCATTGCTCGACCAGGTATAAACATAACCGGCGAAGACCGGCTTGAACCGCACCTCTACACCATACCCACCGCCCCCCGTCAGGGAGAGAAAGCCGACTCTTCCAAAGTGAAATGTGTACGCCTCGCCGGTGAGGTACAGATCGGCCCCGACATTATTCCATAGAAAATTCGCAAACGCCTTCTGCCCTTTCGCAATCGCGTTCGGGTTGTAGCCGCTGGAATCTGCGGCTGCGACGCGGCTCGAATCGGACTGCGCCATCGCGGTACCGCCGAGCAATGTAAGGGCAACCATGACCGTCAAAAAGTGAGTCTTTCGATTTGCAGCTTGATTCCGCATACGTAATCCTCTTGTTGTTAGCGATTTAGCGTCAATGATCGGAGACCAAACATACTCCCACTTTTACGCTCAATGCGAAGAACAGATCCCGCAGGCCGGAATTATCCGTACCAACGGCGGTATCGTAGCCGGGATAGCCGTATGAGCCGGGTATGTTTTCATGGTAATAATATGTAGCAACGACAGGGAACATGAACTTGATCTCCGGTTCGAAGAAAAAGCCGGAGCCGTACCGCCTACCGATCCCCGCGAAATAACTCTTGTAGACCGCTAGCGGAGGCGGGTGCGTTGATAATAGGGTGTTGGTCACGCCATAGACGTTTCCGAATTCGATACGGTAGCCGTCGATCATAAATCCTGCGTATAGCGATGAGTAGTAGAAAACAGAGGGCTGACGCGGTATCTCGTTGCCGGATGTTCCAATAATGCCCCCAATGAACACGGGAGCAACCCGGACCTCGGTTCCGAGCCCGACAGCACCCGACATGGAGAAGAAACCGACCCTCCTGAAGTGAAGCGAATACGCTTCACCCGTCGCGAAGAGATCGAATCCGAAGTGGTTTGCGAGATAATCCGCAATCTGCTCCTGCCCTTCCGCGATGGCGTTGGGGTTGTACCCGCCGGAATCCGCCGGCGCAACGCGGCTCGTGTCGGTTTGGGCAAGGGCACTACCGCCCCACGAAAAGATTATGCCCGCGACGATCAACAAAACCCTGCTCCTCTTGAGATTCAGCAGCCTCATGAAAGCCCCTCCCGGTTTAAATGGACATTGATGTTAGTTCGCACAGCACCTTCTCCCACTCCTTGATCGCAGTCTGAATTTTCAGTGATAAGAGTCAAATCCCACTCCCACTTTTACGGTAAACGAAAGGAAAAGGTCACTCAGATTGTACCGTTCTATAATGACATCATTGTGACCCCGCGGCCCGACGACATAATATCCGGCGTCAAAGGGGAACATCAGCCTGATATCAGGCTCGACGAAGAAGTTCGAACCGAAGCGCTTGCTAACACCCGCAAAATATGTCCTAAAACCAACGTCAGGGGCGCCCTGATCGCCAAAGATGGTCCCACCACGGATCTCACCGATCTCCACACGGTAATCGCCGATGATCGCCCCCGCATAAAGCGAGGCATTGCCAAAAGGACCGGACGGTCTCGGCCGCATCTCGCGGCTCGAAACGCTGGCGACCGCACCCGCGAAGGCTGGTCTGAACCGGAGCTCCGCGCCAATACCGCCGCCGCCCGTCAGAGAAAAGAATCCAACCCGGCCGAAGTGCAACCAGTACGCATCGCCTTCGACAAAGAGATCACCTCCGATGTGCTTCGAAATATAGTTCCACCCATATGCAATCGAATCTTCCGGGACCACGCGAGCAGTGTCTGTTTGAGCAAGCGCAGAGTTGCAAACAAAGAAGAAACTTGTGACGCCAACCACTGCAAGAATCCGTTGTTTCATTCCTTCTATGTTCATGACCCTTATTCCTTGTTCTTCATGATTGCTCCGCCCTAAAGAGCGGTAGGTCAACGAAAGATTTGTTGCCTCGCATCGAGCGGGGCAACACAACAATCACTCATAAACTGTGCAACTTCCGAGCGACGCTTGGTAGCCACACAAGACAGAATGCATTTCTTCGCGCAAGTAACATTTGAGATCCGATTATTTTGAGCGCAACTCATAATTCAGTCCAACGGCAAAGAGGTAGTAGCCGTATCCTCCCGCCACCCTAGCTTGCACAGCCCATGAGCGCGTAAAGAAATATCTAATTCCCCCACCTAAACCAAGAGTCGGGGAACTCTGATCATTGGATATACTCTTGCCATCTGTAAGGTATTGGTACCCGGGATCGATCTTGAATGTTGCTTCTTCATAACCGATGAATAACCCCAGGAAAGGATCCAGTCGTCCATAAGACAATGTGAGGTGGTACATACAGGTAGCAATCCAATCTATATATTCATAGTGCCCATAACTTCCAGCATTTCGCCAGGAGTAGAAGTCCACAAGTCCACCCAGGCCAACTGATCCGGGGCCCAGTCTGCCGGTTCCGATCTCACCGTCAAACCCGAAGTCAAGAGCATCTCCAGTTCCAATCAAACCAGAATGCAATCCGAGAGAGATATCTCCACCTCGGAATTGAGCGCTCGCTATAGAAGCCAAGGACAGAGCAAGCATCACAGAGACAAATAGTTTGGGAATAATAGAATTCATAGCACCCCTCCACGTCAATAGGTATCCTGGAATTGTCCAGTGGGCGTTGTCGACGCGAGTTGCCAACACACCACTGCACCCGGAGTGCTCGGATCGACAGGACCAGAGTACCCATTGCCATTCCAAACCCCGTAGTAATCGTTGGCTGTACCATTTGGCGTGAAAGTCACACCGTCCTCTTCGCACACGAATTTGTAGTCATAGAGTTCCTTCTCAGTTCCCAGAAACCCTGCGTCGTACGCGTCTGCTTCAAAGTTGGTGATAGAGGGCTCTACCCCAGAAGAATACTTTGCCCAGTCAAGATAGAGAACAAAGTTGTTACAGTTCGAATGCCCCTGCAACCAATCCCACATCGTCTGGTCGTTTCTGAGAGCCCCAGAATTATCCATGGTCTTACATACAATTGCGTTGAATTTCGTTCCAAACCATCCTTGAAATTCGTTATAATCATCGCTGAGATATGGACCTATCCCCAGGGGATTGTTACCACTTATCCATATGGAAGTATTACCGTCATTCAATACATAGTCAGCGTTATTTAGCATAGGCACATCTGCGAGGTGATAATTATGCGGAGGAGCGTATGATGACGGTATTACCCCTGTGTCATAGTCATCAAGCCACAACTTACCGTTGAACGTAACAATATAGCTCTTCAAATCCGCCATTTGTTGGCCCGTGAGAAAACCCGAGGGCTCATCCATCAGATAGCCTAGAACCTCATCCTTGTATTCGCTGATCAACTGGCCCCAATCGCTAACGATTATGTAATTTCCGCTGTCGTCATGGTAACCGATGCTGATAATCAATTGATCTAGTCTGAACCCGGCGGACGTTGCTGCAGCGATTTGATCGCCGGTGCAGACAACTCTGCGGAAACAGTAATTGTTGTACATACTTGCATAATCACCATTTGGCGGTACACCCCAAAGGACTAAGTACTTCCCTTTTGCCGAATCCTCAGGAAGGTATTTGTAAAAATTCCATTGGTTGTATGTCCATTGCGCTCCCTGATTCCAATAGGGTATCAAGGGCGAGATACCAGACGCCACTTTCCGTTTACCTGAACCGTTCCTCGAGGTAGAGTCTGACTTCGTTGACGCATTTGGCGTCGTCGGCGACTCCGACTGGCTCAGCTTCTGGCTGCACGACTGGAGCAACGCAAGGCTGAGAATTAAGAAGAATATTCCTTGCTTGCTTAACTGTAAGGTACTTCATATTACCCTCCGTTTGGTTTAGAGCGGGTACAACAGCAGGAAGGCTCCCCTTCCGTCTGTCATCAGAAGCCGATAATTGACCATCGCATCGGGAATCCCGATTTCTGAACCCGTTCCTTAGATAGTTGTACTTCTGGGGAAGCATCCCTGTGACGCACAAAGCGCGTATCCGCTGTCACGACTGCATCCCTTTTACCCTGAAGCATTTATTTGTCCGTTACTTTGTGCCCTTCGCTATCTAAACCCACTCCCGGCTTCCACAATGTATCCACCAAAGCCGGGTTACGATACCACATTATAACGATGCCCACGGTTTAATGCAACTTACTAATCTCGTCAGGGTGTGCGACAAATTTGTAAAAAGCAATAGATTAACCACATAGGCACATTAGAAAACATAGATTTATTCGTTAATGTGCCCTATGTGCCTATGTGTTTTATATTTTTGTCGCAGACCGTAACCCCACACTTATGGTTTCTCGCCAAGCCGATCTCGCAAAGCGAACCGCTCGTCAACATTTCTTTGCGTTCTTGGCGCCTTTGCGAGAGAAATAACCCTTTCAGTGAGGCATTACCGCAGACCCATCTCGTCAGTTGTTGTTTTCGTCTCCAGGCCTTAAGTTTTCAGAAGACAGAACAGGATAAATAAAAGAATGCGACCTCCAGAAGTACGGCAAAAGAGTCCAAACACAGAGACACGGAGACACAGAGTTTCAATATCAGGATTATTCCCTCCGTGTCTCTGTGTCTCCAGTGGTTTAATTCCCACTCGCAGACGGTTTTCGGCCACGTCCCTTGTATTGCTGTTGTTGTTCGCCGCGGCGACGACCGCCTTTGCGTCGGAGCCGACGGCGTCGCAGATAGTAAAGAACGTCCAGGAGAACTATGACAGGACCAGCGACGCCACCATTCAGTTCACCCAGACTGTCGTCTATCCGCTCTCCAAGCTGTCAAAGACAATTTCGGGGACTCTTTATATTGCGAAGGGAAACAAATACCGGATCGATACCGGCGATAAGGTTATCGTGACCGATGGCAAGACGTCATGGGTTTATATGCCTGATTCAAAACAGGTGGTTGTAGACAATTTCCGCAACGACAAGAACACGATTACGCCTGAGAGATTTCTGCTCGACGTCCCATCAGACTACTTTGCGGTTCTCCTATCGACACAGAAAGAGGGAGATGGAAAAAGCTATACGCTGCGCCTCACGCCGAAGAGCGACAACTCTTTCATCCGCTCCATAACCATCGTCATCAACCCGGACTGGACGGTAAAGAGCGCCGAGGTCTCCGACATGAACGACACGAAATATACATACACCGTGAACGATCTCAAGGTAAACACGGGTTTGCCCGGTACCGAATTCGAATTCGTTCCACCTAAGGGTACGCAAGTGGTCGACTTGCGCCAGCACTGATTGACTCAAAAGTCTAACGCTTCCATTCTAAGGTAAATTCTTGAGACAATCCCGCATTCTGCGTGCACTCGCCGGGCTGCTTATAGCCGGGCTCTTCGTCTTCTTCGCTTTCAGGGGAATATCCTTTTCCTCGCTTCTTCACGACGCGCTTCGTGCTAACTACCTGATCCTCACGATTGCCACGCTCGTCGTCCTTTTCAGCCATTTCCTCCGCGCGTTACGCTGGCGCGTCATACTCCAGGAAGTCAAGGGAGACATCTCCCTCGTCGATACGTGGGGGAGCATAATGGTCGGCTATCTCGTCAACAACTTCATACCGCGGCTCGGGGAGATCGTCCGCGCATACACGACGGGCCGGCTGGAGAAGATCAGCGTCAGCAGCGTAATCGGCACGATCGTTCTGGAGAGGCTGTTCGACATGCTCTCGGCCGGGATCTTGTTCGGGCTGGCGCTCTTCATGTATCACGGCGACCTGACGGCGTCGTTCCCGTTTCTCCGCATCGCGGGCATTATCCTGGTCGCAGGTTCGATCATCCTCGGCGGAATATTGTACATAGCGTCGATATCCGAGAAGGTCCAGAACATACTGCTGAAAATCGTCGAATCGATCCTTCCCAGGAAGATCGCCCACAAGGCGGAATCGATCATCCTCTCCTTCCTCGAGTCCTTCAAGATTCTCCGGTCGGGAAAGCGTCTCGGCCTCATTGCCTTCTACACGGCGCTAATCTGGATCGCATACATATACAGCATGTACATACCGTTTTTCGCCTTCGGGTTCGGAGCAAGGCTGCACCTGACGCTCTACGATGCCTTTCTCCTTATCCTCGTCACGACGATTGCCTGGATCATCCCGAGCCCGGGCGCAACCGGAGTATATCACCTTTTCGTTTCCGAGGCTCTCGTAATTATTTCCGGCGTGCCGAAGGTCGAGGCGCTTGCCTACGCGACGCTCACACAGCTCTTCAGCTATGTCGCGATAACCATCGTGGGAGCCATCTTCGCCATAATCTTCACGCAGAGACTGCGTGTGAAATCGATCGGGAAGCTGGTTGACGCCGGCGAAGAAGTAGCGCAAAGGGACAAAGAGAAAAAGTAACGGGGGCGCGGAGCTGGATACAGGCATCCGTTGTCTTCATGCCTTTGTGAGATTACAAATTGTTTCGCCGCGATCTCCGGGGTAAATAATTTCCCGGGGGGCCGCGCGTGCGTGTTGTGGAAACGAAAATTCTTCTTGCGTTGCCAGATTTTTTTACCTACCTTTGAATCGGTTCGCGCATCGTGGTACAATTGGGAGTTGACAAGAATAAACCGGAAGCCACGAGAGGGTCAGTTCAACAAAAAATCTACCAATTCTACCATCCAAGAGAAGCCTCAGCAGCAGGATTGACCTGCCCTATGGTACTTTCAATTGTGAAGGGGAAGCGGCTTGCTAGTGCCGATCCAACTATCATTTGCTAACCTGGTCCCGCCAAAAGCGGGCGGGATGCTCATTCCAACAATAATCTTACCTGCACGTTGTTTGGTAAAATTAGTTGGAATGGCACTAGGAAAGGCTCCGAAGAACGGGGGCGAAAGATCTCGCGGAGGCCATCTGCGGGGCAGTTGCCCCTCTATGCCGTGCGCGAGACTGTGCAAGGACCTTCAAACCCAGATTGGCTCATCCGGTGCACGCCGTGCCGCATTTTGCTCGATACGGGAGGGTTTTCAAAGGCCAATATCCGATGGCAGCAACGTGGACGGCCGCCGTCGATCCGTGCGAAATGAATCCAGTGTGATGCAGAGCACTTCTCACGTCGTGCAAAGCGATTCCAATATGATGCAAAGTACTTCTCATCTCATGCGAAGCGATTCAGGTGTGATGCAGAGCGTTTCTAATCTGATGCGGAGCACGCCAAAAGTCATGCAAAGGACCCCGCGTCTTCCACACGAGCAGCCAGAGGAAAGGGGGTCAATTACTCCACGCGCATGTAGTGACGGGTTACCCCGTCGGGCAAGAAATAGAACGGGTTTCCATTCCATCGGAACGCTTCCGAAGAACACAGTCTCAATTAAAAACAGGAGAATAACCATGACAAACCCACATATTAACAAACTGGGTATGTACCTCGTCGTGCTCGCTGTATTGGACAAGTTTGCGGCTGTCGTCGCGACGATACCCGCGCTTGTAACCCTGGTCGAATCGTTCAGATCGGTGGTCGGGGCAATTCAGGCGAAATCTGAAGAGGTAGACAAAGGAACTTATGGCGAAACCAAGGCGAAGCTAAAGGCCGGCGGAAACATGACTGAAACTATTGCCTCGCTGGTAGGAAGCCTGCACAGTTTTGCCGCGGAAAGAGATGACGAGGAGCTTATGCACAAGTCGGATGTATCGGAGTCCGACATCGACCGCAAGCGTGATGCCGAACGGGCGGCATACGCAACCTCCCTGACAGACCTCGTTGAAGAGCACAAGACCGACCTGGTCGAGTGGGGCATATCAGACGTGGACATAACCGAAGCTCGTGCTGCAATCAAATCTTACAAGGATTCGCTCGACAGGAGGGATTCGACAAGGACGAACCAGGAAGGTCAGCGGGAAACAATTGACGAATTGTTCTCCCGCGGCGACAGGATCCTCGTAAGGCAGATGGACAAGCTGGTGAAGAGAAAAAAGTCAGAGAACCCGGACTTTGTCGCTGAGTATGTGGCCGCGCGCGTGATCAAAGACATTGCTGCCACACGTTCGAAGCCGACCAACGGCGACACGCCGCAACCCGGTGTGTGAGCCGGCGGCAGGAAGCAATTGCACATCAACCACCGGAGCGTTCCCTAGAGCGGCGGATGTGCAGGCGGTTCGAGCTGGCGCGTCGGAGGCGACTGCCGCCGCCTGGACATCCTCCAAGAAAAGGATGCAGAGATGAAGGCTATTTGTATGAAGATTTCAAGCCTGGCGATGGTCGTGATCATTGTTGCCGGGTGTTCTTTTTCGTCCGCGGTGTTCAACCAGCGGGCGTACGAGCAAAGTGTGTCGCTGAAAGTCGATGCCCTTCTGCTCATGGACAAGGCTACGGGGCCCTTTGAGTGGTCCAAACCGGATGTGGATGCAATCAAGCTCGAGTTTGCCAAAGCCTATGAATACGCGAAGGGGCTCCCGCACAACGAGGAGACCGTGGCGCAGTACAACATAATGATGGATACGACGAAGGCATCGTTTTTCGGTTTTCTCACAAGGTGGGAATCGGAGGGAAAACTTGGTGCGGCTTTCGTCACAAACTCGAAGGCGGTTGTGTCCGATCAGTTCGACCGCATCATGGCGTTAGAAAGCGGAAAGGAGTAGCAAGGAGTGAGGAGTAAGCAGTAAGATGGTTTTGTGAGGAAAAGTGATGTGCAGCTGCAAACATCTCGCGGTGTGTCTCGAAACTTACTCCCGAGCGCTTTCCTCGCGATCATTCCCGGCGTGGCGCTCGGCGGAAAAGAGGAGCAAGCTTGGCGAACTCGCTCAACGGTCTTCCAAGCCTACCGGCGCTGCGTGGGATAACTCAGGTGCCCAAATGAAGCGAGAGTAGGAGGTTTAAAACCATGTGGCATAGAATCGAGACGATCGTGGCGGTGGTAGTTTCTGTTCTGGCGCTGGTGCTGTCACAGTTTCCGCCGTTGCATACCTATTTTTCTAAACCCGGAATAGTCATTACCCTTCCCTCCCGCCCGGTTATCAGTCACCGGTTCGGATACCTGTTCGCATACTGCTTTGTGCAGGCTTTCAACCAGGGAGATGCGCCCGGAAGGATTGAGAAGATCCGCCTGTATATAGCAAAGAAGGATTCCACCGGTCCGAAGCAGGTCCTCACAGCCACGTCAATACGCGATTATTCTAATGCCCGTGAAGGGGGGAGACCACTTGACCTTCCATTGGGAGAGGTCACCATTCAACCCGGGGAAAACTGGCAGGCCCAGCTGGTGTTCACTCCCACGATGTCAACGAAAGAAGAGGAAGAGGTCGCAAGGTTTCAGGACGAGATCTTCTCTCAGATTCGCCTGTCGGGAAAACCCAACATTATAGACCGGGACCTTTATAAGGAGGTCTTGGACTACTCGCTTGGCCACCTCAAAGGATTCACGACAGGTGACTACTACATGCTGATGATAGTCACGCAAGCGGACCGTAGGAATGATGTCCTGCTGTTGTACGGTTTTTCTGTTTACGACTTCGACATAAAGCAGTTGAAACACATCATCGAGAAGTACCGCGTGGGGTACGATGTGACTTCTTTTGACGATGTGTACAGCCAGGGGTTTCAGGCAAGGGTGACGCCGCTATATAATGATAGTCTCGGTCGTAAATTATATAGTGAGTTTGTGCAGATGAGGAGCGCAGATTGACACCCGGCATGGGTATGTCATCGGCGCGTCGGCATCCATTATAAATGGACGCCTTGGACAAATCACGAAACCCCAAGGGGGGTTTCGTACGGTGGATGATCGTCAAACAAGGAGGAATGAAATGGCGAAGAGAGGTGGCACATACAGCCGGATATTTCTTCATTACGTGTGGACGACCAAGAACCGGGTGGCCATAATGGACGAAGAAATTAAAAGGGCCGTGATAGGAGTGTTTGCCGCGAAAGCGAAGGAATTGAACCTGGAGATAATTGAGGCGAACGGACCCGAAGACCATATGCATGTTCTCCTGAAATCACCACCCACACTTGCAGCATCGGATATTGCAAAGGAGTTGAAGGGATCCTCCTCGCATTTTGTGAATCATGTTACACTTCAGGGCGATCCCGTTAGAAGTCTGTATTGGCAGGACGGATTCGGCGTGATTTCGGTGGGTCCATCGGCTGTTAAGTCGGTCGGAGAGTATATACGCCGTCAAGTGGAACACCATCGGGATCATTCGGTCAATGAAGATTACGAAATATGAAGTCGCATGGCCTTCGATTTGGCATCGGTTACCCGCAGCATCGATTCGTCCAAGGCATCCATTATAAATGGACGCCTTGGACGAATCGCGAAACCCCGTTTACGGGGTTTTGTGAAACGGAGAGCCGTCCGTTTCGAACGGATGGCGATGGCCACGCGCGCTTCGCACGTTCGACGGGCGGCGAAAGGCATTCAACGGCATCGGTTATAAACCGACGGCTTAGAGAGAGCGAAAACCAGATGGGGTTTGTTGATTTTATGAGACCTCCGTTTTGAGAGACGGTGATTATTTTGATTGACGGAAAAGGGGCTTTATATTCCATCAACAGAAACGCGAAGGGCACTGACACAAGGTTGGAGATGAACGACGGCTTCTGTATTGAGGATGCATTAGATTCAGGTGGGCAGGCAAACGATCAGGTGGGAAAAATCGCCATTCCTTTTCTGACAGTAAACAGGGACTCCACGCAAGATGGCAAAATCTAAGAAAGCCGGAAAGCCTACGCCTAAGAAGCGTCCAGTCGAACAGTACGAGCACAAGGGCAAACAGCGGCTTAACAACCCGCCGGTGGGGTTAGTCAACGCCGACACCGACCCGGATATGAAAGCCGAACTGCCGAAGAAGACCTACAAGTATGACCCGCACTTAGATCCGCAGTTTGTCTGGGCCGGGAAGGCAGAACACACCTCATTTGAAATACCTACCGTCTCACTTCATGTTCACGAGAGAATTGATCCTCGCAGCATAATCGAAGCGGTCCGAAAGAAGAACGGCTCGAACTATGAGCAGCTCTCGCTGTTCAGCTCAAGGGAAGAGAACCCGCCGCTCAGGGATGCGATAGACTTTTATAAGCACCAGCACAACTGGAGCAACAGGCTCATCGCCGGCGACTCGCTCCTCGTCATGAATTCCCTTCTGGAAAAGGAGGGACTCGGCGGGCAGGTACAGATGATTTACTTCGACCCGCCCTACGGGATAAAGTACGGCTCCAACTTCCAGCCTTTCGTCAACAAGCGCGATGTGAAAGATGGCAAGGACGAAAACCTTACGGCTGAGCCGGAAATGATAAAGGCTTTCCGCGATACGTGGGAACTTGGGATTCATTCGTACCTCACTTATCTCCGCGACAGGCTTCTGCTTGCACGAGAACTGCTGAGCGAGAGCGGAAGTGTGTTTGTGCAGATTTCGGATGAGAACATTCACCATGTACGCGAGTTGATGGATGAAGTATTCGGTGAAAAGAATTTCTGCCAGATAATACCGTTTCGCAAAAAGTTAATGCCTTTAGGCGCAAAGGTTATCGAAGGGATGATGGACTACCTTCTGTTCTATGCTAAGGATATTGAGCAAATCAAGTTCAGACAACTCTATCGCATGTCCCTACCGAAATTTACGTCGCGCTGGACTAACGTGGAGTTACCGGATAGGACACGCAAAAAACTGAGTAAAGAAGAGGCAGACAACTTTGATCTACTGCCACCTGGTTCAAGAGTGTTCAGGCTTGTATCTCAAAGAGCTCCTTCTTTTTCTGAGTCAAATGTCTACGACTTTAGGTTTAATGGGCGGACCTTCAAACCGCCAGTTGGAGGCTGCTGGGTGACGACCAGGGAAAAGATGCAGACTTTAGCCGATTCAAAACGACTGGAGGCCGAGGGTGACAACCTAAGCTACGTTTACTTCCATGATGATTTCCCATACTCTAAAATCACAAACTTTTGGGACGACACGTCACCAGTTCAGGGAAAGAGCTATGTCGTGCAGACTTCGGAACTGGTTATCGCTCGCTGTCTTCTCATGACTACCGACCCGGGCGATCTTGTTTTTGATCCAACTTGCGTGAGGAAGGGAACGCGTGTGTTGACGGGTTCTACCTCCCTTTGTCCCCCCGCGAGCGGGGGGATGATAGGGGGCTGGAAATCAATCGAAGATATTGTCCCAGGCGACAAGGTATTCTCACATGATGGTCAGCTTCACAAAGTCACCCGTGTAATCAAACGGCAATATGCCGGCCCCATGATTGGCCTGAGATCCGAAGGTTCAACAGGGATGCTCTGGCTCACAGAAGATCATCTCGTCTTATCAAACCGTAGAGTACAGCATCTCAGTAAACACGGCGGCTGGAGCGGAATTCCGGTGAGTCACTTTGAACGTGCCAGAGAATTCAGAAGAGAGATGACTCCACCTGAGCGTATTCTCTGGAAGCGGATTCGATCAAATCAGATTGGCGTAAAGTTCCGACGCCAGCATCCGATTGGACCATACATCACTGATTTCTACACACGCGATGCAGGGCTTGTATTGGAAGTTGATGGGGCACAGCATCGTGAGACAGAGGAAGCAATCGAGCATGACCGGGTCAGAGATGAGTATATGCACTCTCTCGGCCTGAAGGTTTTGCGATTTGCTGCATCGGAGGTTTTAAAAGAGCCTGATAGGGTGTTGGATGCAATCTATGAAGCAACGCGTGAGCAGGTATTGCAAGAGGATCCTTCTAAACAATGGCGTTATGCGGGTAACCTTGCAGTGGGAGACATGGTCTTTGCCGGTATTGAACTGCATCCCGTTGTGCTTGCCGAGGTCAGAATTGGACAAACAGTAGAAGAAGTCTATGATCTTGAAGTCGAGGGCGCACACTCATTCATAACGGAAGTGTGCACTGTTCACAATTGTGGCAGTGGGACCACCGCCTACGTTGCCGAGGAATGGGGTCGCCGCTGGATCACTTGTGACACTTCACGCGTGGCAGTAGCACTTGCAAAACAGCGGCTCATGACTTCGGTGTTTGATTACTTTGAGCTTGCCCATCCCGAAGAAGGTGTCGGAAGCGGATTCTTGTATAAGACCGTTCCGCATATCACACTTAAATCCATCGCCAATAATGAACCTCCCGCACAGGAGACTCTGTTTGACAAGCCTTTCCCAGACAACTCCAGGACAAGAGTCACGGGCCCGTTTACGGTGGAAGCTGTACCTGCGCCATCAGTCAAGCCGATAGCAGAGCCGACCCCCTCTTTGTCTCCCCCTTACGAAGGGGGAGAGTCTGCCGGGAGTGATTCGTACATAAGCAGGACGGGCGAAACACTTCGTCAGAGAGAATGGCGAGATGAACTCTTAAAGTCGGGTATCCGTGGAAAGAAGGGGCAGTACATCCTTTTTTCTTGCATTGAACCGTTAGCTGGGACACGATGGCTTCATGCAGAGGCTGAGACAAAACCGAATGACAGAGGGGCAAAGAGTGTAAGAGAAGATATGCCGGACGCGTCGAAACCTCAGCGAGTCGTTATTTCATTTGGTCCTGAGCACGCCCCGCTCGAACAGCGACAGGTCGAGCTGGCATGGGAAGAAGCGCGGTCGCTTGTGCCGAAGCCTGCACTTCTCGTCTTTGCGTCGTTTCAGTTCGATCCTGAAGCGGCAAAGGACATCGACGAGACCGATCCGAAGAAAGCCGGAATGACATTCCTGAAAGTACAAATGAACTCCGACCTGTTGACGGACGACCTGAAGAAGAAGCGCGGCGGCGACAGCTTCTGGCTTGTCGGCCAGCCGGATGTTAAGCTGGTCGCCATCAAGTCGGGAGAAGATAAAGGTAGGTACAAGGTAGAAGTTCTCGGTTTCGATTACTACAACACGAAAACCGGGACAATCGAGTCGGGCGGCAACGAGCGTATAGCGATGTGGCTGTTGGACACCGACTACGATGGCCGTAGTGTCTTCCCGCGTCAGGTATTCTTCCCCATGGCAGGTGAGAACGAAGGGTGGTCACGGCTGGCCCGTAATCTCAAAGCGGAGATTGATGAAGACCTCATCGATGCTTATCGTGGCACGGTCTCTTTGCCGTTCGAGCCGGGCAAGTACAAGCGCATCGCCGTGAAGATCGTGGATGACAGGGGGATTGAGAGCCTAAGGGTGATGGAGCTGGAATGAAATCAGGAAGGAATAAATGACTTTCGAAGCACCGCCCGCGAACGAAGTGCGGGCTGCATTCCCGGATTTAATCGATTTGACATTTCACAAGCGAGGTGGTTTCAAGGCGGTTTATTTTGGAAAGCTCAACGGAGTAAAAGAGACACTTAAGCTCGTGTTCATCCCGCAGGGCCAAGGCGCTGATGAGGTGGATCGGAATGAGATTGAGGACGAAAACATCAAGAGAGTTCAAAGGGAGATCGCGATTCTGGGCAATTGCCCATCGCCTTTTGTTGTCAAATTGGGGCAGGTACCTCCCACAGAAGTCGTGATTAAAGAGACCCATTTCATAGCTTACAGTGAAGAGTATCTTGATGGAGCTGACCTGGACTCGCTGATCAAGAGTGGCCACCGCCCTTCCGAACGAGAACTAAGGAGGTTGATGGTTTGCCTACTTTCCGCAGTGAAGGATCTTTGGTCTTCTTTAGGAGTTGTTCATCGAGACATCAAGCCGTTGAATGTGATTAAGTTGGAGTCGGGTCCAAGGGACTTTGTTCTTCTCGATCTTGGAATAGCGTATGCGATAAGGGGAACGGCCTTAACGATTAACCCAGTCAATATCCCGGGGTCGTTGTATTATTTGGCTCCAGAAATGTTGCGACAAAATTTCAGGGCGACCTTGGATTATAAGAGTGACCTTTACACCATCGGACTAACCGCTTATGAGTATGCTACTGCAATACAGCCATTTGCGAGAGGCGGGGAAGCGCCGGGTCAAACTCTTTCGAGGATCATATCGCAAACGCCGGCTCCCCTGAAAACACTGCGCCCAGATCTCCAGGACAACTTCTGTCAGACTGTGGATTTGCTTTTGAAGAAGTTGCCAGCACTACGTCCATCTAACATTGATAGACTAATTTCCTTATTGGAGGGAAAGCAATGAAAATGCTCGCGCAGCACGGGTTTGGTGAATCAGTGAAGATTTCGGAGGGGTTGAAGGCCGGTTACGTCGATGGAGTGATTTTTCGCCCACGTGACATAAAACCGGATAAGTTGATCGAAAGATGCAACGACGTTCGCGCGGAATTTCATGATGCAGTTGTTCTCTTCGATCCACAGCTTTACGCTGGAGTACTTCTTAATGATCCTGATGCTAACATTGGGAAGTTGGAAGAGTACTCCAGCTACTTCGAATCGGTCGTCATCGGCAGGTATGAATCGGAAAGGGCTATTGCCGACAAGTTGAGACGAACAATGGATTTTCAGAGGGGGCTGAGCGTTTCCGGAATTATCGCGCCGAATATCTTGATTCGCAGATCATTTGATTCACGCGACGCTGTGGTCGCAAAGAATTTCGTGAGATTGGCGAAACCAATCTCGGAGGGCCTCGAAACGGGCGGAAAAAAAGTCTATGCCACACTCGCCGTTTCGATGAGTGCTTTTATGGACCACAGTGAGTTCCAGGAGTTTCTGAACGATCTTACCACGCTCGACAATCCTCCCGATGGCTTCTACATACTTGTGGCTCTGCCCTCGGTTGATGCCCGTGCAGATCTCTTCCACCCCGACGTGCTGTCTGCGTGGATGTTGCTAAATTACAGCCTGAAGATTAATGGATTCGAGATAATTAATGGATACTCTGACTTATTCTCTCCATTTCTAAGCGCAGTCGGGGCTGATTATGGATGCACAGGATGGGCTTCCAACTCGCGCAACTTTTCATTGGAACAGTTTGCCCCTCGTGCAAGCGGAGGCAGGCCAGCTGTTCAAAAATATCTTAGCAAATTACTACTGAATAGAATAAGATTTACAGAATTGAATGCTTGGGCAGAAGCAATTCCCGATATTTTTAACGAGCTTGAGACTGATAAGTACTATACCGGCAAAAGCAGCGAACCCGAAAGAGCAACTGAGGTTTTGCAATCATGGGAAGCCTTGAAAGTTATCTCGGCTGATTTGGCTGGAAGCACGATAAGCAACAACCTGAAACTTGCAGATGAAATGATATCTAAGGCAAACTCGGCTTACGCAAGGCTGGAGGTTCTGGGGCTCCGTGCCCAAGACGTCAAGTCAAACAGTGACCATCTCGATCCATTGTTCGAGGGGATTCAACTCTTCAGAAAAGTTGCGGAGATCTGATCCCATGGCGGGACAGGACGCTCAACGCTTTTCTGTTCGCTGCTATGCTGATCGGTCTACGACGGGGAGGAGTGTATATTTCAGATATGGTCTTTTCTCTTTTGTCGAAAGTCCAAAGGCCAATGTGTAACATTTTAAAGGTCTGGAGATAAGCTTTGGCTATATCCGCTTCGCTGGATGGCAAAACCACAATTGAGGCGTTAGCGAAATATCTGTATCGGATGGCTTGTGCCAAAGCACCACGCCAATCCTTCATCTTCATCTCAAAGGCAAGGAAAGATACCGATGTCTTTTTGGCCGATGATGGGAGTGGAGCATCTTTCTTTCTTCTTGGTTCGACTAAACAGACTAAGTCCGCTATCCCATATCCCTGCAGAGGCAACTCTCTGGCAGCAAAAATTGTGGAATGTTGTGATAACTCGACAAATGATCGAGCAAAGGCAAGCACGAAGTTGGTCTCAGTCCTTTTGTTCGCCAAATGTGACGGCAAATTTCTGCGAGGATGTGATTTGATAAGTGTCTTAATTGTGACTTTTCTTTTCGGCAACCTTGCTCCCATGTTCACGTTGGAAAATAAGTCTGATGTCAATCATCTTCAACAGATGCAGAAAGTCCGTTGTTTCCCCAAACATGACAAAACCCTGTGTGCTATTTGTCCAAAGGGATCTTTGGACGAGGAACCATTTCCCGAACAGGAAGTTCGGGAAGCCGATATCACACGATGTGATAATGATCGGCTCGGAGCCCCACACACAGGGATTTACTTGCCAAAATCTTTTGCAGCAATGTCACTGTACAGTGTTCCGTTAGCGTAACTAAACTAACAATGAATATATAATATACGGTTCCGTATATGTCAAGGTGGAAATCGCATTAAAATGTCTCAAAAACGCAGATTGATCGGTAGTGGATTCAGAAAATGCCCAATACAATTGACAAACTCATAATCAATTCTCCTTATGAAGAGCCAAAGGAGTATTGGAGCTATGACTCCAAAACTCGAACTTTCGCAAAGAAGGAAGGACGGAGACCGGCTGGATATGTAATCGCTTCCGAAAGCTCGCGGGCCTTCGATGATCCGGGAGTATTCGTCGAGATCCCTCTTGTAAACAAAATACGTCCAAGGGTCAAAACATGGCGTGAGGACTCGACTAATCCGTATGCTGGCGTGACTGGAATTACCAGAAGACTCCTCGACCATTGGAACAACCGGGAAGAGAGAACAAACAGATTGTTCTTCTGCCAACTGGAAGCCATTGAGACTTTGATCTGGCTGGTTGAGGCAAGCGATTCTGAGAAGACGGGTATCGATATTCCGTCTGACGGCGGCAATTTCAGACGACTGTGCTCAAAGATGGCGACCGGTTCAGGCAAGACAACCGTGATGGCGATGCTTGCGGCCTGGCAGATACTCAACAAGGTTACTTATCCGCAAGACCCTCGCTTTTCAAAGAACATATTCGTCGTCGCCCCCGGGCTCACTGTAAAGAGCCGACTCCAGGTGCTGATTCCCACCGCTGAAGGAAACTACTATGATGAGTTTGGTCTCGTTCCTTCAGGCTTGCGTGAGAAGATGCGACTTGGGAAAATCCTGGTTTGCAACTGGCATGCCTTGAACTGGGACACGGATGAGAGGCTGGCGAAGAAGAAGACCGTTGATAAAAGAGGGGCTAAGAGCGACGAGGCCTACGTGCGCGAAGTGCTTGGTGAGATGTCAGCGGCGCAGAATATCGTGGTCATTAACGATGAAGCTCACCATGCATGGAGAGTACCTGCCGAATCAAAAGTCAAAGGCTTGAAGAAGGAAGACATCGATGAAGCTACCAAATGGATAGGTGGCCTTGATCGGATAAACAAGGCACGCGGAATACTTAATTCCTTCGATTTCTCTGCTACACCATTCGCGCCATCCGGCAAACGGAGTTCGGAAGAGGCTCTCTTCAATTGGATCGTCAGCGACTTTGGCCTAAACGATGCCATCGAGTCCGGTCTTGTTAAGACTCCCCGCGTCGTCGTTCGCGATGATGGAAAACTGGGGAAGGACTACAAATCCCGGCTGTATCATATCTACAACGATTCCGAGGTGAAGGAAGATATTAACCGCAAGGCTGAAGAACAGGACCCGTTACCCGACCTTGTCACCAATGGATATTATCTCCTTGGCAAGGACTGGCTCAAGACCGCCGAGGATTGGGATAAAGCAGGAACGCCAACCCCGCCGGTTATGATAACGGTAGCGAACCGCACGGAGACTGCCGCGAGAGTAAAGTATGCGTTCGACCACAAGAAGATCAGGATAGATGAATTGTGTGACCCCGAGCATACGTTGCACATAGACTCGAAAGTCCTTGATATGGCAGAATCGCAAGAAAAAGCTGTCACGGGTGTTGGAGCAGAGACCGATGGAGACGAAAACGAGGAAGAGCCAGTCAAGAAATATTCGAGGAAGGAACAGGCGGAACAGCTAAGACAGAAGGTGGATACCGTTGGTCAGGTTGGAAGACCGGGGGAGCAAGTCAAGAGTGTGATTTCAGTGGGGATGCTTTCCGAAGGTTGGGATGCCAAGACGGTCACGCATATAATGGGTCTCAGGGCGTTCACCAGTCAATTGCTGTGCGAACAGGTTGTCGGACGTGGTTTGAGAAGAACATCCTATGATGTCGCGGATGATGGACTATTCGAACCCGAGTATGTGAATATCTTCGGGGTCCCGTTCACTTTCCTGCCGCATGAAGACACAGGTGAACTCATTCCGAAGACGCCGTCGCCGAAGACTCAGATCGAGCCTGATCCGAAGAAGAAGCAGTTTGAAATAAGCTGGCCTAATATCATCAGAATCGATCATATCTATTCCCCGACCCTGACAATAGAAATCGCAAACGTTCCGGTTTTGGATATTGACGCATATCAAACAACCACGCTTGCAGAGCTGGCTCCAATCGTTGAGGGAAAGCCGGATGTGTCAAAGATCGAGACAATCTCGCTCGAAGAATTGGGGAGGAAATTCAGGACTCAACGGATAATCTTCGAGGCAGCCGCGGAAGTCTACGACCAAATGAACCCGACGTGGAAAGGTTCGAAGGAATACTTGCTCGGACAGGTTATTAGAATTGTTGAATCGTTCATACGATCAGACAGAGTGCAGATTATTCCGCCCCTATTTAACCAGGATGATCTGCGCAGGAGAATTGTTCTCACTCTGAACATGAAGAAGGTTGTGCAGCACATCTGGGAACAAATCAGGTTTGAAAACACAGAGGCGATTGAGGCTGTATTCGATGCGGACTTTCCTATCCGATCAACGGGAGATGTGCGGACTTGGTATACCGGCAAGCCGAATGAAACAGGGCGGAAATCTCATATCAATTTTACGGTCTTTGATAGCCGCTGGGAAGCTTCTGAGGCCTTCGAGCTGGATCGCAACCCAAACGTGGCCGCCTGGGTCAAGAATGATCACCTCGGATTCGAGATTTCCTATGTGTTCGAGGGAGTAGTGCATAAGTACCGTCCAGATTTCATTATCAAACTTGCGGACGGCTCTTTTCTCGTCCTCGAGACGAAAGGTCAGGACACCCAGAAGGATAAAACGAAAAGAGAGTTCCTGAACGAGTGGGTGATTGCGGTGAATGCACATGGCGGATTTGGAAGATGGGGGTGGGCGGTATCTGTGCACCCGAAGGACGTGGAAGCAATAGTCACCGGACTGCTCCGTTAGGGAAAACCCCTGTGGGCGGGGATGAACCGCCGCTCTGATCCTCGGGCGTCAGATTATCCGGATGTTCCCCGCGTCCTGCAACATTAATTTAGAATCGATTCTTTCCGTCTCCTTATTTTCCAATTAAGAGTAACGCACGAACCAAACGAGGAGAAGCACGATGAACGATGGACTGTCAAATCTACAAGGCTACATCCAGTCTTCACGCAAAGAGTTCGAGAAGGTCCTGAAAGAAATCGTTGAGATTCCGACTATCTCGATGGATCCGTCCCACAAGGACGACATGCTTCGCGGAGCCAGGAAGGCGAAGCAGCTCGTCGAGTCGATGGGCGGGAAGGCAGAGATAGTGGAAACCGGCGGCAACCGCGGCGTTATCGCGAAGTTTCACCATTCCGCTTCAAGCCCCACGATATCGATTTACAACCACCTCGACGTCCAACCCGCAAACGAACCGGAATGGACGAGGGAGCCATTCAAATTCCAGGCACAGAAGAATACATACTACGGCCGCGGCACGACGGACGACAAGGGTCCGGCCATGACTGCGCTTTTCGCCGCCCGCTACGCGAGGAAGAACGATATTCCGGTAAATATCAACTTCATCTGGGAATTCGAAGAAGAGATAGGGAGCCCCCACTTCGAGACGCTGATCCAGAAGAAGAAAAAAGAGCTGAAGTCGGACGTCATCGTTATTTCAGACACACTCTGGCTCGACAGGACGAAACCGGCCATCACTTACGGTCTCAGGGGCCTGCAGGGCGTCACACTCCACCTTGAAACCGGAACGAACGACGCGCATTCCGGAGTGACTGGCGGTGCTGCGAGGAATCCGATCGGTGAACTCGCGCAGGTGATTTCGCAGCTCTACGACGCGAAAACCGGGAAGGTTAAGATACCCGGCTTTTACGACAACGTCGTCCCGTTGACAAAGAAAGAGCTGGAGAACTTCATGTCCAGCGGATTCAGCGTGACTAAGTTCGCGCAGATACACGGACTCAAGAAAATGCGGACCAAGGACCTGTCGGAGGTCGTGAAGAGAATCTGGGCGATGCCGACGCTTGAAGTACACGGAATTGTGGGAGGATACACCGGACCCGGCGTAAAGACAGTCGTCCCGCCGCGTGCTGAAGCGAAGATCAGCATGAGGCTCGTTCCCAATCAGAAGCCCGAAAAGATCGTCAGGCTCCTCGTCGCTTACGTGAAGAAGCTGAATCCCGATGTGAAGATTGCTCCCGCGAGCTCGCTCGGCCCGTTCCTGGGAGAGTTTTCAGGCCGGTTTGCGGACGCTGCCTCCGACGCGCTTCAGTTCGCGTTCGGCAGAAAGCCGTCGTTCATTCGGGAAGGCGGCTCGATAGGTGCGGTCCTTTCGATGAGACAAATTCTGAAGTCGCCGATCGTCTTCATCGGACTCAGCCTCCCGGAACACGGCTACCACGCGCCGAATGAGAATTTCGACTTCGGCCAGTTTACCGTCGGCGTGAAGACCTTTTCAAAGTTCTTCGACTCGGTAAGCAAGATATAAACGGCACGAAATTCCGGATCGGAGGAGAAGTCAGTCCGATTCGGCAATCCTACTCGCCACGGCTGGAGGCGTCCGGTCAATTCCTGCCCTTTTCGGGAGGCTGACTTCATCCGTGGTCAGCCTTCCTGCTCCGGCCCGGAAAGCGGGCCGAGCGCCGGCGACCCTCCCGAAGACGAGTCCCCTCAAAACCGGTTCACAAATCCTTAACACTCCTTTAATAGTCAGGTTACACCACACGAGTATTTTTAATGCAAAAAGGAGTGGAGAGGATATATGCGACCCATTTACGTTCTCGCGGCTCTTCTGCTGTTTGAGGGGGCCTCGTTCGGGCAGAATCTGCCCAAATTCTCAGGTCTGATGTTCGGTGACTACTACTACGTAGCGCAGAATCACGATCAGAGTCAGAAGGACATGCAGGCGATAGATTACAGAAGGATATACCTGACTGCCGACTACACAATTGCCGACGGCTTCTGGGCAAGATTCCGCCTCGAGTCGGATCCTACGGGCTCGAATCTCGGAAACGGGAAGCTTTCCACGTGGGTTAAAGATGCTTTCATCGACTGGAAGAATCCTCTCGGGAACAGCGACCTCGTGATCGGTCTGCAGGGCACATGGAATATCAACATGGCGGAGGGAATCTTCGGATATCGCCCGCTTGAAAAGACGATTCAGGACCTGCACGGCATCAGCGCTTCGAGAGACCTCGGCGTTTCGCTGACAGAGAGATTTTCAGATCAGTTTTCCGCAGGGCTTCTCGTGGGGAACAACAGCGGCAACAGCGGCGGCCTTTACCCTTCCAACGCGAACGGCCTGGGAACCAACGTGAATCTTGCTTACAGGTACAAGACCGGTTACCTTTTCCTGCAGTTTGTGCCGGTTAAAGGATTCACGATACTTCTGGACGGCCAATATTCCGGAGCGCCGAAGCAGCAGGACATCACGACCGGCGACGTCATCGTGAACTACACCAACAAAGATTTCAGCCTCGGCGCGCAGGGATTCGTGAACTCAGTCAAGAACGGCGAGCCGGACGGCTCGACGCTCAGCAGGAACGGCATCAGCTTCAACGGCTGGGTTGCTCTCGCCAAAGACATCCACCTGGTCGGCAGATACGACTATTACGTCGGCGCGACGGATGCTGCTTTGAAGAACACCACCTATCCGTTCAGTACACAGAGCTTCGTCCTTGGCGCGCTCGATTTCGCCGTCAGAAACAACGTTCACTTCATGCCGAACGTGGAATACACGTCCTACGGCGTGGCCGATTCCAAGCCGGATGTACTTTACAGAGTCACGTATTACTTCAGTTTCTAATTACCAGTACAATATGTGCACACAATCATCAAAAGAAGAAAGGAGCACAGGGATGCTTAAGAGAGTTTTCATAGCCATGATCGCTGTACTTATGTCGACCGCCCTCGTTCAGGCGCAGACGATCATCAACGCAGCAGGTTCGACATTCATCTACCCGATGTTTTCAACATGGTCGAACACCTACCACAAGATGCACCCGGACATCGAAATCAACTACCAGTCGATAGGCAGCGGCGGCGGAATCAACCAGCTTCTGGCCGGGACAGTGGACATCGGCGCAAGCGACGCACCCTTGAATGACGAGCAGATTGCAGCCGCAGAAAAGGCTCACGGTCCGGTGGTTCACCTTCCCGAAGCCATGGGCGCAGTGGCCGTAACGTATCATCTGCCGGGAGTGAAAGCCACGCTGAAATTCACGGGCAAGACCATCGCCGACATTTTCCTCGGCAAAATAAAGAAATGGGATGATCCTGCGATCAAGGCGTTGAACCCGGGTGTTGATCTTCCGAACAGACCCATCATTGTAGTTCACCGTTCCGACGGCAGCGGCGACACGTACATCTTCGTCGACTTTCTCTGCAAAGTCTCACCCGAGTGGAACAGCAAAGTCGGAAGAGGCACGAGCGTCGATTGGCCGGTCGGCATAGGTGCCAAAGGAAACGAAGGAGTCACCGGACAGGTAGAACAGACTCCATACACGATTGGGTACGTGACCCTCATCTACGCACTTCAGAACAACGTGCCTTTTGGCTCCGTCGAGAATGCAGCCGGTGAATTCATTCATCCGACCATCTCCAGCGTCAGCGCCGCCGCCGCGAACGCGGCGAAGATCGTCCCCGCCGACCTCAGGTTCTCGATAACCAACGCACCCGGAAAGACCTCATACCCGATATCAAGTGCGACCTGGCTGATCGTGTACACCCACCAGAACAATTACAAAGTCGGCAAGATTGTTGTGGACTTCCTGCACTGGGTCCTGACCGAAGGACAGAAGATGGAGCCGAAGCTCGATTACGCTCCGATACCCGGCCCAATCCAGAAGATGGAGCTCAATCTTCTCCGTAAGGTGAGCTACAAGGGAAAGAGTCTCTACTAAGAAAAAAGCGCCTCATGCTTTTCGGGGCAAGAGGATACGGGGCCAATGCGAAAGCTGCGGCCCCGTTTTTGTTTCCCCACCCGCCGGATCTCTCCGCAGCAGGACGCGCCAATTCCTCCCTTTCCTGACAGGACTTCACAATTCCTTAACACGGGCATCATTTATTTGTCATAATACCCAGTTAACTTGCATTCGAGCATAAGGGCAATTCGTGCGCAACATCTCGTTTGCAAGGTCAGGATAACTCATAAACACAAAACGTCAGGAGGTACAATATGTTGAAACACTTCGCAGCTGCGCTTGCGCTTCTTTTCACCTTTTCTTCGGGAACACAGGCACAGACAATCGTCAACGGAGCGGGGGCCACCTTCCCTTTTCCCTTGATCTCAAAATGGTCGAGCGAGTATCATAAGCTGAAGCCGGATGTTCAGATCAATTACCAGTCAATCGGCAGCGGAGGGGGAATCAGGCAGCTGCTGGCCGGCACAGTCAACTTCGGGGCAAGCGATGCTCCCCTAACCGATGAACAAATCGCGGACGCAAAAAAAGCTCACGGAGATGTCATTCACCTGCCGGAGACGCTCGGCGCCGTGGTTGTCGTGTACAATATCCCGGGCGTCAATGAGACTTTGAGATTCGACGGCCCGACCATCGCCGATATTTTTCTCGGAAAAATCACCGCATGGAATGACCGGAGAATCAAGGACCTGAATCCGAAGGTGAAGCTGCCGAGCACAAGAATTATCGTCGCTCATCGCGCGGACGGTAGCGGCACAACCTACATATTAGCCGATTACCTTTCCAAGGTGAGCCCCGAATGGGGAGACAAAGTCGGCAAGTCCACCAGCCTTAACTGGCCCGCGGGCATAGGGGCAAAGGGAAACGAGGGAGTATCGGGACAGGTCATGAGAACGCCCGGCGCAATCGGGTATGTGGAATTGATTTATGCGCTTCAGAATAACATCTCCTTTGCAGATTTGAAGAATCCCGCAGGCGTCTTTGTCCACCCTTCGATTTCCGGGGTTACCGAGGCGCTTTCGAATGCAGCTAAGACTCTCCCGGAGGATTTGAGATTCTCAATCACGAATGCGCCCGGGAAGGATTCGTACCCGATTTCAAGTGCGACGTGGTTGATTGTGTACAGAGAACAGGCGAATTACCACCAGGGCAAGTCAGTAGTAGATTTCATCCGCTGGGTAGTCACGGAGGGACAGAAGTATTCGACCGACCTGGACTTTGCTCCTCTTCCAAAGCAAATTCAACAGCTGAATATCGCGAAGTTGAAAGAGGTCACATATAACGGAAAGAGCCTGCTCGAGTAACAAAGCGTGGGAAATTCACGGGGGCGGAGCGCGGCGGCGGCTGTAGCTCCGCCTTTTGTTTCCGGCGGAACGATTACTATCCGAGGCCTGCGTAGTTATCCGAAGGCAATCCGGAAACCAGTATATGCCGCTATACAGTCAGCCAGACAATCGCTGCCAACAAGGCAAGCATGCAGCGGGGTTCTTCAATATCGGGAGGAGCGGGATGCCGCGGATGACCTATCCGACGGACTATCCTTTTCCAATCGGTGTGTCTATACTGTAGTGTTTTATCTTGAGGTAGAGCGTCTTGAGGCTGATTCCGAGCGCCTTCGCCGACTTCGTGCGATTGAAGCCGTTTGCCTTGAGGACATTTTCGATATGGATTTTTTCCAGCTCCGCCAGTGAGAGGCGCGTGGGTATTCTGCGAAGGTCCGGAGACCTCGACTTGCCCGTTAAGGCTATGAAGTCGGGCGTTATCTCGTCGCCCGTCGCCAGTATGGCTGCTCGTTCGATCACGTTCTCGAGCTCGCGTATATTTCCCGGCCAGTCGTATTCCATGAGGAGCTTTAAAGCCTCCTGTGAGATCCTTTTAGCGCGGCGTGTGCGCTGTTTCCTGGTAAGGAAATGCTCGACGAGAAGCGGTATGTCCTCCCTCCGCTGATGAAGTGAAGGTACTTCCACGTGTACCACGTTAAGCCTGTAGAGGAGATCCTCCCTGAATTTCCCTTCCTCGACCTCGCGGTCGATGTCCTTGTTGGTAGCCGAGACGATCCTCGCATTCACGCTCATCTCGACGGTTCCGCCTACTCTCCTGAACGTGCCGGTTTCAATGAACCTAAGAAGCTTCGGCTGGACCAGGTAACTGATGTCGCCTACTTCGTCCAGGAAGAGCGTACCGCCGTCTGCGATTTCCGCAAGACCCTGCTTCAGCGAATGAGCGTCCGTGAAAGCTCCTTTCTCGTGGCCGAACAGCTCACTTTCTATCAGCGTATCCGGGATGGACGCGCAGTTAACGGCGACGAACGGTTTCTTCGACCGCTCACTGTTTTCGTGGATCAGATGGGCTATGAGCTCCTTACCCGACCCGCTCGGTCCAGTGATCAGCACGGACGCTTCGCTCGGGGCAACTTTCAACGCAATGTCGACAACGCTCTGAAGGGCGCCGGAATGCCCGACGATTTCATACTTCCTGTCGGCAAGCTGCATCTTCATGAACCTGTTGTCCATGATAAGCCGCCGCATCTCGAGCGCATTATTAATCGAGACGATCAGTTCGTCGAAATTGTACGGTTTCGTGATAAAATCGAACGCCCCGATCTTGATAGTGTCGACGGCGGTTTTTATGTCGCCGTAGCCGGTCAGGATGATAACCTGCGAATCAGGTTGGTTTTCCTTGGCAAACTTCAGGACTTCCAGTCCGTTTATCCTGGGCATTTTGAGATCGAGCAAAATCAGATCGTATCGCTTCCCCTGAATCTTGTTGATACCTGCCGCCCCGTCGCTGGCTATGTCAACCGAGAAGTCGGATTCTTCGAGCTGAAGTTTTAGAAGATCGGTTACGTTCTTTTCATCGTCGACGATGAGTGACTGTATAATTTCCGCCATTCGCTCATTCAGAAAGATCGATCATTTTTATGTTGCCGATATAAGACGTTACTTTGTCGCCCTTCAGGTCTCGGAGCTTTGAGACGACGCCTTCGATCCGCTCGGCGTTTTCTTTCATGATAGCAAGGTAGCTCATGACATCGGGCGACATCTGTTTTCGTTGAAGGACATTGATCGCAAGCTTCAGTGCGGCTAGCGGATTATTCAATTCGTGCGAGATCGTTACGATCAGGCTCTTGATTCCGTCAATCCTCTCGCGCTGTGCGACCTTGTTCATTTCCGATTCGGCTAGTTTCTCGCGAAGCCTGACGCGCTCCACGACGTTCAGCAGGATGCTCGGGAGTATGGACGTTATCGCCTCCTCTTTCAAGAGGTAGTCCTCCACATCCAGCTTCATCGCGTCGATTGCCAGCTTGAAGTCAATTGCATTCGTAAGGAAGACCACGGGAATCTTTATTTCTTTTTCCCTGATAACGCGAGTGGTTTCAAGGCCATTCATTCCCGGAAGCTGATAGTCCACGAGAATCACGTCCAGATTCTGACTGTCCTGCAGGAACCTCATGGCATCTTCGCCCGTCTCGACCCACACAAGATTAAATTCCACATCCTTGTACGGTTTCAGGTACAGACGGGCGAGTTTAGGAATGTCCGGATCGTCCTCGATCATCATTATGTTCAATTCGCGCTTTTCCATCGCAAACATCTTCCTTATCTCGGTAACAGAGTTTAAGGCTTCCATATGATTATTCCAATTGTGGTTTTTAGTCCATCACTTTTCGTAAGAATGCTGGCCTTTCGCCGGGTTTCGGCGCGTCCGGCTGTTCATCTCCATTCCCATCTTCGAGCTTGTTCAGATGTATGTTGATGCCGCTTCTTTCAAAAGTCGGCTCATCGAAAGAGCGCCAGTCCTTTATACTCCATGTTTGTTCCTTTACCTTGTCTTTGTCCTTGATAGTAAGCCTCTTCCGCGGATCCGGAGTAGAAGGCTGCAGGGGTTCTGGACGCTTGTTGAGACCTGCCGCTATGACCGTGACCACAACTTCCTTCTCGATCTTCTCGTCGATGGAGACTCCGACTATAACTTTGCTTTCGTCGTCTCCATTCTTCGCCACTCCCCGTACGGTCTTGACTATCTCGTCGAACTCATGCAGGCTGAAGCTGTTTCCGGCTGTTATGCTGACAAGGATACCCTCGACGCGTTCGAGCGATACTTCTTCGAGAAGCGGATTGGATATGGCCGCCGTGGCTGCTTCCGCGGCGCGTCTTTCACCGCTTGCGATACCTGTACCTATGATCGCATCTCCGCGAGAGGCAAGGACCGTCCTTACATCTGCAAAATCTACGTTGACGAATCCGGGCTTCGTAATGATTTCCGAGATTCCGCGGATTGCATCGTATAGCACATCGTAAATCCTCTGCAGAGACACGAGATACCCTGCCGCCTTGTCGGAAATAGCGAGAAGCTTTTCGTTGGGAATGACGATTAGCGCATCAACGTATTTTTTGAGCTCTTCGATGCCGACGTCGGCATTGCGCATCCTTTCCTTAGCCTCATTTACGAATGGCCTCGTCACGACTGCAACTACCAGCGGTGCGTGTTCCTCCTGCCCGTCATTCTTCACTTCGTCACGGTCCGCACCCTTCAAAACGCTTGCTACTACCGGTGCCGCTCCGGTTCCTGTGCCCCCGCCCATTCCGGCCGTCAGAAAGACCATGTCGCTGTCTTTCAATGCCCGGAATATTTCATCCCTGGCCTCGAGCGCCGCCCGTCTCCCGATATCAGGGTTTGATCCCGCTCCGAGCCCGCGGGTGGTGTTCTTACCAATTTGAATCTTGTTCGGTGCGACACTCCGATCCAAGTCCTGCATGTCGGTGTTCATCGAGATCAAATCCACGCCATGGATGCCTCTCTTGGCTATACTGTTAATGGCGTTCCCGCCGCAGCCGCCAATACCTACCACTCTTATACGAGGGCCCTGTCTGTCTGTGTCTAGTTCGAACACGTTATGCCTCCTTTTTAGACATTGTCGATATTCTTATTAATAAACTTTTTCAAGAACTGTATTCCTTTTCCTACAAAGCTCTTTTCACTCTTGTGAATCGCCTTCTGCTCTGCAGGCGGAGCATCTTCCTTTTGTTCTACGAATTCAATTGTGGACTTCCCCGCACCGCGCTTCAGGCCATACTGAATCAGCCCGACTGCCGTTGCGTAGATCGGGTTTTCCACCTCACGTGCAAAGCCGCCGTCGAAAGTCTGGGGTATGCCGATCTTTGCAGGGACGCCGAGAACGTATTCTACAAGCTCAGGCATTCCCCTCAGCAACGCGCCGCCTCCCGTCAGGACAATTCCCGCAGAGAGATGCCGCGAATATCCAGACCTCTTGATTTCCATTGCTACGATGTCGAGGAGCTCCTCGACCCGCGGCTGAATTATTTGTGCAAGAAGTTTTTTGTTGATTTCTATCGGCTTGCGTCCGCCGATTCCGGGAATAAGGATAGGCTCATCATCGACCACTTCCGACACCATCGCATAACCATGATTCACCTTAAGTTCCTCAGCCTGCTCAGGCAGTATGCCCAGCCCCTTGCGAATGTCGGTCGTTATGTGATCGCCGGCAATCGGGATGACTGCCGTATGACGAATAGTCCTGTCCTCAAACACAGCCAGGTCCGTCGTTCCGCCGCCTATGTCCAGCAGCGCGACCCCGACTTCCTTCTCGTCCTCGGTGAGCACGGAATAGCTCGAAGCAAGCGGCTGAAGCACAAGCTCCTCTACCTTCAGGCCCGCTCTCTCGACACACTTGTGAATATTCTGCGCGGCAGTAACCAGCCCCGTAACCACATGCATCGATGCTTCTACCCGAACACCGGCCATTCCAATCGGATCATGTGTCACAGTCTGACCGTCGATTATGAATTCCTGGGGAATTATGTGAATAATTTCCCTGTCCCGCGAGAGATGGACACGCTTCGCGTCCTCGATCAGGCGGTCGATGTCCGCTTCCGTAATTTCATGGTCGGGATTGCTGATCGTTATAATACTGTTCGTCTTGAAACTGTCGATATGTTCGCCGGCAATTCCAACTGTTGCGCTCTTTATCTTCGTCCCTGGTTTCGATTCAGCAATCCGCACCGCTTCCTGTATCGATTTCACCGTTCTGTCGATATTTGCCACGACACCCCGGCTCATTCCGCCCGATTTGCTCGTTCCAATCCCAAGTACGTTCAGCCTGCCATTTTGGTCGGACTCGACTACCATTGCACATACCTTGGTCGTTCCGATGTCAAGCGCCACGATTATACTGTTATTCATTTACGCACCTTAGTTTACTTTCTCAGAGACGCCGTCTGGGGAAATTCCCGAAGATGGCGATCTAAAACCCGACGCAGATACTCCGGCGTCAGCGTCGCCGAGGACAATCTGGCCGTTGTATCTCAGATCGACATAGCTGTACTCCGAATTCCCGGTTTCGGCCACTTTCGTCAGAAATTCGTGCAAATAGAGCAGCTTCCTTTCGAAGTCGCCTTTGCCGATGATAATCGGCAGAGAGGACGAGGTGGCATACGCAACAAGGTTGTCGCCTATCAGACGAACCTCCGCAATGCTGGCACTCAACGATGCGCCGAAGTCGTTTGCGTCGCTTATGAATTTTACGGCCTGCGTGAGATTGCCTTTCACGGTATCACCGACCTGAAGTTGTGCTTCTACGTTAGTGATGACGGGCAAATCGTTCTTGCGCTCCAACGGCACGGGAAGTACTATGCCTCTATCGTCGACCGAGAGCATCGAATTGGCCGTTGCGACGAGTGCAATGGGATTGCGCTCATGGATCGTGATTGCCAGATCGTACGGCAGCGCGCGCACCACCACCGCTTCCTTTACAAAAGGATTCTTTTCAAGGCGCTCCGAAATCTTCAAGAGGCTCAACTGGTAAAGCGGACTTCCTTCCCTGACATCAGCAAGTTCTTTCACCTGGGAATCGGTAAGAATGTGAGTGTCATAGACATTCACTTTTTCCAGCAAGAGGTGGTTCTTCCAGCCTTGCGAAACCAGATAGAGGGCAGTCAAGGCCGAAACCACCAGCACCAGGTTCAAATATGTCCTTTCAATCTTTTTCACGCTTCCGAACTCACCAGGGCTTCCACCTCATCCTTTAGTCCATCCGAGAATCCCAGCAGCTTCACTCCCAGATCGAGGGTCACGCCGAATTTCTCCTGCACCTTTTCCCGTGCCGTTTTAATCAGTCTGATAACGTCCATAGAAGAGGCGCCCCCAAGATTGACGATGAAGTTGCCGTGTTTCTGAGCGATTTCCGCGTTACCGATTCTGAATCCCCTCAGTCCGCAGTTCTCAATCAGCCTTCCGGCAGAATTCATGACGGGATTCCTGAAAATCAAACCTGCATTGGGCAATTCCGTCGGTTGAGATTCACTTCTGCGAAGCAGGAGCTCCCGTCTAACTCGCTTCATCTCGGCTTTATCGCCGTCCGGGAACCTGAACGTTCCGCTCACAATAATGTCGTCGGAGAGCGAGCTGAATTGATATCCGAACACGGCGGCCTCCCTCGGAAGGAGCTTCAGTTCGCCTCTGCGGATGATTTCCACTTCGACAAGATAATCGGATATCGAACCGCCGTATGCGCCCTCATTCTTTACGAGGGCGCCGCCGAGAGTACCCGGGAACCCGGCAAGCATCTCGACTCCATGCAGACCGTTGTCTATGCAGAAATCGACCAGGTTTGCAAGCTTTGTTCCTGCTCCCGCCTTCAAAACCTCGCCGCTGAACCTGATGTCGGAAAGGCCCCGCTCAAGGTTGATGGCCGCCCCACGGTAACCATAATCGCTAACGAGCACATTGCTCCCGTTTCCGATTATCTCAAATGGGAAGCCGTGTTCATTGAGTATGTTGATCAAAACCGCGAGATCGCCTGAGTCAACCGGTTCGAAATAGAAATCCGCTGCGCCCCCGATTTTGAACGTAGTCAGATTGTCCAGGGGTTCTCCGATACCGATGTGACCGCGGAAATATTTCTTCAGCTGCTCTACTGAAATCATGATTTCCTCTTGGCTCCATGCTTGACGGTCGTCGATTTCATCTTGTTCACAAATTCTTCACCAAATTTTGATATGTCGCCTGCACCGAGGGTGACGACGATATCTCCGGGCTTTTTGATTTTCATCAGAAATTCCGGAAGCTCTTTCTTATCAGGCACGTAATACGCTTCCTTGTGGCCGAAGGCTCTGGCGTCGTTCACGATCAATTCACCCGTAATTCCCTGTATCGGCTCTTCGCGTGCCGGATAGATTTCAGTTACGACAAGAATGTCCGCATTAAGAAAACTCCGGCCGAACTCGTCATGGAAATCCCTGGTCCTGGAGTAAAGATGCGGCTGAAACACAGCCACGACTCTCCTGTCGGGCCAGCCGGATTTCAATGCCGATAAAGTTGCCTGCACTTCTGTCGGATGGTGGGCATAGTCGTCGACGACCATCACGCCGTCGACTTCCGCCTTGGTCTCGAGTCTGCGGTAAACTCCGGTGAACGACTCGACAGCCTTCCTGATCTGCGCAAAGTCTATCCCAAGTTCCAAACCGATGCCGATAGCGGCGAGCGAGTTCTTTATGTTGTGCAAACCCGGAACGTTCAACTGAATCTCGCCGAGATCCTTGCCATGACGGAGTAGTGTGAACCTGCTCCGGTTTGCCCGGAAGGCAATGTTGATCGCACGCAAGTCGGACTGTACATTCAAACCGTAGGTAACGATCTTCTTCCTGATGAGCGGGAGTATTTCCTGTATCGAAGGTTCATCAAGACAAAGGATTACAAATCCGTAGAACGGGACCTTGTTTGCAAATTCGACAAATGCGCGCTTGATGTCCTCCAGATCGGTGTATATATCGAGATGCTCGCGTTCCAGGGTGGTGATTGCCGCTATCACGGGGGCAAGCTGCAGGAAAGACCTGTCGAATTCGTCGGCTTCGACTACTATGTACTCGCCGTGGCCGAGCCGCGCATTGGTGCCGCCGAAGCTGGAGAGTTTGCCTCCTACTATTACCGTGGGGTCCAGACCGCCGTCCATCAGGACGAGACTTGTCATACTTGTTGTGGTGGTCTTTCCGTGAGTACCGGCGATTGCGATTCCGTACTTCATCCTCATGAGTTCGGCAAGCATTTCGGCCCTGCGAATAACAGGGATTTTCCTCTCCGCCGCCGCAGTCAGTTCCGGGTTATCCATGTGAACCGCAGAGGAGTAGACAACCACATCGGCTTCATTGAGATACTTTGCCGCATGACCCTTGTAGACCTTCGCGCCCAATTTCGAGAGACGTTCCGTTATTTCGCCAAGCTGCCTGTCGGAACCGCTGACCTCGAAGCCTTGGTCCAGCAAAACCTCGGCTATTCCGCTCATTCCGATTCCGCCGATTCCGACCATGTGGATTTTCCTGACACTCTTAAACATATCAGCCGACCCTCTGACTTAAATTCTTGAAAGTCTCAATCATGTCCTTCTCGTCATGGAAATGAACGGGATTTATGCGGACGCTTCTCCTGTGGTCTTTCAGCTTGACCCTTATTACCCGGAAGCTTCCGCGAACCTTCATACGCTTCGCCCGGCCGACCCTAATTTCCTCTATTTCCGACAGCTTGATCGTCTTTATGTCGAACCGGTTTCCGAGAATTATGGAATCATCGGTGACGACCACATCTCTCTGATAAAGCATGTTGAAGACGAGGATGACAACGGAATAGAGGAGCACAATGACGAACGCATAAACGATCGGGTCCCTGAAGACAATTCTGAATTCGCCCTCCGCAAAGGTACCTCTGATGACCGCATACAATATCAGCGCCATCGCGTAAACGGCTACCGACTGGTAGTAGAATTCGAATCTTCGTTTGAAGTGCTTATGCATTTCCAGCGATCCTCAAAATAGATTTCGCGATGACATCGGCGGCGTCCTGATGGGACAAATTCTTTATCTTTTCCCGCATATCTGAAATGTGGGGTGCGTTATCGACCAGATCGAGGAGCGTTCTGCTAAACTTTTCCCTGATGTCGGCTTCCTGTACCATGACAGCCGCTCCGCTCTCGACAAGCGCGCGGGCGTTTTCAACCTGGTGGTTGGCTGCTGCGTAGGGATACGGTATTATGAGTGATGGGAGATTGAAGTAGATGAGTTCCGCGACTGTGGTAGCCCCGCCTCTGCAGACGGCGATATCAGCCGCCGCGTAGGCGAATTCCATTTTCTCTACAAACTTCTCAACATGGACTAAGTCCGGATGATTCTTCTGGCTCTCCTTGATTCTCTCGAAATCAACAGAGCCCGTCTGCCATATCAACTGGTAATTGCGGCCTATTAAATCGTCGACGACATTTAATACTGCACTATTAAGTCCTACGGCTCCAAGGCTGCCGCCCGTCACAAGGAGTGTCTTCCTTCCGGCGCTCAAGCCGAAGTGGCTTCGTCCTGCCTCTTGACTGAGCCTCGGCATTTTTCTGAGCGGACTTCCCGTCAGATACAGATTACGGTGAACTCGAAAATACTTTTTCGAGGACTCAAATGCAATGTGAACCTCGCGTGCAAAGGGCGAGAACATCCTGGTCATGACTCCCGGATAGCTGTTGTGCTCCTGAAGTACGATGGGCACTCTTGCAATCACCGCCGCCGCGCATACCGGGCCCGAGACATAGCCGCCCGTTCCTACGACGACCTGCGGCCTGTAAGTCAAGAGGAGTCTCAACGCCTGTAGAATTGAAACGACAACCTTGACGGGAAGAAGGAAGTTCGACAGCCTGAACTTTCTCGAAAAACCTCCGATCCATATCGCCCGGAATTTGTAACCAAGCTGCGGCACAACCCGCGCTTCGATCCTGTTTTTCGTTCCTACGAACATTATATCGACATCGTTTGTTTCTGCAAGCCTCTCTGCTATTGCAACTGCAGGGAAAAGGTGTCCACCGGTTCCACCGCCCGCTAACAAGATCCTTGTCATCAGCTGTATATCCTTCCCACGACTGGATCGCTGTTCTTAGCCACCGGCCTGCGGACTTCCTTCAACTTCTGACCGGCAACTTCGCTCTCCGCAGCAGCAGGAATCTGCTTGGATACGTTGAGAAGAACTCCTGCCGCCATGGAATTAACTATCATGGCTGTCCCGCCGTAGCTGATGAACGGCATGGGCAGCCCGGTCGTGGGGAAAAGCCCGATGGCCACACCTGCATTTATAAACGCATAAAGACAAATCGCGCTGGTTATCCCCGTGGCAAGGAGAAATCCGAACCGGTCGGGCGCACGTTTGGCGATTGCAGTTCCCCGGAAAGCGATGAACAGGAATATGAGCATCACGAGAACCGACCCCCAGAGTCCGTATTCCTCGCCGATAATGGAGTATATGAAGTCTCCATAGGATTCCGGTAAGAAGAGATTCCTCTGCTTGCTGTTTCCGGGCCCGACTCCGAGTATGCCACCGTTGCCGAAGCCTATTATCGATTGGTGAACCTGATAGTTGCCGGAGCCGTGATGGAGCCAGGATTCAACCCTCGCAACGCGGTAAGACTGAAGCATCATAACTCCAACGCCAAGCACGACCGCGGTAAGAACAAGCGCCGCCAGATGCCTCTTCCTCACTCCGCCGGCCACGAGCAAGACTCCGACGACTGCAAATATCATTAGTGCAGTGCTGAAATTCGGCTGCAAAACTATCAAACCGGTTATTATTCCGGTGGCGGCAATTGGCCGGAAAAGACTCCTGTAATCATCCAGTTTATCGAAACTCTCGGCAAGATATGCCGCTACAAAGAACAAAATCGCAATTCGCGCAATCTCAGACGGTTCGAAGCTGAAAATTCCAAGATGGATCCAGCGAGACGCGCCCTTAATGACGACTCTCTGACCCATCGCAATAATCAGGAGAGATCCTGAAATCACCAGAAGATGAAGCGCATATTTCTGGTATTTGTGATAGTCGAATTTTGCTACAAAGAAAATCAGAATGACTCCCGTGGCGACCTTGAACAAATGACTCCTGAGCAAGTAGGCAGGATTCTGAAACTTAAGCTCCGACCAGAACGCGCTGGCGCTGTAAACGACGACGAGGCTCATGAACATTAGCGAGAGCACGGCAAACAGGAACAATTTATCCGCCGGTTTCGTCTGAGACTTTCCCGAACCGGAAGTCCGGGAGACGATTTCAGATTGATTTGTCGCTGTCCGGCTCACAGTTCGCCCACCAATCGTTTGAACTCTCTTCCTCTATGCTCGTAATCCTGAAACATGTCAAAACTTGCGCATGCCGGCGAGAGAAGCACGACATCACCTCTCATCGCCTCCCGGCGGGCCTTCAGGACGGCATCTTCCATCGACGTCGCCATGATGCACTTTGTCTTGTCGGAGAATTCTTTCTGCATCTTTGCAGCCGCTTGCCCGATGAGGATCATCGCCCGTACTTTCTTCTTTACGAGTTCGAACAGGGGCGAATAATCGTTGCCCTTATCCTTTCCTCCTGCGATCAAGACTATCGGCGAATCGAAGCTTCCGAGAGCGTACCAGACCGCATCGACATTTGTCGCCTTCGAATCGTTTACATATTTCACTTCATCCAGTTCCCGCACAGGTTCAAGCCGATGCTCGACGCCCGGAAACTCACAAAGCGTATCTGCTATGACCTCAAGAGGCACTCCGAGTGACCTCGCTGCGAGTGCTGATGCAATCGAATTGTAAAGATTGTGTACGCCTCGGATCCTGATTTCTGTCGAGTCTATTAATAAAACCCGCTTCGCCCCTTCTACCAGATACACTTTCCCGTCTTCAGCAAACGCGCCCTGCGGCAATTTATCTTTGACGCTGAACGGTAAGCGAGTTGACGACAATCCATCACAGTGCAGCCTCACCGGACCATCGTCGTGATTGTAGATGGAAAAATCATCCGCGGACTGATTCATGAACACCTTGAACTTTGCGTTCATATACGCCTGGTAGTTTTCGTACCTGTCGAGGTGGTCGGGTGTAATGTTGAGGAGCACCGCAGTCTTCGGCTTAAACGTAGAGATGTGGTCCAACTGGAAACTCGATACCTCAGCCACAACAACGGAATCCTCGCCGGCATCAAGCACGTAGTCAGATATAGGAATGCCGATGTTACCGACGACCACAGTTTTCCTTCCCGCCTTTTCAAACATCCTTCCGGTAAGCGAAGTTGTAGTGGTCTTTCCGTTCGAACCGGTTATCGCAACTATAGGAGCGCGGCAGAACCAGGAAGCGACCTCGATTTCGCTGTAAATATTCAACCCGACTTTCAACGCATGTTGAACGAGATTCGTATTCGACGGCACGCCGGGGCTTATCACGATGAAGTCCGCATCGAACACCCTGTCTGAATGAGCTCCGAATTCGAAGGGTACTCCGAGTTTTTCCAGCGCCTGGACCTGTTCTGCCGCTTCTTCCCTTGGCTTCCTATCGCTAACGAACACGGCGGCACCCTGCGACTGGAGAAGTCTGGCAACGGCGATACCGCTCCGCGCGGCGCCGAGCACCGACACTCTCACGGATTCTATTTTAACAGGGGCGCTCAAATCATCTCACCTTGAAAGTCGTTAGACTGAGGATTGCCAGGAGTATCCCGATGATGTAGAAGCGAGTAACGATCTTCGGCTCAGAAATGCCATCGAGTTCGAAATGATGATGAAGGGGAGCCATTTTGAAAACGCGGCGGCCCTCCCCATATTTTCTCTTGGTATACTTGAAATACATCCTCTGGATTATTACCGACAATGCTTCTGCGAGGAATATTCCACCCAGAATCGGAAGCACCAGCTCCTTCTTGATCATCACCGAGACTCCCGCAATCGCGCCGCCCAGTGCTAGAGAACCGGTGTCTCCCATGAAAACCTGGGCCGGATAAGCATTATACCACAGGAACCCGAGCGACGCTCCGACGAGTGCGGAGCAATAGACTGCAAGCTCACCCGAGCCGCGCAGGTATATAATGTTTAGATAACGGCTAAAATCGATGTTGCCCGAGACGTAGCACATTAATGCGAGAGTGAGAGCCGTGATGCCGACCGTCCCTATGGCGAGACCGTCGAGACCGTCAGTCAAATTCACCGCATTCGAAGTCGCAGTTATTATGAATACCACTACTGGTATATAGAAGATTGAATAATCGAAATTTAGATTCTTGACAAATGGAACGGTCGTTAACGAGTTAAAGGGTGCGAACTGCGGAGAGAAGAAAAGGATGGATCCGATTATCAGTCCGATCATAATTTGGCCGATCAGCTTGTAGCGTGCGATAAGCCCCTTCTTCTTTTTCCTGATTACCTTCAGGTAGTCGTCCGCGAAGCCGAGAATCCCGAGCCAGATAGTTATAAGGAGTATGAGTAGCACATAAGAATTTGCCAAGTCTCCCCAGAGCAGGAGCGGGATTATAACCGATCCGAGAATAATGAGCCCGCCCATCGTCGGCGTCCCAGCCTTAGAAAGATGAGACTTGGGTCCTTCGACTTTTGCCTGTTCGCCAATCTGATGCTTATGAAGCTTCCTGATGACGATCGGACCGATGATGAAGCTGATCATCAGCGCCGTTATTGCAGCGAGAGCAGAACGAAATGTGATGTACCTGAACAACCCGAATCCCGGTGGATGGAATTGTCTTTCCAGCAGATCGAACAAATAATAAAGCACTAACGAACACCTCCCATCCGAAGTTCGTTTTGGAGCGCATTCACTATTTCTTCCATCTTCATTCCGCGAGATCCTTTCACCAGCACGACGTCCCCGGCGGAAACCATGCGCGCAAGACGGCCGGAGAGTTTCTCTTTTTTGTCGAAGGATTCCGTTTCCAACCCATCCCCCGCAGCAGAGCTGCCGGCTCCCGCAGCAATCTCAAGTGCCATTTTTCCGAAAGTGAAGAGAAAATCTACTCCTCCCTTAGCTGCCTGTTTCCCGATTCTCTGATGCTCACGCCCGGAAGAATCTCCGAGCTCCAGCATGTCTGCCAGCACAGCTATTCTTCTTCCGCTGGCACGAACCATCGACAACCATTTGAGTGCTTCAATCGCCGAATCGGGATTTGAATTATAGGTGTCGTTCAGAATTGTAACTCCGCCTACTTTCATAATCTGCATTCGCTTTTCGTAGGATCTGTAGCGGTCAAGGGCCCTTTTTATGTTCGCCCCGTCGATCCCGAAATGAAATCCGACCGCAGCAGCCGCCAGGGCATTTATTGCGTTATGAATTCCCGGAACGTTCAAGTGGACAAGCTCTGTCCTTCCATTATACTCCATCTCGAACAGAGCACAGCCCCGCCTGTCAAAGCCGAAAAGGCGTGCCCGCAAATTCCGATGAGACCGGTTTTGAAAACCGTATGTAAATTTCAACCTCATCTTTTTCGACATATCCGCCAGGTTCTTGTCATCGACGTTGGTGAATGCAATGCCCCTGGTACTTCGCAAGAACTCGAAAAGCTTACCTTCCTCCCGCCTGACGCCGCTTATACTCTTGAAAAATTCCAGGTGTTCGCTGCCGATATTCGTAATGAGACCGGCGTCGGGTTCGAGAATCCTACATAGCCTCTCGATCTCCCCGAAATGGTTCGTGCCTATTTCGACCACCGCGACGTCATGTGATTTCTTAAATCCAAAAATAGTCTGCGGAACTCCCACCTGGTTATTATGATTCCCGAGGGTTTTCGCGACCCTGAATTTCCTCCCGAGAACCTTTGCAATCATCTCCTTGGTTGTCGTCTTCCCGTTGGAGCCGCCTACCGCTATCACGGGCATACCGAACTTGCGTCTGTAAATCCTTGCCAGGTCTCCGAGCGCCGCGGTCGTGTCATCAACCGCGACCAGCGGGAGAATTCCTGCAAGCCGCTTGTTTCTCCGCAGCCATTTTCTGTCGACGACCGCGCAAGAAGCTCCTCTTTTGACTGCATCGGAAACGAAATTATGTCCGTCGAACTTTTCTCCCCGCAGGGCAAAGAACACTTGCCCGGCTGAAACCACGCGGGAGTCGGTCGAGACAGATTTTGCTCCCTTGAAATTCAAATTCAGAAATTCGGCGTTTGGCAAGGCGAGTATGTCCTGAATTCCGATCAACTTCTCAGCCCCAACACTTTTTCCACTTCTTCCCTGTCGTCAAAATGGTGCCTGACTCCTTTTATCTCCTGGTACTGTTCATGTCCCTTTCCCGCAATAACGACGATGTCGTTCTCGCGAGCAAGTCGCACACTCTCACGGATAGCTTCACGCCTGTCTACGATTCGCAGGACTGCGTTATCTCTTTGCGTCATCCCGGCAAGTATCTCGTCGACAATCGCACCCGGGTCTTCATCACGAGGATTATCCGACGTCACGATAACCATGTCGCTTAAATCCTCCGCAATCTTTCCCATCTTGGGCCGCTTTCCGCGGTCGCGGTTCCCTCCGCATCCGAAGACGGTGACGAGCCTGCCGTTCTTTCCAGATGCCTGAAGGATCTCCTTCGCTGCCTGGAGTGTCTTCTGGAGTGAATCCGGGCTGTGGGCATAATCCACGACTACCAGGAAGCCTTTTCCCGAATCGACGCGCTCAAATCGCCCCTTTACCATTTCAACGCCGCTCAAAGCGTCAGCGGCAGCTTTGCCGTCATATCCCATCATCACCGCGGCGGCAAATGAGGCCGCAAGATTGTAGGCGTTGAATTTCCCGACCAGCCTCGAGGTTATCAAGAATTCCTTCCCCTGGTAACTAATAACGACCAATGTCCCTTCCTCGCCGAAACTCGATCTTACGATGCAGAAGTCGGCATTACTGTCGAATCCGTAGAAAACCTTTCGTGCACGGGTATCCGCAACAATCCTGCGGCCGTACTCGTCGTCGAGATTTGACACCGCAAACGCATTGGGCAATAGATCGTCGAAGAGCACTTTCTTTGCCCTGAAATACTCTTCCATCGTCTTGTGGAAATCCAGGTGGTCCTGCGTCAAATTTGTGAAGACTGCGACATTGAACGGAACGCCGTAAACCCTGTCCATTACGAGGGAATGAGAAGATACCTCCATCACGGCGCAGGTAGCCTTGCGCTCAACCGCCGAAGCCATCATACGATTGAGATCGAGCGATTCGGGAGTAGTATGCGTCGCCTGCTCGAAAGGCTGATCATCGAGAAGGTAGTCGATGGTACCTACCAGGAGGACCTTCTCGCCTGCGGATTTCATTACCGACTTGATCAGATAGGTAGAGGTCGTTTTTCCGTTCGTGCCTGTTATGCCGACTAATTTCAGGCGATTGGCGGGATGGTTAAATAGGTTTGCCGAGAGAAGCGCCAGAGCGCGGCGGGTATTGGGAACAACTAGTTTGGTGGTGTGGTGAGAGAGGAAGTAGTCGTCATTGACGATACTGTTGTCCTCGACCGCGACCGCGCTCGCGCCGCTACTTATTGCATCCACTATAAAGCGGTGCCCGTCGAATTGCGTGCCCTTCAACGCAATGAACAAGGAACCTCCAGTAACTTTCCGGGAGTCATACTGAATGTCGGTAATCTCTACTTCCGCCTCGCCGACGATTTCAGTCACTGAAATGTTCCTGATTAGTTCGCTGAGCTTCATCTGAAGAGCCCTGAGATGTCGAATTCTTTATCTTCACAGTTAATAGTTACTGTAATTTTCCTGTCGATGGGAGTTCCCGGACCGGGAACCTGCCGTACGATTTTTCCACTGCCGATGACGTGAAATGAGATACCGGCGGAGAGGAAAAAGGTCGCGGCTTTCCTGACGTTTGCACCGAGAAAATTCGGCATCCTGTCAATCCGTCTCGCGTCTGTAAGAGCGAGATGAACCGTCGAACCTTTTTGAACCATAGCACCTGCAGATGGCTTTTCGGCCTGTACAATGTAGTGATCGCCACCCGACACCGAAGTCGTCAGACCGACTCCTCTCAGAATGGCGATCGCCGAACGGCGGTCGAGGTACGTCACATCCGGAACCCTTATAAGCCCCGAAGGATCAACTACAGTATTTGCCTGATTTTCGCTTTCAGCCTCCTGCCCGACAGTCGATGACGGAAGCGAACCGCCGCGACTCTCGTAGACCAGTCTTTCGCCCGCGTTGGACATGTTCACGGCCTTGCGCTGCATGATGCCGTAAATGCGAGTTGCGATCCTTTTGAAGATCGGTGCCGACACGATTCCTCCGGTGTAACCATTCAACGGAGAGTCGACCATGATATAGCCGACTATCATCGGATTGGGAACCGGGAAATATCCCACGAAGGACGCGTGATAATATTTCTTCGAGTACTTGCCGTCCACGAGGAGTTGCGCGGTCCCGGTTTTTCCTGCAACCAGGACATCCTTCATCTGGGCTTCCCGCCCCGTCCCGTGCTCGACGACGTCGACAAACATACCGTTCAGCGTCTGGTCGACACCCGGCGTCACTACACGTCTTATCTCCATCGGCGAGTTTTGGAACAGCACCTTCCCGTTCGCGTCGGTGATCTTCTCCACTATATAGGGTCTCATGAGTACGCCGCCGTTCGCGATAGCCGCATAGGCCTGCGCCATCTGGAGCGTCGTCACCATTACTCCGTAACCGAACGACATAAAAGGAAGGGCGACCTTCGACCACTCATAAGGCTTCTGCAATTCTCCGGGCACTTCTCCCGGCAGCGTAATTCCGGTTGGGGCCCCAAACCCGAAATCCCTTGCATATCTGTAAAACTTGTCGGCTCCGATCTTTCTTCCGATCTTTGAGAAGGCAACATTGCTTGACAGCTCAAGCGCCCGCCTGAATGTAATCCAGCCCGCAGGCTCGAAGTCCCGGATCACCGTCCCGTAATAGGAATAACCCCCGTTATCGGCGAAGATCATGTCGTTCGGACTCTCGATTCCCTCCTCAAGTGCTGCGGATGCGGTAACCACCTTGAAAGTCGAACCCGGCTCATAAACATCGGTTATTGCCCTGTCGCGCGAATCATTGTATGGGAGTTTGTCATAGTTCGAAGGATCGAACGACGGATAGTTCGCCATCGCGAGTATTTCACCGGTGTACGGATTCATGAACACGGCGGAGGCCGACTCCGCCTTCGCTTTTTCCACCCCGGCTGCTAACTCCTGCTCCACGATCTGCTGAATATTCATATCAATTGTCAGCTGGATGTTGGACCCCGGAGTAGGGTTTACTTTCGGATAGTCTATAGAAGGTGTTTTCCTTCCTATGCCGTCGACCTGCATGATTTCGTAGCCGTTTTTGCCGGCGAGAAGAGAATCAAACTCCAGCTCGACGCCGCTCGCGCCTTTTCCATCCACATTTATGAACCCCAGTACCTGACCGGCGGCGGAACCGTAAGGATAAAGCCTTTGCTGGTCCTTAAGGCGAATAAGGCCATAAACATTGAAATCCTGAAGGGCCGAGGCCTGATCCTGGCTGATATCCCGGGCAAGCCACACAAATTTCGAGTCCGTTTTCAGCTTGTCCATGAAAAAGGAGACGGGCAAACCAAACACGGAGGAAAATTTTTTCGCAATCCTGGCTTTCTCCTGGGAGTGAAGAAGTTCAGGGTCTGCCGCATATGAATATCCGTAGGTGTTCGAGACTATCAGGTTTCCGTTTCTGTCATATATCAAACCCCGGTCGGCTCGGAGAGTGACCCTGCTTTCATACTGCTCCTGGGCGACCCGATGGTAATATGCACCCCTCACTCCCTGGACGATGGCAAGCTTCACGACGATGGCGATGAACAACAACGAAAACACCACCCGCAGGAAATTCACCCGGCTCTGGTAACTTACACGTCGGCGTGCATCCTTCGAATTATTTCGTGCTGTCTCTTGCATCTTCTTTTTCAGCCTGCTCCAGCTTGTTCTTGTCGACCTGAATCTGCTCCAGTGTTCTGGAGCTGTACACGAAGCCCAGCCTCTGGGAAGCTATGCGCGTGATCCTCTCGGCACTCGAGAGCCTCATTAATTCCGCCTGAAGAGAGTCGTTTTGAATCTTCAAATCGCTGTAAGTTGAATCAAGCGAACTAATCTCCGATACAAACCTGTCGACGGTCACACTGTCATTTACGATCAAGAGGAGTACTCCAACGATCCCTGCGAGTATCAGTATGAATTGGGATACTCTGGGAGAGGAAGATTTTGTCCGGCGCTTTTGCTCCCCCTCCACCTGCTCCGCGGGTTCCGGGATCTGTTGCGATTTCTTCAATTCTTTACTCATACGATCTTTTCGGAGACTCTCAGCTTCGCACTCCGTGCCCTTTTATTGATCTGAATCTCCTCAAGGCTCGGCAGTATCGGCTTTCGCGTTATCTGTTTGAGCCTGGCGATCTTTCCGCAAGTGCAGACGATGGTTCTTGGCGGACAAACGCAAGTTGCGGCTTCGTATCTGAATTTTTCCTTGACGATTCTGTCTTCGAGAGAATGATAGGATATCACTGCCACTCTGCCGCCGCGTGCGGTTACTTCAATCGCTGCATCAAGCCCTGCGGTCAGCGAATCGAGTTCTTTGTTAACCTCGATACGAAGAGCCTGGAAAATCCTCGACAGGATCTTCGGCGACTTTCCAAGAATCCTTCCGATGATTTCGCCGAGCCGGAATGTCGTCTCTATCCGCCCGTGCTCCCTCTCTTTCACGATCGCTCTCGCCAGCGCCCGCGAACGAGACTCCTCGCCGTATTTCCAGAAAACGTCTGCGAGCTGATCTGCTGTATATGAATTAACAACTTCGTACGCCGAGATTTCGAGGCGCTTGTCCAACCTCATATCAAGTTTCTCATCGCGCCTGTAGCTGAACCCCTCTTCGTGGTCGATCTGGAAAGATGAGACACCGAGATCAAAAAGGACTCCGCTGACGGGACCTGTCTCCATTTCGGCCAGAGATTCTGAAATGCCGGAAAAGTTTCTGTGCACAAACGAGAACCGCCTGTCTGAAGACGAGAACCCTTCGGCAATCCGGCTGGAGTTCTCGTCGACATCAAACCCTATAATACGCGCATCCGCGTTGAGTATCGAAAGGAGTCCTCTTGTGTGCCCTCCTCCTCCGAAAGTCGCATCCACATAGGTTCCACTTACGTCGGTAACCAAGAAATCAATGCTCTCCTTCAATAGGACAGGTTCGTGGTAAACAGCCATTATTTAATGACATTCACTGCCATAATTTGTTCGACCACACTTGCATAGCTTTCAGGCTGGGAATTGAGATATTCGTTGAAGGTCTTCGGGTCCCAAATTTCTATTCTTTCTAGCGCGCCGATGATAACGACCTCTTTCCCGATTTCCGCAAATTCAAGCAAATTTTTGGGAATTGTTATACGCGATTGTGAGTCCAGAGGAAATTCTTCGGAAGCCCACATTAGGAGGGTTCTGATGAAGTATCTATGCTTCTCCAGAAATTGGTTGAGGGAGCGGAGCTTTTCTTCAAGCCGCCGCCATTCATCGAGTGGGTAAACGTAGAGACATTTCTCGACTCCGCGTGTGACAACGAACGTATCATTCGCTTCATAGGAGAGGCTCTTGCGCAGTTTTGCGGGTATACTGAGCCTTCCCTTGGAGTCTAAGACGTATTCGTACCGTCCTTTGAATGAAGACATCTTCCTCTGAACTTCCACATTTTTTTAGTAAACACTGGGAAAAGCTGGAAAGCTCCCCACTTTTCCCCACCACGTTGGAAATTTAACCAATGCCGCCCAAAAGTCAAGCAGAAATTTTTACCTTTTTCCCCACAGGCAGAACACGCCAAATTCCGCCAGATTTTAGACTATTTTTAACATTCAATGCCGTTATAATCTTTTTACTAAACAGAACCGAGAAAAATGCACCAGGCATCTTGACCGCTAAACTTGTGTTGCGTAATTTACCTCGCGATGGCAAGAGGTCTAACAAAACGGCAAGGTGAGGCGCTGGAATTCATTCGACGCTTCATGAAAGACCACTCCAAACCCCCAACCTTCCGTGAACTCGGCGAGCAGATGGGCATCAAATCGACCCGCGCCGTCAGCGACCTGCTGAAGGCATTGGAAAAGAAAGGCTACATCGAACGTGAGGCGGGTCGATCACGTGGAATTAACCTCCCGAAGGCAGAACTCACAAATCCGGATATTCCTCCTTCTGTCAGGACAATTCCCGTCGTCTCCAGGATCGAATCGCGCGAGATTATCTTCTCGAATATAATCGATGTCCTCCACTTCGATTCCAAACTCCTCCCGGAAGGGGAATTGTTCGCAGTGCGAGTATCCGATGACGCGATGAATTACATGGGCCTGTTCAAAGGTGATTATGTGGTGTGTAGAAGAGTTCCTGAACCGGAGCAGAACTCACTCGTACTTGGCAGTGCAGCCGGAGTCCTGATCGTGCGGTTGTACGAGTTTGCAAACGACAAGATTCACCTCAAACCCTCAAATAAATCCTACCAGGTCTTAAGCTTCTCATTAGATGACAGACAGTTCTTCGTCGCTGGAGAAGTCGTGCTGACGTTTCGCAAGACAAAATAGTCACCTCTCTGAGAGTTTCTCTCCTTTCGAATGTCTCGTCTTAAAACCGGGTCCGTAAGACAAAACCACCTACAGAGACAGAGGAAAATCGGCTCATTCGCGAGTCTTCGGCTTCGACAATCTGGCACGAATCTCGGGTAGATATTCTTCGCTACTAAGGACGAGTATCGTATCCCCCTCTTGCAGAATTGTGCCGCCGCTGGGGACGACGTACCCATCGTCTCTGCTGATGAGTACAACCAAAGTATCCTGAGGAAAAGACAATTCTACGAGCGACTTCCCAACTGCTGTCGAGTTGTGCGGGACCATGAAATCGACCAGTTCGGCGTTCATGCCGTCCATGGGAGCAAACTCAATCGGGTATTTCCGCTTTTGCCTGAGAGGGGCATCGACTTTCAAAAGACGTGCGACATATGGAACAGACCATCCTTGTAGAAGCCCTGAGGTAAGGACAATAAAGAAAACCAGATTGAAGAGCATCCCTGCTTTGGGCAACCCGGCAATCAGCGGAAAAGTCGCAAGTATGATAGGCACAGCGCCCCGCAATCCAACCCACGAGACGAACGCCTTGTCACGCCAAGGCGACTGGGCAAAACTCAGCATTGAAAAGACGCTGAGCGGGCGTGCGACAAACATCAGGAATCCGGACACGAGTAAACCTGCTCCTACAACCGAAAAGACCTGCGATGGATAGACAAGAAGACCGAGAGTCAAGAACATACCGATCTGACTCAACCAGGCGAGACCGTCGAAAAACCTCAGCAGACTCTTCTTTTGCACAAATTCCGCCCTTCCAGCCACAAGCCCACATATATACACCGCAAGAAACCCGCTTCCGCCAAGTGTAGCGGTTGTGCCGTAAACAAACGTGGCGAAAGCCAGCACAAGAACAGGGTAAATACCTTCATGGGAGATTTTCAGCCAGTTAAGGACGAAAACCATCGCCCGGCCCAGAGTCAACCCAAGCAAAGCCCCTATCCCCATCTGAAGAAAGAACTGGAGCATCACCTCAGCTATCGAAGTGCGAGGCAGCGTGATAAGCTGGATCGTGCCGACAGTCAGAAAAACCGCCATAGGATCGTTACTACCGGATTCCAGTTCCAGCAAGGGTTTCAGGTTTCCTTTCAGACTAATCTTCCGCGACCTCAAAACGGCAAACACGGCCGCTGCATCGGTAGAAGAAACAACTGCACCAAGAAGAAGTCCTTCAAGGAATGAAAATCCCAGAAGCCACGTCGCAAACAGACCCACAGCCAGAGCCGTGATAAAGACACCCGCGATTGATAGTCCGGCCGCCTGCCATACAACCGGGCGGACCTCAGACCATTTCGTGTCTAAACCACCCGCGAACAGGATGAATATGAGGGCGACTATTCCTATCGATTGAGCCAACCCGGCGTTGTCGAAATAAATCCCGCCAATTCCTTCGGACCCTGCCAACATCCCGAGAATCAAAAACAGGAGAAGCACTGGGACCCCGAGATTGTCGGAGAGCTTTGCTATACCAATGCTCAGGAGGACGAGAACTGAACCGACCAGAAGGAAATACTCAATGGGAATCATTGGAAGTCCCCACCAGCGAAAATTCTATTGCGCCCGCCAATTGACATCGCTGCTGCCTCATCTAACGTGGAAGTTACGGGTTGTCAGATAAGAACTACGGTTTCAACAAAAGGGAAATCGAAGAACATATTTCCGACGATCTCCCTCCTGTTCAACTTAAGTCCGGCTGGACTCTCTTGCAACTATAGAAGGGCAGAACACTCGATAACCGGAGGAAACAGTCTGCCGATGAGCAGTGCTGAAGCCAAGCGTTTGCGACTGCCGCTCCCATTTGAGCTGCAGGTCAACTTGCTCAGACAGCATAAGCTGCAGGTGCACCTCACATCAGAATACACGGCATCAATCGGCAAGGGCATGCCCTTCCGGCACGCTGTGCGAATTTTGATCAGTACGGACGGCCTCTCATCACTGCTGTTTGCCCTGGCAATTACTCCGTCCGTCCGAACTGCTTGATATCCTCCGGAGTCTCCTCAGTCGCGGCGCGCTTAGTCTGAGATTGAACCATGACCTTAATGTGTTCCACGATATCTGGATTCGCCAGCGTTGTAACGTCTCCGACAGGCATGTTATTAGACACAGCCGCGAGGACTCTTCGCATTATTTTTCCCGAGCGCGTCTTTGGCATGTCCTCGGCCACCCATACGTGCGACGGCCTTGCGATCTTTCCGATCATATTCTCTATGGCGTTCACTACTTTCCTCTGGACTTCGCCGTGATCGACGCTGACTCCGGGTTTGAGCGCTATGTAGACTTCCGGCACTCTTCCCTTCACCTGATCTACGACCGGCACGACGGCCGCTTCCGCCACTTCGGGAATCGTAAGGCATGCCGACTCGAGCTCCTTGGTTCCCAACCTGTGTCCGGCTACGTTAATCACGTCATCGACACGGCCGAGAATTCTGATATAGCCGTCTGCGGCGTAGAGAGCGCCGTCTCCTGCAAAATATGGCCAATCCTTCCAGTTTTTGCTGTTTTTGTCTTTGCAATACTTTGAGTAGTAAGTCTGCACGTACCGCTGAGGGTCTCCCCAGATAGTTTGCATTATGCCCGGCCAGGGGTTCCTGATGCAGATGTTCCCCGCTCTCTGCGTACCGGGAGGAAGTTCATCCCCATTCTCATCATACACAACGGGATGGATGCCCGGGACCCCGGGACCTGCGCTGCCGGGTTTCATGGGATTCAAGGCCGGCTTAGTGCTGCATAGGAATCCGCCATTCTCGGTCTGCCACCATGTGTCAACAATGACCGCCTCTTTCTTGCCTACCTCGTTGTAGTACCATCTCCACACATCCGGCTCAATCGGCTCACCCACAGTTACCATCAATTTAAAATGATAATTATACTTCTTCGGCTCTTCGGGCCCAATTTTCCGCAGTTGCCGGATCGAAGTCGGAGCGGTATGGAAGATGTTGACGTCAAGCTGCTCCGCGATCCTCCACGGTCTGCCGGCATCTGGATAGGTGGGGACTCCCTCATAAATAACACTCGTCGTTCCGAGTGCAAGCGGACCATAGACTATATATGAATGGCCGGTTATCCATCCTATATCGGCCATGCACCAGTAAATATCATCCGGATGAATATCAAGAATGTTCTTCGCCGTTCCTGCCGCGTAAGACAGATACCCCCCCGTGCTGTGCTGTATTCCCTTCGGCTTGCCCGTCGTACCGCTTGTGTACATCAGGAAGAGAGGGTCTTCAGAGGCTACAGGAACAGGAGCCACTCTCCTTCCCCTGTAATCCTTCAAGACCTCGTCCATGAAATAGTCTCTCCCTTCGACCATAGGAGTCGAAGAGACATACTTCCCTTGATGACGGCGCCAGACAAGCACCTTATCTACGACAGCCCCGAGCTCTTTCGCACGAGCGACAGCGACGTCTGCCTTCTCCTTGTGGTTCTGCACCTGTCCGTTCCTGTAATACCCGTCCATCGTAACGAGTACCCTGCTTCCCGAGTCTGCAATCCTGTCGCCGCAAGCCGACCCGCTGAAACCGCCGAACACCACCGAGTGAATTAATCCAAGCCGGGCGCAAGCGAGCATCGTGACCGGAAGCTCAGGAACCATCGGCATGTGAATAGTCACTCTGTCGCCCTTCTTCAGTCCTGCAAAATCCCGCAGGAGCGCCGCCGTTTCGTTCACCCGCACATACAGCTCCTGGTAGGTGATTGCCAGGTGCTGTTCGTTCTCAAGCTCAGGGACGAAGATCAATGCGGCTTTCCCTTTATTCTTGGCGAGGTGTCTGTCGACGCAATTATAACTTGCGTTCAGGAGTCCGCCGGAAAACCATTTCCAGAACGGCGGATTGCTGCTGTCCAATGTCGTGTGCCAATATCTGTACCAATCAAGTAAATCCGCGTACTCTTTGAAACTCTCCGGGAAGTTCTCCAGACTGAATCTTTTGTCCACATCAGGATCAGCCAGATTTGCCTGGGATATAAACTTCGCGGAAGGCTGGTAGTACTCCTCTTCCTTCCAGTGTGCCGCAATTTGGGCTTCACTGACTTCAAGTGGATTGGTGTTTGCCATCGTTCGTGCTCCTTTTGCTTATTGCAAAGTACTTTAGTTCAAAGAACCTCAAGCCGGGAAAACAATGCTCTGAATCCTTATTACCCGGACACTTATCTAATACCTTAACTCATTCTTGCATTATAAAGTTTTGCGGTGAAAGTCAAAAGGCTTTTTCGAAGCCTAATTGAGGATTAAATTGCCAGTACAAAAAGGGCCGTGTCATGTTCAGAATCATTAGAGAATGGCAGAACTACCGGGAGCACGTTTTACTTCGTGACGGTTCAGGCTTGACTTTGCGTTTTGCAACGCAGGCCGACGCTTCAGCGGTAGAATCTTTGGTCAATAACGTCTCTCAAGAAAGCCGCTATTTTCGATTCATGGCTGGAGTGAGTTACCTTCCGAAGGCGACAATCGAAGAGATGTGCATATACGAGCCTCGCGAACGAGCCAGTTTGCTGGCGACTCTTGGCGACGAATCGTCAGAGAGTGTAGTCGGGATAGGGAGCTACGCGAGCCTCGCGGTCAGGAATGCCGCCGAAGTCTCTTTCCTTGTAGCTGACAAATACCACGGGAAAGGTATCGGTACGCTCCTCCTGGAAAGGCTGGCCGGGATTGCGGCCGCGAACGGACTCGTGGCATTTGAGGCAGAGATGCTCTCCGACAACGACAAAATGATGACCGTTTTCCGCGACGCCGGGTTCGAGATCATGAAGGCCGCCGGCGGAAGCACAATTCACATAGAGTTTCCTGTCAGTGGGAATGCAGCCGTTCGCGAGCGCGCGGAATTGAGAGACCGTCTCGCCACTGCAAACTCCCTCAGCCCACTCATAAGTCCGTCGTCGATCGCAGTGGTCGGCGCTTCCAGGGACGCAAATGCGGTCGGGAGCCTCGTGTTCAGACATATTCTCGAATCGAATTTCACCGGGACAGTTTATCCTGTCAACAGCCAGGCTGCTTCAATTCAGGGAGTGCGGGCGTATTCATCGATAGCCAGTCTCCCCGAACATCCGGATCTGATTGTCATCGCGGTGCCCGCATCGAACGTGTTGGACGTTGTCCGCGAAGGAGTTGACATCGGTGCTAAAGGAACCATTGTCCTGAGCGCGGGCTTTGCCGATATCGGAGAGCAAGGCGCTAAACTTCAGAATGAATTGGTAGAATTTGTTCGTTCAAACGGAATGCGGCTAATCGGACCGAATTGTCTCGGCATCATTAATACGAACGATAAGGTCAATCTTAACGCCAGCCTGGCGGGCCTGATGCCGCTGCCGGGGAAGGTCGGTTTCTTTTCTCACACCGAGGCTCTCGGAATCGTGATCCTCGACTACGCAGTTGAACGGGGAATAAGTTTTTCAACTTTCGTCTCAGGAGGAAACCGCGGCGACGTATCCGGCAACGATCTCCTCGAGTATTGGGAAGAGGATCCGTCGACAGACATAGTACTCCTGTACCTTGAGCGCTTCGGAAATCCACGGCGTTTCGCCAGAGTCGCAAGAAGGATCTCATATAAGAAGCCTATACTCTGCGTGAAGAGCGCGAGGAACAAAGCGGGGCGCGAAGCGGCCCAAATACGAAGCAGCGATACTGAAACCGACCTCGAAGTTGACGCACTCTTCCAGCAGGCCGGGGTCATTCGCGCGGAGACACTTGAAGAGATGTTCGACATAACAATGCTGCTCGCACATCAGCCGCTGCCGAAGGGAAGCCGCGTCGCAATCATCAGCAATGCAGGCGGGGCACTGACAATTTGTGCCGATACCTGTGAAGCAAACGGGTTATCAGTCGCCAATGAGAACGTCATGAACTTGGGCCCGCTCGCCGTGGCGGACGATTACGAACGAGTTACAACGTCGCTTATGGAGAAGGAGAATGTGGACTCACTGATCGCCATATTCGCGTGCATAGGTGGATGCGACCCACAGCCTATCGGGAGGGCGATCCGAAGGGGGACCGTGTTCGCCCAGAGAAGCACCAAGACGGATAAGCCCGTGCTTCTCTGCCTGATGGGGACGGCAAAAGCGGTTCAGGTTGCTACTTCAGCCGCGTTTCAGACCAGCAAAGCTGAACATTATGTCTTTCCATCGTACCGTTTCCCTGAGTCAGCGGCACTCGCCCTGGCCAGAGTAACCGAGTATGCAAAAAACCGGTTGCAGCCTCAGGGAAGACTATTGTGGTACGAAGACGTCGATGTCAATTCGGCACATTCTAAACTGAAAAACATGGTCGACGCTAAGGCCTCTTCAGACGGAATTATGAAAGTTGGCGGGAAAGATTCGGCCGACATCCTTTCATTTTTCGGATTGAGCGTCGACAGTCCGCAAAAGATATCCGGAACAGCGCAGACCTCCGGTACAGAAGTTTACGGTGAATGTCAGATCGGAATAAGGTCCGACCCCCATTTTGGTCCCCTCATCGTTTTAAATGTTCCTGGTAAACAGCCCATCCAGAGGATTACTCCATTGACCGACAGGGACACAAGAGCAATGTTAGAAGACATCGGAGTCTCCGGCTCTGAGAAGTGCGAACAGCTGCTCGGCAGAATCTCTCAAATGGTCGAGGAACTGCCGTGGCTGTGGGGAATGACTGCAAAAGCATATCTCAACAAAGAGGGTCAGCCGACACTGTACGATGTAGAGCTGGCGTTCAAGCCGTGATTACGAATCAGGCCGCATTCGAGTGAACAATAAACCGAGGAACGAACAATGACCGGATCACTTTAACCCGTCGGTCGGAAGGGGGAGGCGTTGGCTCGCCGCGGTCTACGTCCGTTGTCTTCGATAGATTGATAGTCTCGGTTCCGCCGAGCTGAAAGACCATCGGCAGCAAGTCCGCTGAATTCCGAAGAAGAGCACTAATGCGGATTTACCGGAGGAATTCTTGCTGCGCCTTTTCAGGATTCTGCATTACGGCCCGTTCAAATCAACACTCCAAAGGGTAGGTCTGTTCTATGTTAGGTAATGTTGCAATTCGCACAGATGCCGCATCGTGCAGAATAAACAGACACAAACAATTTCACCCCTGTTTAAAAAACTTACAGTCATTATCGGACTGCGGTGTCTTTTTGTCCCACCCGAAATTCGCACCTGAAGACACAGGACGTTCTTGCAGCGCAATTTAACGCAGCATAATGGACGGCACACCCATTGCAGAATTTAGAGAGATAAAAAAGCGGTTTTCTTCATACTATGAATAGAACTTCGAAATTAGAAGCGAACAATCTCCAGCAGCTCTTCACGGCGCTCCAGGATAAAGGTTATGTAACGGTCGGGCCCACACTCAGAGACGAAGCAATCGTATACGATAGAATAGGCTCAGCGAACGAACTTCCCGTCGGGTGGTCTGACGAACAATCGCCAGCAAATTACAGGCTCACGAAACGAAGCGACGATTCATATTTCGGCTTCAATGCCACCCCGCAATCATGGAAAAAATTTCTCTACCCTCCCTTGCGGAAATTATTTACCATGAGAAGGGACGGAAAATCCCTTGAGCTGTCAAATGAGAGCGACGCCAATATAAAGTACGCCTTCGTCGGAGTCCGCCCGTGTGAGCTCAGCGCAATTCTCATTCAGGATAAGGTCTTCCAATCCGGGGAATATCGGGACGACGCTTACTCTGCGGCAAGACGGGACCTGTTTATCGTCGCTGTAAACTGCACCACTGCGGGCGGCACGTGTTTCTGCAGCTCCATGAAGACCGGCCCCGAAGCGCAGAAGGATTTCGATATATCGTTGACTGAGGTGTTTCGCGATGGCGCACATTTCTTCGTAGTAAAGATTGGAAGCGAGCTTGGAGCCTCCATAATGGAACTCGTCGAGACCGGCGCAGCGAGTGCAGAGGAGATAGAGACCACGGATGCCATGCTACGTCAGACCGAGTCCCAAATGAATAAAACGATGGAGACAGACGGTTTGCCCAGGTTGCTTGCTGAAAACCTGGAGCATCCACATTGGGAGGATGTCGCAAAGAGATGCCTGACTTGCGGAAACTGCACGATGGTCTGTCCGACATGCTTCTGCTCAACGGTCGAAGACATAACGGACCTTTCGGGACAGAATGCCGAACGCCTCAGACGGTGGGACTCATGCTTCACGGTCGACTTCTCAAAGGTTGCCGGCGGAAACTTTCGCATATCTACAAAGTCGCGCTATCGACAGTGGCTTACACATAAGCTTTCATCTTGGGTGGAACAATTCGGAGTCTCCGGATGCGTGGGATGCGGACGATGCATTACATGGTGCCCGGTCGGAATCGACTTAACTGCAGAAGTGCAGGCAATAAGAGGTGCGGAGACACAACAGCGAAAAGGAGATTAGTCATGGAACCGCAAGGCTTAACGGAATCGCTACACAAGCACCCGTTCCTTAGCAACATGAACGAAGAGCTCTTGAAGACGCTCACCTCGTGCGCCTCGAACATAGTGGTCCCGGAAGGTGCACGATTATTCAAGGAGGGCGAGGATGCAAAGACTTTCTACTTGATTCGCAGCGGGAGAATTGCACTCGAGCTCCCCGGCGGAGAGAGAGGCATGATCAGAATCCAGACCATTGGCCCCGGCGAGGTGTTGGGCTGGTCATGGCTTATATCGCCGTATCGATGGCATTTCGACGCATACGCAGTGGAGCAGGTCCACGCATTTGCAATTGACGCTACGTGCCTGCGGACAAAATGCGAAACCGATTACCGCTTCGGCTACGAAATGCTGCGCCGTTTTTCGGAGGTATTGGAAAGACGCCTCGAAGCCACGCGTTTGCAGCTGCTTGACGTGTATGGGAACGCGCCGGGCGAAAGAGGCGAAAACTATTAACATAAATATCAGCCCTGTAATCCATTGGAGTTTTTCGAATGACAGAAATCGCCCCACAAACCGCAGAATTACTGCACAGGTCCATGGTTCCTTGTCTTGCAACTGTCCGCAGGATTGTGTGGGAAACTGACGATACCTTCACGCTCTTAATAGACACGGCGCAGATGAACGGTTCCCCGTATTCATTCAAGCCGGGACAATTCAACATGATCTATGCCTTTGGAACGGGCGAATCCGCTATCTCCATCAGTTCAGATCCGGGAAAGCCCGGCATGCTGGCACACACAATCCACCGTGTCGGCTCGGTAACCTCTGCCCTCTCCAGGCTCAAACGCGGCAGTCTGATCGGTCTCCGCGGACCGTATGGGACCGCCTGGCCGCTGGAGGAGGCGGCTGGGAAAGACATTTGCATTGCGGCAGGTGGAATCGGGCTCGCACCGTTAAGACCGATCATCTATTCGCTCATCAGAAAGAGAGACCTCTACGGTCGAATCGTTATCCTCTACGGAGCAAGAAGCCCGCTCGATCTCTTGTACAGGGTCGAACTGGAACAGTGGAATAAGCTGCCGAACACGGAGGTAATTATCACAGTTGACCGCGGGGATTCGACGTGGAAGGGACACATAGGCGTGGTAACAAACTTGTTCTCGTACATCAAGCTGGATTCCGAATCGACGATCGCGATGGTTTGCGGGCCGGAGGTAATGATGAAATATACGGTTGAGGAGCTTCAGCGCAGGGGACTTTCTCAGGACCAGATTTATATCTCGATGGAACGGAACATGAAATGCGGAGTCGGCCTTTGCGGGCACTGTCAATTCGGCCCAAAATTCATATGTAAGGACGGTCCGGTCTTCAGACTGCCCGACGTTTATTACTTGCTCGAAAAAAAGGAGTTGTAAAATGCCTGTGCGCAGGAACGGCCGCAAGCCCAGGGTAGCAGTTTTCAAATTTGCTTCGTGCGACGGTTGCCAGCTTTCACTTCTCGATGCCGAAGAGGAACTCCTCGCTGTCGCAGACGCGATAGACATCGCCTTTTTCCCGGAGGCATCCCGCAGAATGCTCAAGGGACCGTACGACATCGGGATTGTCGAAGGGAGCATCACGACGCCGCACGATGTCGAACACATCAGGGAAATCCGCAAATCGTGCGGCGCGCTGATCACGATCGGCGCATGTGCCACGGCAGGCGGAATACAGGCGCTGAGGAACTGGAAAGACATCAAAGAATTTGTCCGCATCGTTTATGCTTCCCCCGAACATATTTCGACTCTCGACAGATCCCTGCCGATAGGATCTTTCGTCCATGTCGACTTCGAGTTACGCGGCTGTCCGATCAACAAATACGAACTCATAGAAGTCATCAACGCATTTCTTCACAAAAGGAAGCCCAACGTACATACTCACAGCGTCTGTATAGACTGCAAGCTGAAGGGAAACGTGTGTGTGATGGTTGCTCACGGCACACCATGTCTCGGTCCTGTGACCCAGTCCGGGTGCGGTGCGATCTGTCCCTCGTTCGACAGAGGATGCTACGGCTGCTACGGTCCGATGGAATCTCCAAACACACCCGTGCTTGCGCGCCAATTTTCCGAACTCGGTGAAACCCAGCATGACATATCTCTCGCATTCCGGGGGTTCAACGCGTACGCCGAAGCATTCAGAAGAGAAAGTGAAGCTCATGAAAAATAAGCCGGCCAGGACCATAAAGGTTGACTATCTCGCCCGTGTCGAGGGAGAAGGCTCTCTCATCGTGAAGATGAAAGACGGCCAAGTCAACGACGTGAAATTCAGAATATTCGAGCCTCCCCGATTTTTTGAGGCTTTTCTGCGGGGCAGAAAATACTCTGAAGCACCTGACATTACCGCACGTATCTGCGGCATTTGCCCCATAGCATACCAGATGAGCTCGGTTCATGCGATGGAAAATGCATTCGGAGTTAGAGTCGATGGACAACTTCGCGAGTTGAGGCGCCTGCTCTACTGCGGCGAATGGATCGAGAGCCATGCGCTGCACGTATATATGCTCCATGCACCCGATTTCCTCGGGTATGAAGATGCGATCCAGCTTGCAAAAGATCATCCGGACGCCGTTCAGCGAGGTCTGAGGCTCAAGAAAACCGGCAATGATTTGGTCACCATTCTTGCCGGCAGAGAGATTCATCCGATCAACGTCAAGGTCGGCGGGTTTTACAAATTGCCGGCGAAGAAGGATTTCCTTGAAATTCTCGAGCGGCTGAAGCGCGCTCGGGACGAAGCCTACGAGACGGTGCTTTGGACAGCCTCGCTCCCCTTCCCCAGTTTCGAGTGTGATTATGAGTTTGTCTCGCTGAGTCATCCGGACGAGTACCCGTTCAACGAAGGGAGGCTTGTCTCAAATAAAGGCCTCAATATCGACATTCGCGAATACGAGCTTGTGTTCCATGAAACACATGCCTCTTATACGAACGCGTTGCAGTCGGAGATGAAAGGCAAGGGAGCCTACTTCGTCGGTCCGTTGGCAAGATACAATCTTAATTTCGACAAGCTTTCTCCGCTCGCCAGGAAAGCCGCAAGAGAGGCGAATGCGGAGCCGCCGATTTCGAACCCCTTCAAGAGCATAGTGGCCCGAGCCGTGGAAACACTTTACGCGTGTGATGAGGCGATCCGGATAATCGAAAATTACGAACAGCCGGAGAAACCGGCCATCGAATATTCCGTGCAGCCCGGATTCGGTTTCGGTTGCACCGAAGCGCCGCGAGGAATCCTTTATCACCGATACATGGTCGGCGAAGACGGGGCGATAAAGGACGCCAAGATTGTGCCTCCTACATCTCAGAATCAAAAGATGATCGAGGCAGACCTGAGAAGTTTTGTAACGGCGAACATTGAAATGCCGAAGCAGGAACTGACCCTCAGATGCGAGCAGGTCGTGCGTAACTACGATCCCTGCATCTCATGTGCGACTCATTTCCTGAAACTCGAAATCTCCTGACCCGACGCAGGGAATAAGATGAAGGGCGAAAGTACACCGGCTCGCAGCGCTCCTACCTCTCTTGAGGGGAAAAAAGAGAGGGTAAACATCACTATTGTCGGAGTAGGGAATGAATTCCGGGGCGATGATGGAGCAGGGGTATTGGTCGTAAGAAAGTTGAGAGAAAAGGTGCCGGCGGATGTGAGGACGGCCGAACTAATGGGCGATCAGTCCGACCTCCTTGAGTTAATGCGCTCTACTGACGCATTGGTAATAATAGATGCTGTCCGGTCGTCCGCTGCCGCCGGTACAATCTTCCGCGTGGATGCAAGCGAAGAACCCATGCCGGAAAATTTCTTTTCTTTCTCCACTCATGCTTTTGATTCTGCACAAGTTGTCGAGCTCGCGCGCGCTTTAAAAGCATTGCCCAGGAAGGTGATCTTCTATGGGATTGTTGGGAAGGAGTTCTCATACACTTCCAGGCTCACCCCGGATGTGACGGAGTCAATCAATCTAATTCAAACAAATATTCTGAACGAGATTAACGCAGCTCTTCACCGCGAAGCCCAGCTTCAAGAAGACGCCTGAGAGTGCGACATGGAGCACTTGTACTTTGGGTAAGGCCGGTGATAGTCTCCAGAGCAGGTGATGCGGTGAGGATTCTTCGTGGGAAAAAACCGGTTGGGTCTGAGACCCATCTTCACAAACCGCAGACTGTGAAGAAGAAACGCCGCCCTTTCTACTCTACTTTAGCTTGCGCCATGTAGTAACTTACATTGCCCGCATAAGGCGAATTTGGAAAGTCCTTCTGTACGCGTGCGAGCAGACCAATCGCTCTATCCTTATTGCCGATCTTGATATAGTTTCTAGCGGCCCCGACCAGGTATTGCGGCGTCAGGAAATTCTTCGAGTCACGGGAGGCTGCCCGCTCGTAATATTCCGCCGCCTTTTTGTGATCGCCTTGAATTTCGTAGACCTCCGCCACTCCCGCGTCTGCACTGGCTTTCAGGAACTTATCGTTTCCGCCGTAGTCCCTAAAATACTTCAGAGCGTCGGTATAATCTCCCAGGTAGTAGTAGCAATCGGCAAGATACACTTTCGCCGCTTCGCCCGTCTCTGAACCGCCGTAGTTGTCGACTATGGACTTCAACCCCGGAATGTTGTGTGCCGGATCCCCGTTAATTGCAACCTGGTATGCACCGCCGTCGAAGTAATTGAGAACCTGTGAAAGGTCTGTCGCAGCCTTCCTGTTATTCGCGTCAACATTGTTCAGATAAGCAACCACGACAATCACTGCTATAACCAGCCCGGTCACTAACCCGCTTACAATCTTCCTGTTGTTGCGAAGTATTTCCGTCGCTTTGAAGTAAGCAGTGACCAGTTTGTCTTGCTTGAGTTCCTTCTTAGTAATCTTTTTTCTGGGCTTAAGCATGCAACATTCCTCTTGATTTGTCACAATTTAGCACAAATCATGATTCTAGAAAAGGAATTTCTTGAGAAACCGGGACGTTGAGAGATCGTGCAGAAAAGGGCAATCAAATTGAATCCAATCAAACTGTGGGCGATATTAGCGGGTGTAGAATATCAACATGTCCTGAACGCCATGTCTCCCAATCGACGGGGAAACTTTCTTCTCTCCCCTGCATCATATTGACTGAACAAACAATTGGAGGAAATCATGAACAAGAACGTTGGATCAGCTGACAAATGGATCCGCATCATAGTCGGACTTTTCCTGATAAGTTTGAATTTCTGGGGCCCGCACACTGCCTGGGGCTGGATCGGTTTGATTCCTCTAGCAACGGCCTTAATCGGTTTCTGTCCTCTTTACGCGCCCTTTAAAATATCAACGCGCAAGGAAAATCAGAAAACGGCATAGATACCGCAACATCCCGGCTGATTGGACCGCAAAGTCTACCGACACCCGGGATTGAAAAGCAAAGACGCCAATCTGTTCACGAAGCCGGAGTGGGAAGGAAACTTTGTGATCGCTGAGCGTGAGGCAGACGCTCTAATGCGCCCTCTTTAGTAGAACATTTGGATAGCGGCCAGGCCGCGTTAGGAGAAAACATGTTTTTAGATCAACAAGCCCAGAATGAGATCAAGAAGAGATTTGCGAATCTCGTAAATCCCGTAAAGATCATAAACTTCACACAATCGCTGGAGTGCCAGTATTGCAAGGAGACGAGGCAGATACTCGAAGAGCTCACGGCACTTTCCGACAAACTCAGTCTGGAGGTCTTCAACTTCATCAGTGACAAAGAACAGGTTGAGAAATACAATATTGATAAAATTCCCGCGACAGTGATTGCTTCGCCGGACGTCGATTACGGCATCAGGTATTATGGAATTCCCTCGGGATATGAATTCGCGTCACTGCTTGAGAGCATCGAAATGGTCTCGACGCAAACCCACGAACTGAGCGACGAGGTCGCTGAGCAGGTGAAGATGATCAGTGAACCGGTCCACATACAGGTCTTTGTCACGCCGACTTGCCCTTACTGTCCGAGAGCCGTCTATACCGGCCACCAGCTTGCTTTTCTCAACAAGAACATCAAGGCGGACATGGTGGAAGCCACCGAGTTCCCCCACTTATCCATGAAGTACAACGTCCGCGGCGTACCAAGAGTCGTGATAAACGAGACACACCATTTCGAGGGCGCGCTTCCCGATGAGGCGTATGTCGAAGAAGTTCTGAAGGCTCTGGACACAAAACAGAGCTGATTGACCCGCGGACCTTCTGCTTCAGGAATTCGCAGTGACCGCGGATTCCGGAAGGCTTAGAATCCGTATTCTGCATCTCCAAATTTCGAGTCGTCATTCATTCGAGCCCAGGGCTGCACGTTCGGTCTGAAGAACCACACACTTTCTATTCCTGCTATCTCTCCAGGCGGATGAATTTCTCGCGGCGGTAGCCCGGCTCAAAATCTCCCATTGATATGTCTCGCTCGGCAACCTTGTCCATACTGTCGTAACCCAGCATCTTTAGTAATGCTGGATTCGCCATGAGTATCTTCCCGCCGGGCGTCGTGCACGCGGTCCGATGTGAGGACGGTTCCGTACCTGATTGCATTGGAAGCGAGAGTGTTGTCATAATGAGGTTCGGTGATATCAATGATGGTGTGAGGTTCTTCTTCACCTGAGCCTTTGGAAGAAACAAGCCTCAGCCGTTCCTTCGGTGTTTTCCGCTCGCTTATGTCGCGGACAATCGCAATAATGCTGCGGTTAAGTAGAATCCGCGCATTTATCTCAACCGAAAAGAGGCTGCCGTCTTTGCGTACGAGGTTGTGCCCAATGAATGCTTTCTGCACAACCAGTACGTTCTTTGGCGGCATCCGATCTTCCTGCGCTCATCGACGGGCATCACCCGTCGATCGGGTTGATGCCCAGTTCTCTGGAATCGGGAATGTCATGCTCTGCGCCAATCCAAATTACATCCAAAGGTGCGTCTATATCTTTGTTGAATGCTCATAGATATCACTACCTGTGATATCTGCATTTCCGGGATGCTTTTTAGATTGTCATAATGAAGTCTTCCGTTTACTTCTTTCTAACGACGAGGGCGTCTGTTCTTCACGACTTCGTCATTCCTCCTGCGCTGTTTGCTCTCCAACGGAGCTGGAGCCGGCTTTGCCGCGCGCACATCTATGTCCCCTGATTCTTTTAAAGCAATTTCTCCACGGTACTTAAAAAGAATCTGCTTGAAGAACTTCTTTTCCTCTTCGGTCGCTACGAGCGAGATGGCTTCGCCCTTCTGCCCGGCGCGAGCCGTCCGTCCGACCCGGTGGGTGTACGATTCGACATCCTTCGGAATTTCGTAGTTGTACACATGGGAAACATCGTCGATGTGCAGTCCGCGGGCCGCGACATCGGTCGCGACGAGGACTGTAAACTTTTCTCTTCGGAAATCATCTGTTACTTTTTCGCGCTGAGGCTGAGACATGTTCCCGTTGAGAGCCCGTGCCTGTATTCCGATAGCGGTCAGCCTTTTGGCCACCTTTACCGTGATGTGCTTTCGGTTGCAAAAGACGATGGCCAGATGACGTTCCTGTTCCAGCAAATCCGCGAGTAGATCCAGCTTGGCTTCGGGGGACACGCGGTAATAAACCTGGCGAAGGAAAATCGGCTTCACCGTAGAAGCGAACCGAACATTCTTCGGGTTATGAAGGTACCTTGCCGCAAGTCTTTCGATTTCCTTGGGCACGGTCGCGCTGAAGAGCAGAGTCTGATGCTGTGCCGGAAGCTGAGCTGCGATGCGTTCGACGTCTCGCACGAACCCCATATCCAGCATGCGGTCCGCCTCATCGCAGACGAAATACTTTATGGATTGCAGCCTGACAACGTTTCTATTCAGCAGGTCAATAAGCCGACCCGGAGTCGCGACGATAATGTTCGCCTGCCTGAGCTTGGAGGCTTGAGCGTTTATCGATACCCCGCCGTAGACAGGCACGATACCGAGGTGTTTGCCCGCCGAGTATTTTACGAACTCTCCCGCGACCTGTGTGGCGAGTTCCCTCGTCGGGACGAGAACGAGCGCCTTCAAACCGTCGCGTTTCTTCAGTTGTTCGATTATAGGAATCGCAAAGCTTAACGTCTTTCCCGAGCCTGTCTCAGATTGAGCCAGAACGTCCTGCCCATTTGCAATTGCCGGTATTATTTCTTCCTGGACCGGCGTTGCCACCGTGATTCCCTGTGCTTCAAGCAATGTGGTTATTTCATCGCTCAGCACAAAAGACTGTGATTTCATTGAAACCTTTCGTTATGTATGTAATAAATATATTGGGGGAATCAGTGGCTGAGAAGGAGTACGGGTTCCTTTGTTATCAGAAGTATCCTTAGAAGAAGACCAAATCCCGGCTTCTGAACACCGTCGCCCTTTCTTCTAAACAGGTGGGGAGAAGATGTTTCTGTTACTTGATATAATATAATGAATACGGAAGGATAATTATGCAACCTTTCTTTGGTGCCTTTCAGCAGCGGTGTAAACGGGCGGAATTCGCCATCCGTGCGAAAAGAGTCTGGCGAAAAGTTGTCCTGCTATTCCCGGGGCACCCCTTCGGTCACCTTTCCTGACAGGTTGCGGTAAACGAAGACAAAGTAGAACACCACGAGTATCATGCCGATGGTCCACCATACGAGCCCGACCTGCAAACCATAAGGGCTAGTCGACGCACTGTACGCGGTAAGAGTGTACGAAGGATCGAGAGTGGAGACGATAAGGTTTGGGAAGAGTGTGCCCGCTATGGCGGCAAGCAATCCGACGATAAAAGTGACCGATCCGAGAAACGGGCGCAAGTCAGCGGACCCCCTGAGGGCTGTGGGGATATAGAAGAATCCCGCCAGTGATATAATGACAAGTATAAGTGGCCACACTCTATCGACGAGCGGAGAGAAGAAACCGGGTTGCACGAAGAGGGTCAGGACGAAGGTAATCGCTGCCAACGCGATCACTGACCACCACAGCCGCCTCGCGAGTTGGACGCTCCGTTCGCGCACCGGCCCATCTGTCTTCCATACAAGAAAAAGTGCACCGTGCATGGCCAGTACCGACAGGCAGAAGACTCCCGCAGTAATCGTGTAGTAATCCAGAACGCCGATCCACGAATACGGCAACAAATTCGTAAACAGGGGAATCGAAAAGTAACCCGAGGCGTTTAAAGGTACCCCGCGGACGAGATTGCCGAAAGCCGCGCCGAATATTACGGCTATCAGCACCGACGCAAACTGTAGCGTTCCATCCCAGAAATCGTGCCAGAGTCTATACGGTTCGTGAGAACGGAGTTCAATTGCGAGTCCGCGAAGGATAAGAAGCCACAAAAGAATAACGAGCGGCATGTACAACCCGCTAAACCCGGCTGCGTAAGCCTTCGGGAACGCAAAGAAGAGAGTCCCTCCTGCCGCGAGAAGCCACACCTCGTTACCGTCCCACACGGGACCGATTGCCGACAAGAGTTGGCGGCGTTCCGAATCTGTCTTAGCAACAAACCTGTACACAATGCCGGCGCCGAAATCAAATCCGTCCAGCACCACGAAAACAATAAGCATCGCTGCGAGCAGCGCGTACCATAGTGCCTGCATCTTATCAGCCCCTCCTTTCGGCGTATACGGGGCCGCGTGCGATCTCCCGGCCAACCAGATAGAGGAAACCGACGCCTATGACGAAATAGAGGCCGACGAACCCGATGGTCGTGAAAACCACATCGCCTGTATTGACCATCGGCGACGCGGCTGCACTAGTCCTGAACAGATTGTACACAATCCACGGCTGCCTGCCGAGCTCCGCAGTCAACCAACCTGCAGTAGTCGCGATGTACGGAAATGGAAATGCGAGCATGAGGAGCCACAGTACGGCTCTCGATTTCTCAAGTCGGCGGAGCCACAGCAGCAGTGCGCTTATGGCCATGAGGGCGAGGATCAGCGTGCCGAGCCCCACCATAATGTGATAACTGTAGTATAAAAGTGGAATATTGTCAGGCCAGTCCGTCTGCGGGAATGCATCGAGACCCTTCACTGTCGCTTCAAATGAACCGTACGCAAGAAAGCTCAGCATCCCCGGTACAACAATCGGATTTTCAAGCGTCTGCTCGTCTACGTTCGGTTGCCCGATGATTGCGAGCGGGGCACCGCTTCCGCTTTTGAACACTCCTTCCAGCGCTGCGAGCGATGCCGGCTGATAATCGGCGACAAGTTTGCCGTTCCGGTCACCGGTCGGGAATATCTGCAGAATGCTTGCGACAAGGGCGGTAACGATACCGACCCGAAGGAACAGACCGGATTCTTCGTTATACTTTCCGATGAGCCTCCACAGCGCCCCCACCGACGCCACCACGGTTGCGGCAGTGACCACAGAAGCACTCATATTATGGGCATATTCCCAGATTGCCCAGGGGTTGAGAAGAAATCCCCAGAAACTCGCGAGTTGAAGGGTGCCGTTTGGACCGACGGCATAACCCACAGGATGCTGCATGAACGCGTTTGTCACAATTATGAAGTAGCCGGAAAGCCAGCTCCCTGCACACAAACCCGCCGCTACCGCGAAGTGGCCACGCCTCCCGAGCTTCTTCTCCCCGAACAGAAACAGGCCGAGCAACGCGGACTCCAGGAAGAATGCAAAGACCCCTTCCATGGCGAGCGTTTGCCCTATTACCCCTCCGGCAAAGTTAGAGAAACCTGCCCAGTTTGTCCCGAACTGAAACTCGAGCGGAATTCCCGTGACGACTCCGACCGTGAAGTTTATCGCGAATATTCGCGCCCAGAACTTCGCCGCCCTGTTCCAGCTGTCGTTGTTCGTCTTTAGATAGCGCCACTTCATGAAGACTATGATTAGCGCCAGTCCCATGGTAAGCTGTGGAAAAAGATAATGGTAGGTTACCGTGAAAGCGAATTGTAAGCGATCCCAAAGCATCCCTTAGTTCCTTCTAACGGTACTAAGGTAATACTCCCGTTTTATCTTTTCAAGACGAAATGGCGCAACCTTCGTAATGCCTCACTGAAAGGGTTATTTCTCTCGCAAAGGCGCCAAGAACGCAAAGAAATGTTGACGAGCGGTTTGCTTTGCGAGCTCATTTGCGGCTTGGCCAGAAACCATAAGTGTGGGGTTACCAACCTTCGTGGTAATGGGCCATATATCTCGGATGACCCAAGACGTACTCTTGAACCGCCACGCTGGTCAGCAGGACCCGCGCTCAACGACGACTTCGCACACCGACGCGGGCATGACCTCGACGCTTCCAGCCATTGCAAAAGGCTCCATGAACTTTTTCACATTTTTCTCATCCTCCGCCTCCACGATAAGGTACAAGGTGTGCGCACCGTCGATGACAGCTTCCGCATTTATTTTTAGACCGTTCCGCCCGGCATTTTCGGCAGAGAGGTGTGTTAGCAACATCCCTCCCATTTCTTTGTTGCGGGCCGGGCAGGTTTCGTTTGAATGTTCATGCTTGACTACATACAGTGCCATTTTCTTTTCCTTCGTTAAATCTATTGCATGTCAATAATGAGGCAGACTCGGATCAATTTTCTCGACCCAGGCATCGATTCCTCCCAAAAGGTTTTTGACCCTCTTGAAACCGTGCTGTCTGAGAAATGCGGCTGCCTTTGCGCTTCGTCCACCCATTTTGCAGCAAACCACAATTTCTCTCGATGGATCTAATTCGCCGTATCTCTTTGGCAATTCGGAGAGCGGTATCAGGGGAGCTCCCAGGTTGACGATTTCATATTCCCGAGGCTCACGGACGTCTAAAATAAAAACCTCGTCGCCCCGGTCGAGTCGAGCTTTAAGTTGTTGAACCGTTATCTCGGTATTTTCATCGACCTTCTTCGCGGGGGCTGACGGTTTTACGATCCCGCAAAACTGTTCATAGTCGATCAGAGAATGGATCGATGGGGTGTTCCCGCATATGGGGCAGTCAGGGTTTTTTCTCAATTTCAGTTCGCGAAACTTGAACTTCAGCGCATCAAACAGGACAAGTCTCCCGATCAGCGGGTCACCTTCGTCGAGCAGGAGCTTAATAACCTCGAGCGCCTGAAGGGTGCCGATTATTCCGGGCAGGACACCGAGCACTCCGCCCTCAGCGCAGCTGGGGACAAGACCCGGGGGAGGCGGAGCCGGATAAAGACATCTGTAACAAGGCCCGCGCTTCGCATCGAAGATGCTTACCTGGCCGTCGAACCGCAATATCGAGCCGTAGACATTCGGCTTGCCCAAAAGCACACAGGCGTCATTGACAAGATACCTTGTGGGAAAATTGTCAGTGCCGTCGACGACAACGTCGTAGCCCGCAAAGAGATCGAGAGCGTTCTCCGACGAAAGGCGTGTCTCGTACGTCTCAATGGAGATGCTCGGGTTGATACCCTCCAGTGTCTCGCGTGCGGAGTCCAGCTTGGACCTGCCGATGTCATCTGTCGAGTGCATTATTTGACGCTGCAGGTTTGTCTTGTCGACGACGTCAAAATCCACAATACCGAGCTTCCCCACCCCCGCCGCTGCGAGATACATACCGAGCGGGGAACCGAGCCCGCCCGCACCGATCATAAGCACCTTCCCAGCCTTGAGCTTCTTCTGCCCTTCCATACCGACCTCCGGAATGATCAGGTGCCTGCTATATCGCAGCACCTCGTCGTTGGATAACTGGACTGCGCTGGCGACATCATGCACGTCGACATCGACCCCTCCGGCAATTGAAGGGATAATGCTCACTGTGTCGGTCTCTTTCACGGCAGTTTTATCATTCGCAAGATACCTTATGTCTTCATCGTTGACATAGATGTTCACGTAGCTCCTCAGGCTGCCGTGAAAGAGAC
>JAMCXB010000025.1 GCA_023480735.1 Bacteroidota bacterium | reverse complement strand
ATAAGCTGGCCGGAGAACGACTCAAACCATTCAGAGGATATAAACTGCTTTTCGGTGTTGAACGGCAATATCTTTGCAGGGACCTATCATGGAATCTTTGTATCGACAGACGAGGGAAGTAGCTGGCACGCCGATAACGCAGGCCTCCCTATCATATATACGGGGCACCCGCCGACTATAACCGATCTTGTTGTAGAGGGAGGAAATCTGTTTGCGTCAAGTGGGGGCCCTGACATATACCGTTCCACGAATGGCGGTGCAAGTTGGGCTGAAGTCGATTCGATAGGTGGCGATTTCCACCGTCTTGCGACAATAGGCTCGGAGGTCTTTGCGTCGGCATTCTATGATTTAGGCAAACCATGGACAGGCGGTGTGTTCGTTTCCAAAGATAACGGCAAGAGTTGGCAACGGGCAGATGCTGATCTACCAGATCATGGCGTTAATGCTATTTGTGCCGGAGGCACAAACCTTTTTCTCGGGACTAACGCGGCCATCTACTTTTCAAGTGATAGGGGCTCTACCTGGATCAACATTTCATCAGGGTCAGGAATAGATGGCGGTGGTGCAACTGCTCTTTACGTTTACGATTCGTTCCTGTTTGCAAACAGCGGAAGCGTTCGGCGGTATCCACTATTTTTGTTACCAGAATTCACTCAAAATATGAAGAACGAAATCTCAAATAAACCCCAAGGAGGATGATATGCTAAAGTTCATATAACCATGGGGGCGTTGGCGCGCCCCCACAGCAGTTAAGGCAAACGCACTCAAGCAATCACATTCTCCACATAGGAGAAGAGTCGCTTTTTTGTTTGCCGTAAACAATTAGCGAATTATCCATCAATTTTCAAAACTCGAAAGGAAGTTGTCATGAAAACGCGAAGACTTAAACGACTCCTTATCCTATTCGCTCTTATCTTATTCCAGGTCGGGATGTCTATCACTGCAGAAGCGCAGCAAACCATACACGGAAGTGTTCCCATGTACATCAAGCAGTTCGGGCTGCACCCAGTCGCCCGCCTTGATACAACGAAAGTCCTGACTGTCGGAATCGGCTTGTCGCTGCAAAATAGTCAAGCTTTGACAAGCCTGCTTCGACAGCTCTACACTCCCGGCAACCCAGATTTCCATCATTGGCTGACACCTTCAGAATTCACGGCCCAATTCGCTCCATCGCAGGGAGATTATCAACAAGTAGTAAACTATTTAGAAGCGAACGGTTTCACCGTGACTAAAACATTTCCTAATAGGATGCTGATCGATGCGAGTGGAACAGTGGGCAATATCGAACGAACATTTCACTTAAGGATGATGGTCTATAATAGCCCATCGGGCAGGGGTACCTTCTACGCACCCGATTCAGAACCGACCTTGAATGTGACTATACCGATCGCTCACATCAGCGGGTTGAGGGACGACATCGTCGCTGTTTCACATGCCAAATTTACTCCTTTGTCAAAAAGTGGCCCGGCATCACCAATGAGCGGCAGTAACGGCTCGGGACCTGGGCAATTGTATACCTCAAAGGATGTTCGAGCAGCTTACGCTCCGGGAGTATCGCTGACAGGATCAGGTCAGACGGTTGGGTTGTTAGAGCTTGATGGGTTTTACTACAGCGATATCTCCAGCTATGAAAGCAATACGGGACTGACGAATAGTCCTCCGACCGTTGACACTGTCTTAGTGGATGGATTCAACGGCAACCCGATGGGCGGTGAAAATGAGGTGACGCTCGATATCGAGATGGCGATGGCGATGGCACCCAACTTGTCAAAAATTGTTTCCTATGAAGCGACTGGTTCATCTGATGTCATTGTACAGCATTTCGAAGATATTCTTAACGAGATGGTGCAGAACAACTCTGTAAAGCAATTTAGCAGTTCATGGGGATATACTGATTATACTGGCCAACTTGATGACCCCACAGCGGACAATAGTTTTCTCCAGATGGCTGCCGATGGACAATCATTTTTTCAGGCTTCCGGAGATGAGGATGCAATAACCAACACAACATGGATAAACAATGGTGACACTGTTCACTCATACTTTGGTTTTCCTGATGATAACCCCTACGTTACATCAGTTGGAGGAACTGAGCTGAGAACAACCGGTCCTGGCGGGTCGTATGTAAATGAAGCAGTATGGAATCCTGACTATTACTACAAACCAAACTACGCCTTCCTTGGAAGTTCTGGAGGTGTGAGCCGCGAGTATTCGATCCCGAGTTGGCAACAGGGTGCGAATCCATCCAACACCCAAGTCTCGTCAACTTGGCGGAATGTTCCTGACGTAGCGCTCACGGCAGACAGCCTCTACGGATATTGGGATTCTCAAGATCAGGTGGGTGGTGGTACAAGCGCTGCGGCGCCGCTGTGGGCAGGGTTCACAGCGCTCGCTAATGAGGCGGCGGCCAATTTAGGCACCGCTCCTGTTGGGTTTATCAATCCAGCCATTTATGGCTTTGCACAAGCATCGTATTACGGCTCTGACTTTCATGACTTGCCAACAAGCTCAGAAAACAATAACGAATGGCCTGGAAGTGGATCCGCTTTCACTGCGTCATCCGGCTACGACCTTTGCGCTGGCTTGGGGACTCCTAACGGGCAGAACCTGATAGCCGATCTTGTGTATAATCTACATGTTCCTGAGGAGTACTCGACGATTGCTTCCGCTCTTTCCGCAGCTGTCAGCGGGCAAACCGTGATTGTGGATGGTGCGCAGACCGTCAGCAGCAATCTCACGGTTCCGAACGGAGTCACACTTGAAATGAACCCTAGCGCCACCATAACCTTCAGCGGCTACTACAAGCTACGCATAGAAGGGGCGCTCTTGGCCAGCGGTTCATCAAATAGTCCGATCACTTTCCAGGGCAGTGGCTCGCCAGGCTCATGGTTCGGCATAGAATTCTACAATATCTCGCAAGGCTCGATCCTCCGCTATTGCACTATAAAGGATGCCACGTATGGATTGAACATGATCTCAAGCTACCTGCCCGCTAATCCTCTGGATATTACAAACAATGACTACGGGGTAAACTGCACCAATTACAGCGACCCAAGTTTTATATCGACCGTTTTCAGCGGGAACAACTACGATGTCTACGGTGACGCCACTTCGACACCACTGCTCGGAACGTCGACAGGGCCAGGGTATAACAGCTTCCGTAACCCCGGGATCTACCAGGTGTATTCAACTTATAGCGGTACCATAAGCGCCGAGGGGAACTGGTGGGGAAGCTCTTCGCCTTCTCCCTACGTTACCTCCAATGTGGATTATTCCAACTGGCTTTCCTCCGACCCAAATCCGGAGATGAAACAAGTCGACGGAAAACACGTCGTCGTCGTTCAATCTGTATCACCCTCTTCATCGGGGCCGCAAATCTCCCAGCCGAGGATCGCAAGCTCGGACACAAGCATCACAAAGCTCGACGCGGCGTACCGATTGTATCTCGGAGGAGATTATAAGGATGCGCTCCAGGCTTTTGAAACTGTGACGACAAACTATCCGGATGACTTTGCAGCCTGCCGCGCGTTGGTTTTTACTGAGAGGTGCCTTGATAAGCTCGGCGAGTCATCCGATGTTCTCACGGAACTGAACGATGTCTCCGCTGCAGGGATCGGCACAAAGGTAGGGGCATTCGCTGAAGCCCGGCGGACGTATCAGTACCTGAGGGAAGGGAAGTATCAGGAAGCGCTTGCGCAGGCGCTTCAGACTGCGGGATCAAGCAGCGACTCATCCCTTGTGAAATTTGCACTCTATGATGCCGGGAGTATCAACTGGTATGATCTTGGCACCAAGGGAGATGGCGAGGAATACTATCGCCAACTAATCTCCCGCTTCCCCGGCGACCCGCTCAGTGCTTCCGCACTCGTAGCTATGGGAGAGTCAACCTCACCATCTGCATCTCAGCAGCAAGCGGATACTTTAACGGTAGAGAAACGCGTTGCGCTCGGGAATTATCCCAATCCGTTCAATCCGACAACAGAGATCAGCTATCAGCTGCCACGGAACGGCCAGGTCACTCTGAAGGTTTATGATGTCCTGGGCCGGCTTGTGTCAACGCTGGTTGAAGGCTATCAGTCGGCGGGTGTACACACCGTTCAGTTCAACGGAGATAACCTCGCTAGCGGTGTTTATTTCTACCGTCTCACCGCTCTTGGTATTGCGCAGGTGAACAAGATGATCCTTATGAAATGATGGAATAGCGCAACTCTCCATCTCTTAAGAGTTATTCGAGGCCCGATTTCCAGGAAATCGGGCCTCTCATTAACCTGTTTCCCTTTATGTCTTTCCGGGAGCACAGGATCACCCCAAAACGTGACGAAGACAGAGTCCGAATTAGCGGTTAACAAATCATCTGGATGACTCGAAAAGGTCAGACATCTTTTTCAACGTTCCCGCAGAATGTTTCCCGGTTCCCAGCCTACGACCGACATCACGTCCACCTGGAGTCGGGCAGCGACCTCCCGCTGGAGGAGTCCGAGGTCAAGCCGCCTCTTCCGGAAATGATCACCGAGGGTCTTGAATCCTCTATGATAAGCTTTGGGAATCGACTTTTTCGCGGCAATCTCAAAGTGGCAGAATGGCAACGCATCTATGTAAGTGCGCCACGGTTTGTATTTTGGCAGTCTCTTAAATAACTTGCTTGAAAATCAGGAGAATGAGTGAAAATCGCAGTTCTGTTGGGCGGGAGTTCACCGGAACGTTTCGTTTCCATCGCTTCCGGAAGAGGAATAATTAATGCTCTTCGAGACTTTGGCCATGATGTCACCGCAGTCGACCCTGCGCTGGGCAACGACCAGATACCTGAAGCCGACCTTCTTTCACAGGGTGTAGGGACAATTCCACCCACGCAAGAAATTTTGAAGAAGCTGTCGCACAAGAACTACCTGTCCTCGGTAGATTCCAGGTTATTCGACAATGTCGAACTCGCCTTCATAATTCTTCACGGCAAATGGGGAGAGGACGGAATCATACAGTCTCTCCTGGAGCTTCGATCAATTCCGTATACCGGTTCCGGCGTTATGGCGAGCGCAATTGCAATGGACAAGGTGATGTCCAAGAAGCTGTTTTCACATCATGGAACGCCGACTCCTGATTGGGTCGATTACCGAAAAAATTCCTCGGTTCGTTCATCCTCGATCAAAGAGAGAATTTCGAAGATCGGATATCCAAATGTCGTGAAACCGAACGACCAGGGATCTTCGGTTGCAATCACAATTGTAAAAGATGAATCCGGGCTGGATCATGCGCTCGATGAGGCCGAAAAATTTTCCGAAACCGTGCTCGTCGAGAAATATATCGAAGGCGCCGAGCTGACGGTGGGAATCCTGGGTGATGAACCGCTTCCTGTCATTGAAATCAGGCCTCACGACGGGTTCTACGACTATGAGCACAAGTACACGAAAGGGAGAACAGACTACCTGGCTCCCGCGCCGATAGAGAAATCGTTTGCTTTGGAACTTCAGGAACTAGCGTTGAAGACATTCAAGTCGCTGGGTTGCAGGACTTTCGGCCGGGTGGACTTCAAAGTAGGTCGGGATCATGTCCCTTACTGTCTCGAGGTGAATACCATTCCCGGGATGACCGAAACCAGCCTGGTACCAAAAGCCGCGGCGGCTGCCGGCATTTCATTCAGCGAAGTCGTAAAGAGAATCGTTGAGCTGAGTCTCGAAGGAAAATGAAGATCAGGTTCTTCGCGAAGTCTCTCAAGAAAATGAAGAGGCAAAGCGCTGTCATTCTTCTCATCTTATCGATCGGCTTAGTGTACTTCCTCTTCGACTCAAGGGGACTGATTCAGCGAATCCGGCTGGCAAGCGACAAAGCGTCGCTTGAAAAGAAGATTGAAGAGTTGCAGAAGGAAAACGCCTCCATGAGGGAGGAAATACGGAAATTGCAGACAAGCGATCAAGAAATTGAACGGATAGCACGAGAGAAGTATTTTATGCATAGAAATGGCGAAAAAATCATCAAAGTTGAACCGAAGTAGAGGGGTCCAACCCGCAGGATTCAGGGTTACATCGACGGGACGGGACACGGGCCTCTTCGCACCGCCGAAATCCGCAATTCCTCTTGCCGAGAGAATTCGCCCGTTTAATTTCGAAGACTTTGTCGGGCAGGAGCACCTCGTCGGCGAGAGGGGGACACTCCGAAAGATGCTGGACAGCGGAAATATCCGTTCCATGATACTCTGGGGACCGCCCGGCACCGGTAAGACCACGCTCGCCCGCCTGATTTCAGGAAAACTTCAGGCCGATTTCTTTCAGGTCAACGCCGTTTCTTCCGGAGTCCATGAGTTGCGTGAGATCATTGCCACAGCAGAGAAGTCATTGGAAATTGGAAGGCGCACCATCCTATTCATCGACGAAATACACCGGTTCAATAAGGCACAACAGGATGCACTGCTGGAGAGCGTTGAAAACGGCTCGATAATTCTTATCGGTGCTACGACCGAGAATCCCTCTTTCGAAGTCATATCTCCCCTTCTTTCGAGAAGCCAGGTTTACGTCCTGGAAACTCTCGGAGAGAAAGAGCTCGTCAAAATCCTGCATCACACGATTGGACACGACGAACTGCTTCGGAAATACCAGCAGCAGATCGGCGGCCAGCCGCTTCTGTCAGAAGATGCCGAAGAAGAAATCGTCCGGCTTAGCGGAGGAGACGCGAGGGTCATGTTGAACGCGCTCGAGGTTGCGGTCGACCTTGCGGGTCCTGACTCCGCCGCTGCACGGGCGGGGAAAACTCCGGTGCAAATCAGCCGGGACATAATTAGAGAGGCTTACCAGGTTCGCCATTATAAATATGACCGGACCGGCGAGGAGCATTACAACACCATTTCCGCGTTCATAAAAAGCGTCCGCGGAAGCGACCCGGACGCGGCAGTTTACTATCTCGCGCGAATGCTGGAGGCGGGCGAAGATCCGAAGTTTATCGCAAGGAGGCTGATCATACTCGCTTCCGAAGATATCGGAAACGCAGAGCCATACGCGTTGACACTTGCCACTGCCTGCTTCACGGCGGTAGATTACATCGGCATGCCGGAGGCGCGCATCGTGCTGGCACAGGCGACGACCTATCTTGCAAGCTGTCCGAAGAGCAATGCGTCTTACATGTCGATAGAAAAGGCCGCAGCCGATGTCCGTGAAAAGCCCTACCTCCCCGTTCCGCTTCACCTCAGGAATGCCCCGACAAAGCTGATGGAACAGCTCGGCTACCACAAGGGGTACAAGTATGCACACGGGTTTCAAGACCATTTTGTGGAACAGCAATACCTTCCCGATGAAATCAAGGACAACATATATTATGATCCGACTGAGATCGGCAGAGAAGCAAGCTTAAAAAAATATCTTCAGTCAATCTGGAACAAAAGGAAAAAGTAGTTCCCGCTACTTTCGAAGAGTCTCTTCGAGAAAGGATCTTTTGAATGAATTATATCATCGGCATTGACCTTGGCGGCACATACATCAAGGCAGGCGCAGTATCGAGAGAAGGGGAGCTCCTTTATGAGGCTTCCTCAATCCCCTCCATGTCGGATGTGAATCCTAATGCCGTAGTCGGTCAAATTGAAAAGGCTGTAAACGAGGTTAAGTCAAGATATAAAGGAGATAATCTCCTTGGAGTCGGGATAGGCTCGCCGGGATTGGTAGATCTGGACGGCGGAACGGTTAAATATCCCCCGAATTTCGCAAACTGGACCGTCTTCAGGCTTGGAGAAGAAACCGCTAAGAAGATCGGCGGACGAGTAGAAGTTGAGAACGACGCCAATGCCGCTGCAGTCGGAGAACTCGAGTTTGGTGCAGGCGAAGGCCTTAAAAACTTCATAATGATTACGCTCGGCACAGGAGTGGGGGGCGGTTTCATCATCGACGAAAAAGTCTTTCGAGGTGAGACCGGAGGAGCCGGTGAGATCGGGCATATTTCAATAAACTACGACGGACCTCATTGCAAATGCGGAAATCGCGGATGCGTTGAAGCATATGTGGGACAGAAATATCTCTCCCACCGTGTGTACGAACAGTTGAAGACTCACCCCGACTCGCTCATCAATAAGCTGATAGACGGAGACGAGTCAAAGCTCGAGCCAAAGGTTATCAGTCAGGCAGCCGACAAAGGCGACAAGTTTGCCCTGCAGGTGTGGAAGGAAACCGGTATGTACATCGGCGTAGCCGTCGCAGCTGCATTCAACTTGTTCGACACGGCTAATCTGGTAGTGGGTGGAGGAGTTTCGAAGGCAGGAAGGGCTCTCTTCGATTCAATAGAGGAGACGATCAGAGAACGAGTCCTGCCGCCGTTGAGACCACGAGTTAAAGTTGTTCCTGCGAAGCTGGAAAATTCAGCCGGAATAATCGGAGCTGCGGCACTTATTGCAAAGTAGAATCTTCTCTTTCAGTCCGATGACTTCGTCTTCTGATATCGATGTATCGTGAGAATTGCATCCTTTATAGCTCTAATTATTCTTGCTGTGCCGGCACTTCATGCATCGGAGAAGGCCTCTCTGGGTTTTCCTGGATTCCCCAGCCAGGACACCACGAAGACTGCCGCTGCGGCTGCTAAGGATACTACGGCCTCGAAAGCCGCGATCGACACCGTGGTCACATACAGCGCCGCCGACTCGATCGTGTATTCGATCTCAAACCATGAGATGTTCCTGTACAAGAAAGGCAACATGAAATACAGGGACTTCAAACTAGACGCCGGACAGATTGGCATAAACTGGACCACGGCAATCCTCAATGCCGAAGGGATAAAAGACACATCGGACAAAATAGTCGAGAAGCCGGTCTTTACCGAAGCGGGTGAAACTTACAACGGCTCACACGTTGCATATGACTTCAAGACTCAAAAGGGGCGGATCAGCCTTGCCAATACCGAAATAGACAAAAGCTATTACCACGGCGAACTCATAAAGAAGTTCTCAAAAGATGCGATGTATATCAAAAACGGCAGATTCACAAGCTGTGATAAACCAAATCCGGATTATTACTTCCAGAGCTCCAAGATGAAACTGGTCATCAACAAGACGATTATTGCCGAGCCGATTATAATGTACATAGACGGTGTCCCTGTTTTTGCCATACCTTTCGGCGTGTTCCCGGCAAAGTCCGGCAGGAGGAGCGGCATCATCACGCCCTCTTTCGGAGAAACCGCCAACAGCGGGAGATATCTCTCTCATCTCGGTTATTTCTGGGCAATAAACGATTATTCCGACTTAACAACCACGCTTGATTGGTACACACGGGGTGGGTTCGATCTTAGAAGCGGGTTGAGATATACGCTCAGATATTATTTCAACGGAAGCCTCTATGGAGCTTACAGTTACAGGTATAACGGCGAGCCGGGCGACCCGGGGCGCACGGTCCAGAAGAACTGGGACCTGCAGTTCACGCATGATCAGACCATCGATCCGAGCACCAGGCTTGTCGCCAACGTCAGCATGAGTTCCAACAACTACTTCCGTACGACGAGTATCAACTACGGCCAGATCCTGCAGCAGAACCTTGTGTCCGACGTGACCCTTTTCAAGACATGGGAAGGGGCCGGCAACAGCATCTCAATCAACGTCCATAGGGATCAGAACCTGGGAACGGGCTCAATCAGTGCAAACCTTCCTAACATCACTTTCTCCCATTCCCAGAGCTACCCATTCAGGAGCGCTGCGCACGCCGATGCGTCTCCAAACCAGCTATCATGGTACGAGCTGATCGGCTATTCCTACAACGGGCAGTTCCTGAATACGATGTCAAAGAGCGTCGATACCACCAACCACACCGTAGCCCGGTCCAGTTCGTACGGCGCCGAGCATTCGATATCAATCAGCGCTGCACCCAAAGCAGGCTACTTCACGATCTCACCGTTCGTTTCCGTCACGGATAAGATGTACGGCTCGCGGACAACCTACGGCGACGTGCCCAATTCGGTGGGCGCAGACAGCGTATTCACACAGAAGGAGAGAGGCTTTTACAACATCGGCTATTTCAATACCGGAATTTCCGCCAGCACGAGACTCTTCGGACTCATGGAACCGAACATGTTCGGAATCGCGGCATTCAGACATACGTTCCAGCCAAGTCTCACTTTTTCCTATCAACCGGACTTTTCGAGGCCCTTCTGGAGCTACTACGGCCATTATGATTCACTGAACGGGCAAAGGGTCTCATACGACTACTATTCCAACACCGCGTTCGGGGGCGCGCCTGCCGGGACTTTTGCAGGGCTCAATCTCTCGATCAACAACAATTTCGAGATGAAGACTATGCCGAGCGACACTTCTCAGGTCGAGAAGAAATACCAGCTCCTTAATCTGGGGCTCGGCCTTTCCTACAACTTCGCCGCACAAGGTCAGACTCTGCCGCTCTCAGAACTCAGCATGAACTACAGGACCAACATCGGAGGAAAGATAGATATCGGAGGGAATAGCTCATTCAACTTCTATCAGTACAACGCGTCACTGGGAAGAAGAATAAACAGGTTTTTGTGGTCCGAGGGTCAGCTCCCCGACATGACGAACTTCAGCCTGAGCGTTTCAACTTCCCTCCAGGGTCCCAGAAAGAAGGAGGAAGGATCGAGTAATACCCCTTCACAGCAGAGTGATTCCCTGAAGGCACTTCAACAGTACGACGCTTTTTATAATGAAACACCCAGACCTGACCTTAACATTCCGTGGAACCTCGATCTAGGTTTAGACTACGGAATTTCAAAACCCACCCCGGCGGTCGTCAGCAAATACGCCACTCTCCGTTTCAATCTCGGCTTCAACCTCACGCAGAACTGGAAGATCGGGTTCACCGGGGGATACGATTTGATACAGCACCAGATGACTATTCCGACGGTCACCGTCTATAGAGACCTTCATTGCTGGGAAATGAACCTGACTTGGAACCCTATAGGTTACTACCGGGGTTTCAATCTTGTAATAAGAATCAAGGCTTCCCAGCTTAGGGACATAAAGATTACTAAGAGAGAGGATACAATAGTTGGATACTGACATAAAAATTCGCCGTGCAAAGGTAGGCGACGTACAGCAGATAGTCTCACTGATAAATTCGTATGCCGAAAAGGGGGAGATGCTTTTCAGGTCCCAAAGCCAGGTCCTTCAGCAAATCAGAAACTACTTCGTCGCCGCTGCCGCAGCGGAAGGCACTTCGCGGGAATCGGATTCACAGGACACCATCCTTGCATGCGGGTCGCTCGACATAACCTGGAACGATCTTGCCGAACTCCGATCACTGGCGGTCAAGCAGGATAGTCAAAGCCGTGGGCTGGGTAGCCGGGTTGTTGAGGCTTTGATGGACGACGCGGTGGAACTGGGACTCAGGCACGTTTTCGCACTGACTTATAAGCCGCATTTCTTCGAGAGGCTTGGATTCAAGATAATCGACAAGCAACAGCTCCCTCACAAGGTGTGGAGCATTTGCATAGATTGCCTGAAATTTCCGGTATGCGACGAGGTCGCAATGCAAATTGAAGTGGAAGAGTGGGTCGAACGACGGACCGCTTCAAAAGCGAGCTAAGAAGAGCTACTTCGCTATCTCTCCGACCGTGGCAGAGGCAAATCTCCTTCTCCTCGACCTATAGGCCTCGATGCCATAAACCATTCCTATCATCAGGGACATCACGCCGGCGGCAAGAGCAATCGCCACTACCGGATGCGTCCCTCCCGGAATCAGCTGCGCGAGCCCAAGATTCACCGGCGAACCATAAACGATCATAAGATGGACGACGTAAACTGTCAGCGAACTTTTACCTATCGCCGGTAAGATCCGCGGGAAGCTGTTGATCCGGAGACTGATGTAGCCGACAGCCGAAGCCACAAGCGTCACAAGTCCAAACCTCAGCAAATTGACCGCCGGGAGCGCCTTCCAATACACATCATACGGGGACACGAAGGCAAATTGTATCGGGAAAAAGACCAGGAATAGGACTAGTGATATAACCGAAGCCTTCATGAAATTTCTCGATAATGAAAATGCTCTAATGTCGGCCGGAAGCGATATCGCTGCTGCGCCAAATGCAGCTCCGGCAAACAGGTAAGCGGAAAACGGAAAGAAGGTGAAGAATGAGCCGGATCGGTAGGTCAGGTAAGAATAGATGAATGGAGACATGAACTTTTCCCATGAAATCGGCTCTGTTATCGGGGCAATGGCCAGCGACAGGAATGCCGCGATTACGTATGAGCGAAGAAGCGTTTCCTTCCTCTTTACAACGAGCGCGACGACCAGGATTACCAGAAGTGACAATGATATGATTTGCAGGGCGTCCGCCAGATAAAAGATCTTCCACTCACCGTAAGTTACGTCCGAAGGATTGTAAAGCAGTTGCAATGGAAAATGAAGCAAGTAACCGAGAGATAGAAGCGCGACGATTCTCCTGATGCGGCGAAACCTGGCTTTGCTTGTCACCCGCAGGAACCCGCCGTCATCCTTAACGGTCGCTACAACAAACGCGAGTCCCGCCGAGAAGAAAAAGAACGGCGCGGTTAGTCCCCTGAAGAAAGTCCAGAATTGGAATATTACACTGGCCCCATCTTTATAAACCGGGCTCAGGACCGCATCTACGGTGTGCCCCTCTATCATTAACATGACACCGATTGCACGAAGCATATCCAGCAACACAAGTCTATTTTTATTCTGCATTCTCACTACCTGGTTATTCCAATGATTCAGCGGGCTGAAATGTCAGACGTACAGGAAGAAAAATAATTGAAGAGGAAAGCAGACCAAACCGCTTTCGTTGATCGTTCTCGCAAACCCAACAACAGCCCGACTTTTAAAACTCTTTACTAAATACTATTCTGCGCTCATGCCTTTCGACTTCAGAAACTCATCGAATCCCATCTTCCGGTAGAAGTCGCCGCCTATGTATTCCAAAACCTCCAAGAACTTGGCAGGTCCCATGTAACCGGGAGCGGCAGTGATGGGATGCCCGTTCGACTCAAGGAAAATTGTGGTGGGATAACCATTCACTCTAAATGCCGACGCAAGCTGGGCATCAGTTATCTCTGTCGTGTCAATCACTTCCTTCGTATCACTTTCCGCATTCAGCCTTACCAGGACAAAATTCTTGACAAGGTAATCCTTCACCTTCTGGTCGCTGTAGGTGTCGCTCTCCATCTTCTTACACCAACCGCACCAGTTCGTGTAAACATCTATTAAGACCTTCTTATTGGTTGCCTTCGCTTCCTTTACGCCTTCAGTGAAGTTTGTCCACTTCAGGCCCCCGCTGTCCTTCGCACCGGTTTTCGGTCCGGTGCCCGTTAGCATAAGACCGCTCAACAACAATATGAACATCGAATTCATAAAAGCCTCTTTCAGGTTCAGAAAATATCGTACTGATAAATGAACGGTGCGGGTGCCTTAAAAAGTTCATCGAGCTTTTGAACTACGCCCGGCTCCCCGCTGGCAAAACCGTATCTTAAAGCATCACTCGGTTTCAGAAATCCGGAATAAATCTGTGAAAATATCCCTATTTCAGTCTCAAATTGCAATGGCCGTCTTGTCTCCTCAACGGTGGTCTCTCCGTTATGGACATGCACATTCAGATTTTGCGAGTTTTGGGGGAGATTACCATCCTTAACCCTTATGACAAAATCTGCCGGTGCTTCAAGGGCATGGCGCAGGCTTCTGAGCGACTCGTGCACATTTATCACTCTCAGCATAAAGCCGGATGCGAGGGTGGAGAAAGTCTTATACTCGAAGAACAATCTTCGGTAATCACGCTCTCTCGGCTCTTTCAGAAAGGCGTGAAGCGGGTAGTCTGCTGGCGCCATGTACCTGATGCGGTTAACCTGTTCCCCCAGCGCGCCGAGAAATCCCCATAGGCCGCGATGTGCTGAAGCATCGAGCGCCACGAGTTCCTTTATGTTAATGGCCTGTCCTCCCGGCTGTCCGTTGACTGAGTTTGTCTCTTTGTAAAACTCTAAGACGACGTATCCCCTTACTTCGCCGGAGTCATAGACATATGCATCCTTGAACTTCGGCATCACAACCAAATCCCAAAAAACGTCGGTCCGTATCGGAGTAAAACTGCCATGGCTCTGCACTTCCTGGGCCAGGACCTTCTTCACTTTGCCCTTGTCGGCTTTGGTGAACGGCCGGACAAACCTGCGTTCCTCGAAATTCATCAGGTTGTTCGGGGAAAACTCGTAGAGCATCATATTGCCGACGTATGCGTAGCCGAACTTCTTGTAGAAGTGATGCTTGAACGGAAAGAGCATCGAAACCGGATAGCTCATTTCGTACATCTTCCGAAGCGCCTCTTCCATCAGAGCTTCGGCAATGCCGCGCCTCCGTACTTCAGGCTGAACTGCGACCGCGGCAATGCCGGCCATCGTAGACTTGATACCGCGAGTGCAAATTTCAAACGGGGTAATCCGCAGACAACCTGCAATTTTCTCGCTCAGTCCTTTGTCCTCGATTACGTACATATTAGAGAGAGAGTACCGGGGATTATTCTCGATACTCACGCGGACTATTGCCGTGTCCTCCAGGAAAGATTTCGATAGGAGCGTAGCTATTGCATCAGCATCGCTGCCCGTTGCCTGCCGAATTATCATAGGCCGATTCCGTTTTATTGAACAATTCCTTTATAGCCTCAAGAACCGAATGTACGAGAATTCCTTCATTTCCCCCGCCGAAAGTGCAAATATGGGGGTCGCCGGGACACTTGCTTCCGCAAAAATCTTCCGGCGGAAGAATCACTTCGGACAAGTTTCCAATCGGGCCCCATAGCTTCGGTGAACAAGCCGTCAACGGACAGAACATGGAGACTGTGGGAGTACCCACGGCGGATGCGATGTGCATTGGGCCGGTGCTTGATGAAACCAGCACATTCATCACGGATATCACCGCCGTCAGTTCACGCAGCGAGAGTTCGCCAAAAGAAGTCTTCACATCTCGAGAACCCGTTTGGGCGAAGGCTTTCTCAAGCGCCCCTTCCGTATCGCTCCCGGTAACCAGGACCTGGATACCGCTTGCCGACAACAGCTTTGCAAATTCGCTATACCTTCCGACCTCCCAGTTGGGCGCTGAGTGACCGCTGCCAGGATGAATCCCCGCTATCAATTTATCCGTATCGAGACCCTTTTTCTCCAGGAACTTCCGCGCGGCAGCCTTCTCTTCATCTGCCACGAAAATTTCCGGCTTAGTCCAGAGCTCAACTGCACCTATCTTCTCTGCAAGGTCTAGCATATACTCGGACTCGTGGCGCAATGGATTGTACTTGCGGCGAGAAACGCCATGCATGAAGGTAAGCACCTCATAAAGTATATGCCCGACCCCGACACGATAAGGGATTCCCGAAAGGAACAGCAGATATGCCGTGCGCTTGGTTGGCATGAGAAGGAGTGCGGTATCGAAGTGATACGACTGGATCTCGCGTACCTTCCTGAAGAAGCCGTCGCCCCCGGCACTCTTCTGATCCGGATCGTCTGTTATAATTACATCTATGTATGGATTGCCTTTCAACAAAGGGCTGGTGTAGGGCGACACGAGCGCACCCACAAGGCAACCCGGGAAGGACTCTTTCAGGGTGTGATATACGGGGGTCGATAGGACGACATCACCCACCCTGTCGGGTCTTACTACAAGAATTCGCTTATGGTTTCTCTTCAAGAGGCTCGGCAAAATCCGACTCACTTGGTTGTGTCATCAATATAAGAATTCCTGCCGTCTGTTTCAGGCTTTTCAGACACATCTTCAACTGCCTCCATGTAAGAGCTTTAGAACCTTGCAATAAATGAACTGTGGTCCTCGGTGATGGTCGATTGCGCGGATCCGTTTGTGTTTTGTCGTCGTCATTTCCGCTTTTTCAGCTACTTTCGAGCCCGGAGCCGTGTAGGTAATGCCTCACTGAAAGGGTTATTTCTCTCGCAAAGGCGCCAAGAACGCAAAGAAATGTTGACGAGCGGTTCGCTTTGCGAGCTTTGCAGCTTGGCGAGAAACTATAAGTGAGGGGCTTACCCGTGTAGACTTTTTTCCCTTGCATTAACAAATATGCAATCCTATATTACTCACGCTAGTTTAAAAGAGTTTCGACGAGGATCCCACCCTACCCCAAGAATCCTCGGACTATCCGTACCGACCTGCTGGCTACCCCACAGCGGGTCGGTTTTTTTTATTAACAGGATTCTTTTCATAACTTGTGTAAAATCCCGGAGGAACCATGGACGTGCAGAAGATTCAGGCCGCAATCGCCTCACTAGGGCTGGACGGCTGGCTGTTTTTCGATTTTCACAACCGCGACCATCTGGGCTTGAAGATCCTTGGAATGGATGCTCATGCTATGGCTACGAGACGCTGGTATTATTTTATCCCAGTGAAAGGTGAGCCAGTCAAACTTGCCCACAGGGTCGAACCGGTGAAGCTTGACCACCTCCCGGGGAAGAAACTGATGTACTCAACCTGGCGCGAACTTCACGCAAATCTTCAAGAGATGCTCGGCAAACCATCGAAGATCGCCATGCAATATTCACCCTTGAACCAGATTCCTTACATCTCAATTGCAGACGGCGGAACCGTCGAGCTGGTGAAGAGTTTCAGTCACGAGGTTGTGTCATCAGCCGACCTGATCCAGCAATTCGAAGCGCTGCTGGACGAGAAAGCGGTCAAGTCACACTTCAAAGCGGGGAAGCTAGTGGATCAGATTCTGGACGAAGCGTTTCACGAAGTACGCAAATCTCTGAAGAATAAGGGGTACAAAACCGAATATGAGATACAGCAGTTCATCGGGAAGAGATTCAAGGCAAACGGCCTTATCACAGATGACCTTCCCATTGTCGGGACAAACGATCATCCAGCCAACCCGCACTTTGCCCCTACGCCTAAAGGATCGCGGAAAATCAAACCCGGTGACAAGCTTCTCATAGATCTCTGGGCGAAACTCGACAGGCCGGGATCGATATACTATGACATTACATGGTGCGCTTTTATCGGCGATGAACCGCCCGAAGAATACGTAAAAACCTTCAATGTCGTGAGAGACGCAAGGCGAGCAGGGTTTAAGTTTCTCAGCGATAGACTCAACGAGGGAAGACAAGTAGCAGGACGCGACGTAGACGATGTTTGCAGAGGCGTCGTAGTCCAAAGCGGCTACGGGGAATATTTCACACACCGCACCGGCCACTCGATCGGCGAGGAAGTTCACGGCAACGGGGCAAACATCGACAATTTCGAGACTCAGGACACTCGCCAACTGGTCCCAGGATGCCTGTTCTCTCTGGAACCGGGTATCTACATGGAAGGCAAATTAGGTGTGAGATCTGAATTGAACGTCTTTATCGACGGCGCAAATAAGGCATCCATAACCGGGAGAGAACAGAACGAGCTGGTGCTGATTCATTAGGAAAGTCAATTGATTGGCCATGTCCAAACAAACAATCAGATTCGCGTGTCAGAATTGCGGCTACGTCTCGCCGCGATGGACCGGGCGCTGCCCCGAATGCGGTGAGTGGAACACTTTCGTAGAGGAACTTATCGGCGAACCGCGCAGCAAATCTGAAAAGCGCAATTCAAGATCGCCGATTGAAATCGCCCCACTGAGCGAAGTCGAGGTAGCCGAGGGAGATCGCATTTCTACTGGAATCGAGGAATTCGACCGAGTACTCGGCGGCGGTCTCATGCCGGGTTCGATCATCTTGGTCGCGGGTGATCCGGGCGTCGGGAAATCCACGCTCCTCATGCAGCTCGCTCGAAACGAAAAACTCGGGAAGATCCTTTATGTCACCGGAGAGGAGTCTCGCGCACAGATTCGGGTTCGCGCGCACAGGCTTGGCATCACTAATCTCGACAATATGTATGTCCTGGCCGAAACCGACCTCGACGTCGTTATGAAAGCGGTGTCGCAATTCAATCCGCCAGTCCTGATCGTAGATTCGATTCAGACGGTCTATCATCCAGAGGTCATGTCCGCACCAGGAACCGTCAGCCAGGTACGTGAATGCTCCGCGCGACTCGCACAGCTCGCAAAGATGACGGGGACAACTGTCTTCGTTGTCGGTCACGTTACGAAAGAAGGCATTGCCGCAGGCCCGAAGGTACTTGAACACATTGTGGATGCGGTCTTGCAGCTTGAGGGCGAGCGCCACTATTCGTTCAGGATTTTGCGCGCGTACAAGAACCGCTTCGGCTCGATAAACGAAATCGGCATATTCGAGATGCGCGAGAACGGCATGATCGAAGTTGAAAATCCGTCCGAGATATTCCTTTCCGAAAGGAGCTTCGGCGCCAGCGGATCGAGCGTCACTGCCGCAATGGAAGGGACGCGCCCGATACTCCTGGAGATACAGGCGCTCGTTACCCCGACAGGATACTCGGTCCCTCAGAGGACATCGACCGGATTCGATTACCGAAGACTCAGCATAATCCTGGCAGTCATAGAAAAGCGGATGGGCATGAAACTCGGCGGATTCGACGTTTTCCTGAATGTCGCAGGCGGAGTGAAGATTGATGAACCGGCGGTGGATTTGGCATCCGCTATTTCGATTATTTCCAGTTACAAGGATATCCCTGTGGACTCCAGCACTCTGGTATTGGGCGAAGTCGGCTTGGCCGGAGAAGTGAGAAGCGTAAGCCAGATAGAGCGGAGAGTTCAGGAGGCTGCCAAGCTTGGATTCAAGCGAGCCATCGTTCCACACGCAAATTTCGCTTCGGGATCAACGGGAAACGGAGCAAAGTCCAAACTCGATATCGAAGTCATTGAAGTGCGGAAGATATCTGAAGCAGTTAAGCTCTTGATATGAAAAGGCGCCCGGCCTTGCATTGACAGTTCGAACCCAACGCCTTTTCCGAAACTCCTTCGTGAAGCCCGACTCATCTGCTGCCGAGCCGGGCTTCCACTGTTAAGCGTACGGACTACTTCACCAACATGAACTTCTTTATTGCCACGAATTGTTTTCCGTTAGTCCCTTCGGCAGCAATTGGCTCGACTTCGCTCGCCACAAGCCTGTAGAAGTACACGCCGCTCGCATATCTTGCTCCGTTGAAGGCCACCTTATAGACTCCGGCATTTTCTTCACCGTCCACAAGTATTGCTACTTCCCTGCCGAGCACGTCGTAAACCCTCAGTGTAACATGGCTGGCTTCCGAAAGCTGGTAGCTGATCGCTGTCGTCGGATTGAACGGGTTTGGATAGTTCTGGTAAAGCGCGTAAGCCTTCGGAATGTTAACCGTAACGGAAAGAGTCACTAAGTCATTCGTCGTCATTGATTGTGCGTTCACGCTCTGAATCTTGTAGTTGTACGTCGCACCCGATTTTACTTTCGTGTCAACGAACTGGTATGCTCGTCCTGTACTGCTTGTACCAAGTCCCTTCAAACTGGAATTGCTCGTGTAACTTGCAATCAGTTCCCAATCTGCGCTTTGCCTTATAACATTGAACCCCGCATTGTCCACCTCCGACTGCGTCTTCCATGTCAATGTCACTGAGGCGGCGCCCGCAGTTGCCATGAAGTCAGTCGCCTGAACAGGAAGCGATAAGTCGCCGGATGTAATTCCATATCTGTTAGCAAGATAATGCTCAACCGAATCACGGCTCGACGCGCTTAGCACTGCATTGTACAGTATCACCTCCGCTATATCTCCGTTAAAATAATAAGTGCCGTCGCTGCGCACGCCAAGTTGAAGATTGCCGCCATTGGATGATAAAATATTTGCCGTGGAGGTTGCACCGTCTACTCCATCCACGCTAACCGCACCGCCGGTTGATGAAGCTCTTGCTTCAAATACATGCGCATTTCCATCGCAATATGTCCCCGATGTTCCTTCATCTAAATATGTTGATGTGACCGGAATAAACCTTGCACCAGCCGCACCGTTCAAATGATATTCAAACTGTTCATTTGTACCGCCGGCTATTAAAAATTCCGGTTGAGAGGTATAGCTTGACCGCGCTACAATAAACAATTCATAAGGATTGCTTTGTATGCCAAGCGCTGCAGAAGTCGGCAATGTTAGTTTCGATGTCAAGCCGTTGAACCGTATTACAGGTAGATTGCTAATCGCGCCGCCAAAATATACAGGCTGGTTGGCGCTTGCACTTTGTGTTGCGTTATTACCATTGCCGGAAAGATCGTCCCACTCCGAAACTGTTCCACCGGAACTGACAACCCCTTCATCCGAGCGCAAATGCAGCTTAAGGTTCTGGGTTGGTAAGGCGAGTGCAGATTGATTAACGGCAACATTGACAGTACCAAACCCGCCGCTGATTGGTATATTTCCGGTACGAGCTTGCCCCGTGGTATTTGCTTGGACGCTAAAAGAAAGAGGATTATCAAAATTGACTGTTCCGTTATTAACACTAATCCATGATGGCGTAGTGGCTGCCTCCCACGATACACTCGATAACATTGGTATAGTATTGGTGCTTGCCGATGCGTCTAAAGAAACAGAATTTGAATAAACATAACATAAAAGAGGTGATACATTCACCTCAGTATAAAGGATAGGCGTCGGCGTTGGATATGAATATGTATATTGATAAGTTGTTTTAACCAACGGCGCGGGAAATGTTGCAAAGTCGCTGTTGTTATAGTAAAAGTCAACCTGTCCATATCCTGGAAGAATAAGATACGAGAGTGAGTTCTGATTAAAAGTATGGGAGTACTGATAACTGTTGGCGGCACAAATCGCAGTAAGATCAACACTGATATTATTATTGTTAGTAATCTTAAATATAACACTGTCTTTAGTGCTGTTATATCCCAAAGGAGTAATTATTATATTGTTCTGAGGACTTGGCGCCGGTTGTGAACACAAATCATTATCGCTTGGTCTCTGTTCGAACAAGAACGGATACACTGTCGAACCGGACGGGTTGGTATAGTTCACGTAAAAACTGACGGTACTAGCTTTATTACAATTATAAGTCCCCGTTTGCTGTTGCGAAAGATTTAGTGTAACACTATCAGCCGTGATTCCATCGGCACATGTTAGAGAAACGGGGAAGTAATTGTTGTTCACAATAGAAAAGCTTGTTCTGTTGGGGTCATCCGAGCAATTTGGGGTAACGGCCAAATTCGGGACAGGATCCACCTCGGGTGCAAAACTTACATCACCCCCGTAATATGTGCCGCCTGTGGTAACTACCTTGAGACGGCAATGATAATCGCCGCTGCAATTATAAATTACCGTAGTTGTGTGTACCACTATGGTATTGGTGCCGCCCACAATTGCCGGGCTTGCTGCAACGGTGCCGCCGTAACTTGTAGTAGGTCCGTATTCAAAGTAAGCAGTATCAACAGCCCCGTTCGCATCTACCGTTCCAAAGAAAGTAACCTTTGCATCGTAAACCCACGCGCCGGAGCTGTCGTAAATAAAGCTGTTATTAACGATCGGGGTCTGGGTTACGATGGCAGGAGTCTGTGCCATTAAGCTTGCTGTTCCTATGCAGAGCATAGTAACCAAGTAGTAAATCTTTCTCATAACAGCATGCCCTTTCCTTTCTCACGGTGTCAATTGATACGCGTTACAGTGCCGGCAGCCCAATCTATTTGCCATGTAGATGAGGCCGGGCATCCCGTCAGCGGCAGATTAATCCAAAATGA
>JAMCXB010000007.1 GCA_023480735.1 Bacteroidota bacterium | reverse complement strand
CCCGAGGCATTTCTTTTCTTCCGCAAAAACATACTCTAACTTATCTCTCGGGACACCCATCTTCCATCCATTTCCCTTTAAATCAATCCGGTTTCAATGCCCCCGCATTCGCGTGAGGAAAACAGGAAAAAAGCTAACCAACCTTCTTTATCTCAGCGGGCACCGCCCTCTCTGGCCATAACTGTGGAAATTCTTGGCAATTAAAACGGAGTCTGAGAGAGACTGCCGACCAACGCCTACTGTCTGACGAGCGCGATTTTCGCCACTGTACTCTGACTGCCGTCAGACGAATACGCAACGACGATATAAACACCGGTTGGAAGCAGTCGACCTGCGCTGTCTGTCCCATTCCAATACGCTATCTTACCTCCCTGCGCTTGAAATTCGTCAACGAGCCTTCCATCGACCGAAAAAATCTTTATCTGGCTGTTTGCAACCAACCCGACTATTTGAATTGGCTGAGTAGTTGGGATCTTTGCGGGGTCCGGGAAAATCTTCAGCTTGGAAAAATCCTGTTGGGGCTGTTGCACACCCATGTCCAATTGAGTGACTCCGTAAGGCGTCGCAAAGTACACAATCCCATGAGCCCTGTCGCATGCAACTGAGATTACGTTGTCGCTGGGCAAAGGGCTATCTGTCGTGTTGTACTGGGCGAGCCTGGTATTCCCGTCGCTTGATAAGACGTAGACGCCGGTAGCAGTCGACACCCATTTGTGGTCCAAAGCATCATAGTCTATTCCGCTGACATCCTGATCAAGCATTGAATATATTGAGGATATCCCGCTCTGATAGGCGGGATTCGGATCGTATATTGCGCCCAGCCCCAGGGTTGTCCCGATCCAGAGCTGCCCTTCGTTATCCACGGCAAGAGCGTTGACCTGATCGCTGAGGTAACCGCTCGTTTGACTTGCCACATCCATGAGCGAGCTGATATCGTCGGTCTTATTGCTGAGGGTACCGTTCGCATTATAATAGAAAAGACCGTGGTAAGCTCCCTGGCTATCGCCGTACTCGTCGCCGGTCCAAATGCCACCGTACGGGTCAATCGCTATCGGCACAAACTTCGAAGGCGCGCAATATATGTTGTTAAAGGTGTACCACTTGTTCTGAGCCGGTACATAAGCTGCAATCACATTTCCGTTGTAGGCGAACGGATTTGTCATCCAGATATCGCCGCTTGAGTCACAAACCGCGTCCCCAACCAGAACGTAAGAGGGATTCTGCTGGACGCCGACCAAACCGGAATTTGAATTATTATATACGCTTATCGAGTCGCCTTGCAGCAAAGCCATGCCGAACCCCCACGAACCTGCCAGGATTCTCCCTCCACAAAGTGCGCTGATCTGGAAGAAGGTGTTCGACGGGAGCATGGAATCCTGGGCAACGCTGTAATTTCGCCACGTTTTGCCGTTAAACTCCATAAAAGCAACCCCTACATCGTTCAAACTTGTTGAACACCACAAATTGCCGGAACCGTCCACAGACAGGTGAGAAATTGTGTTTGTAGCAGGACCAGGAGGCACAATCACCTGAACAGCCGAACCGACCGAAAGCAAACCTTGACCTGTGGCCCCGATTATCAAAGTGTCGGAGTACGCTACTGCATGGTTCAGTTGAACCCCGCCATTGTAGATGATGCTCGCAGAGTTGACCGCGTTAAGCCTGTACAGGCCGCTTGACGTGTTGACGAGGAGGAATCCTGAGCCTTCAGAAAGAGTCTCCACAGTGCCCTGAGGGATTACCGAGACTAAAGTAAACGTCCTGCCATCGCCGCTGTAATACAGCCCCTGATTGGTACCAACCATCAAAAGTCCGTTGAACACCATTACCGCATTCACCCCGTAATTCAGCCCTAAGGTATCGGTCACGGTCCACAGGTCCGGTGCTGCAAGGTTGACTCCTGATTGCGGAGCATAGGAGAGCCCAAATTGGCTTCCCACATAGATATTACCTTCGAACAGAGCTACTCCATTCGCCTGAACCGAACCTTGCGACGGGACAAAATGAGTATAGCTGTCAAGCACACCGAACGAAGACCTCGAAATCACTACGACGCCGAACGGCGTGCAGGCGAAGAGAGTGTCTCCTGACAGGAACATACTAGTGACCTGTTTCGAAAGGGCTGATGACTTCACGATGTCCTGCTGGGATCTTAGACGCTGCCCGGACATATCTAGTTCATCAATTGCGCCGTTCCCCTCGCCGACTAGAACAGTGCTGCCGCTGTCAGCCGTTATTGAGGTCGCCTCTATGTCCGATAAACCTTCGGTGGTTGTGTACTGATTGAATGTGCCATCTAACGGGGAGTACGAAAAAACGCCGCCGGAGGTCGCAGCCCACACTTTTCCCTGAATGACCGCAAGTTGGTTGACATTGTACATGCTTGAAAAGTTTTTCCACGTAAGTGTCTGCGCTGAAGCAAGTCCACACGAGAGCGTGAAAACGAGAGACAGGATTATTTTTCTCGACATGAATTGGGCTACAATTTCTTCACTAGATTTACCATCTCGATCGCAGACATTGAAGCCTCAAAGCCCTTATTCCCCGACTTGCCTCCCGCACGATCTACCGCCTGGTCAACCGTGTCGGTTGTGAGTACACCGTAAATCACAGGCATGCTCGACCCGAGTGCAAGTTGTCCGATCCCCTTTGCGGACTCACCGGCCACATAATCGAAATGAGGGGTCTCGCCTCTGATTACGGCACCGAGGCATATCACCGCATCGTGTTTCTTTGTGTCGATAACCTTCCTGGCAACAGCAGGTATTTCAAATGCACCTGGACAATAAAACACGTCGATGTCTTCTTCTGCGACTCCGTGTCGGAGCAATCCGTCGAGCGCCCCGGAGAGGAGCCTGTCGGTAACAAAACCATTGAATCTGCTGACTACTACGGCCATCTTTAAACCGTCTCCGTCCAGCTTACCTTCATGCTTAATCAAAGGATTCTCCTTTATTCGATGACTCTTTTGCCGATTTTTGCATACATCGCCTCCAGCCAGTCCTGGCCGACATAATATTTTCCGATATTTGCGTCGTCGTTTTTCAATCCGCCGTGGAAGTCACTTCCTCCTGATTTCAGAAGTGAATTTTCATCGGCGAACTTGTTATAGAACACGGACTCTTCGGGAGAATGCGACGGGTGAATTACTTCCACACCGTCCAGCCCCGCCTTCAACAACTGATGCAGCATATCGGTGTTTACATAATGCGAAGGATGCGCAAGAAAACTCAGCCCGCCTGCTTCTGAAACCATCCTGATCGCCTCTTCAGGTGGAAACGGATGATTTGCCTCGTAGGCTGGCTTCCCAATTCCAATGTATTTGTGAAAGACCTCGTCATAGCTCCCAGCCAGACCTTCTTCCACCATCGTATTCGCTATATGGGGGCGTCCGATCGAGTTCTGAGCCCCCGCTCTTTCCATAACGGACTCAAGTTTCAGCGGAATCTTAATCCTATTGAGTTTGGCGATGATTCTCTTGGCACGAAGGACTCTGGCGTCGCGCAGCTCGTTCAGTCTCGCCAGAAACTTCTTGTTGGCATAGTCAATGAAGTATCCCAGAAAATGGAGCTGGTAACGCTTATATCCCGTCGTAATCTCGATTCCGGGGATAACGCCAAGTCCAATTTGCTCCGAATATTCACGGGCTTCATCGAGTGCGGAGACTGTATCGTGATCGGAAATAGCTATCGTAGTCAAACCGGACTCTCTTGCCCTTAGCATAAGCTCCCGTGTTGTAAGAGCGCCATCAGAATAGGTGGTATGAGTGTGAAGGTCAAACCTGGCGGCGATGTCCGATCCAATTTTCACGATTGCTCTAAATGAATTTTTGCCTGAATGATTCGTAATCTTGAAGCACTACCATGTTTCCTGAAACGGCAATGAGATTCAGTCTCTCCATTTTGCTTAAGGTGCGCGAGACGGTTTCTCTTGTTGTCCCTGCCATATTCGCAATTTCCTGTTGTACCGGGAGGTTATCGATTTCCATCTTCCCATCTCGTAAACGCCCCCGCTCATCGGCAAACTGGAGCAGGGCATAGCCGACACGATGATACGCGTCTTTTAGCGACCGACTCTTGATCATGGAATCCGCCCTGCGAAGGCGTCGCGCGAGATGCTTGAGTAAAGAAACGGCGATGTTCGGGTGCTCGTTCAACAACGCAAGGAAATCCTTGCGATAAATCGTAAACAGTTCGGCAGTGTCAATAGCCACGACGCTTGCCGCGCGGGTTTCCCCGTCCAAGAGTGACAACTCGCCAAAAATATCGTTCGACCCGAGTATGCTCAGAACGACTTCCCTTCCGTCTTCTCCAATTCTGACAACTTTCACTTCTCCCTGAATAATTACGAACAAAGCCGACCCTGACTCTTCCGCCCTGAGGATTACATCGCCCTTCTTGAATGCTTTCCTCACGCCGCATGCACTGATTCTGGCAAAGTCTCTATCCTCGAGCTCCTCAAAAATGGGCGCATTCTTCAGGAAATCGATTGCCTCTTTCATCTCAGTGCTCCCACGGTCATAATTTGTGAATTGCTTCAGAATTCTCAAGAAAAATATAGATGCGCCTGTATATAAAATCAACGTCAGGAAAGAAGATTCGAGAATGGTCTTAACGCCCCAGGGACTAGATGTTGGGTCTGCGACAAAAATATAAAACACATAGGCAGTAGAGTAGGAGAGGAGGCGCGATGGTGAGCATCACGGCTGCCCCTCCCCTCGTCGAACCGGACGTGCAGTTTTCCCGCATCCGGCTCTCCTGTGAACTTTCGTCTCAAGTTTGTCGCGAACTCT
>JAMCXB010000035.1 GCA_023480735.1 Bacteroidota bacterium | reverse complement strand
GGGATTCGAACAAACGGAGCTTTTCCTGCATGGCCATGATTTCGTTGCTTTTCTCACGCAGCGATTCCGTAGCCACTGCAATTTCTCTTTTCAGCCGATCATTGTATTCTTCCTGTCGTCTCACTTCAGATCTGCTGATCTCGTGCGCCCTCTGGAGCTCAGTCATCATTTCGTTATAGATGGATGAAAGCGTGCGAAACTCCGCTCCCGAGGTCAGGGAGAGTCTCACATCCATGTCCCCGCCCGCAGCATCGCGCATAGCCTTTTCGAGGTCTCCGAATGGCCTCAGGAAAGTGAGACGCATCGCGAAGAGGAGAAGGAGAGAGGCGAATACGCTGACTGCCAGAGTTATCGTGGCTCCTATTACCTGACTGCGCCGGACGGCCTGTCTCACACTGCGCAGCGTAACTTCAGTAACTGCATAGCCCCAGACTTGATCTTTGTCCCGCAGCAGCACTGAATAAGAATACAAGGAGTTCCCATATCGAACAGATGAAACCGGTGTCTTTTTCAGGAAATCATTGACGAGCGTACTTCTAACAAGAGCAAGTTGTATGCTTGCCGGGAGGGTACCGGCGGAGGCGACGAGCGCGAGTGAGTCGGGGCTCACTTTCTGGAAAAACGCAATAAATTCGGCCTCGTGGAGGAGTCGCAGGGCCAACCGCGCATTTACTTCCAGAGTAAGTGTGTCGATCTTCATTGTGGAGCGTGTTGCAAGATTGAATTCTGCGGCAATTAGCTGTGCGCTGCTCTCTGCATCGCGGAACAACATCCTCTCCGTAGCAATTGAATTGAAATATGTGATCAGCAAACCTGCTGCAAACAAGATGAGTACCACAACTGCCGTGATTCTTGTTCGCAGCGAAAGGACTGGCATTCCTAATTTCACGAAAAAATATAGTTTTTGAAGAGCTCGGTTTCAAGTTTTCATCCCACGGCTTAAGTGTGTGGCAAGCATGGCCGCCTGGACAGGCACAGGGTGAACCATCATGTTACAAAGATTGTTTACTCTTTATTAAATTGTTAAAAGAAATCTGCGGAACTCTTCAGAAATTTTTACAGGAACAATCGCATTGAGACAAGGCAATTCAAGGCATGAATGAATCTACCGAAGTGGTTCAGGATACATCATTGGTTCTTGAGGGGGTGCGCACCCATAATCTCAAGAACATTACGGTAAGAATACCCAAGGGCAAGATTACTGTAATCACGGGTCCTTCGGGGAGTGGAAAATCCAGCCTGGCGTTTGATACCATTTATGCCGAAGGGCAACGGAGATACATAGAGAGCCTGTCCGCTTACGTCAGGCAGTTCCTCGAGCGCATGGAAAAACCGGATGTAGACACCGTTCGTGGCATCTCTCCGACTGTTGCGATCGAACAACGGCGCCTCAGTAGAAACCCGAGATCTACGATTGCCACCATGACCGAGATTTATGATTATTTAAGACTCCTATTTGGCAGGGCAGGCACCGTCGTGTGCTCTGACTGCCATATTCCTGTGGTGAAATACTCGCCACAGCTTATCCTAAAAGCCGTAAGCAACACTTGTGCTGACAAGAGGATATACATTTTGTTTAATGTTGCAGATGGTGATAGCGGCGCGATGATCGCGGACCTGAGACGCCGGGGATTTTTCAGATTTGCCGACAAGAGCAGGCCGGGTGTTATAGTCGAATCCGACAACGATGTGTCTGACATCGGAACTGAATTCCTGATCCTTGCGGACAGGCTTGTTGTTGGCGGTGAAGGATATGAAGACCGGATGATCGAGGCGTGCGAGCAGGGGTTCCTGAACGGGGCTGGAGGCATATACGTCCACGATGTTGATGCGAATAGAACATTCAGGTTCTCGAGCAAGTTCGAGTGCTCACAATGTGGGAAGAGCTATCTGGAACCCGAGCCACGTCTCTTCTCTTTCAACAATCCATATGGGGCATGCCCCGAGTGTCAGGGGTTCGGTACGATCCTGGGCTACGATTGGGGCAGGACTGTAGCGAATCCTTTTCTAAGCATATTACACGGCGGCAACAGCCTGATATCCGCGTCGGCTTTCGATGTTTACCGGCGTTCGCTAATGAAGGCCGCTAATTCGGGAAAGATTCGACTTGACGCGCAGATCAGGGACCTGACGGAAAAAGAATGGCGGTTCCTCATAAACGGGGATCAGACTTTCATCGGTCTCCAGGGGTTTGTCAAACACCTGGAAAAAAAATCTCACTCCTTCTCAGTGAGGTATTTTCTCGACAAATATCGCGGCTATGTGACTTGTCCTGTCTGTAACGGGGCAAGATTACGACAGGAGGCCCTTGCGGTCCAGATAGACGGGCAGACAATGGCCGGGATTGTCTCTATGACCGTCGCCAGAGCACATACGTTTTTCGAACTGGTAAGCCTCGAAGGAGAGAATGCCGTTATAGCGGAACAAGTGCTCGAAGAAATACGTAAGAGAGTCGGTTACCTGTTTCAGATTGGGCTGGGGTATTTGACACTTGACCGCCTTTCATCCACCCTGTCCGGGGGCGAGGCGCAAAGGGTGAACCTGGCCACGAGTCTAGCTTCCACACTGGTTGCCACAGCTTATGTACTGGACGAACCGAGCATAGGACTCCATCCCCGCGATATGGACAGGCTGGTGTCGATCCTGAAAAACCTGAAGTCGTACCAGAACACCGTGATCGTTGTCGAGCACGATGGCGAGATGATGAAGAACGCCGACTATATAATAGACCTGGGACCCGGGTCGGGCACAATGGGGGGAGAGATAATGTATGAAGGGACTTATAAGGGGCTTTTAAAGTCGAAAAAGTCGTTGACCGGAAAGTACCTGCGGGGAGAGAAGAAAATTGCCCTTCCCAAAAGAAGAAAGCCTGCCGAGAAGTTTATTCATGTCAAGGGTGCTACAATGCACAATCTCGACAACCTGAACGTCGACATCCCTCTCTATTCATTTGTATGCATAACAGGCGTGAGCGGTTCCGGCAAAAGCACTCTCGTCTACGACATACTCTTCGATGCGATCAAAGAGAAGGGTACGGAGGAAGTTCTCACCGGCCCCCGTGAGAATGTCGAAATATCCACCAGCCGCGTCAAGGGAATTTTGTTCGATTACATGCCGGAGTCGGTCGAACTCATAGACCAGAGTGCAGTTGGAAGGGTCTCCAGATCGAATGTTGCTACTTACAGCGGCACTTTCGATTCCATAAGAAATATCTTTGCCGACACGCCCCTTGCGAGGGAGAGGAATCTTACTTCGAGCTATTTTTCCTTCAATGTCGGGTGGGGTGGGAGGTGCGAAGCGTGCAACGGCGAAGGAATACAGGTGGTGGAGATGCAATTCCTTGCGGACGTTACGCTTGATTGCGAGGCATGCAACGGGCGGAGGTACAGCTCCGATGCGCTGGAAATTAGATATCGCGGAAAGAATATCGCGGACGTCCTGGACCTGACCGTTGCCGAGTCTTTGGAGTTTTTCAGCGATAAGAAGGATGTCATCAAGCCACTCAGACTCCTGGACAGAGTGGGACTAAGCTATTTGAAACTGGGCCAGAGGCTGTCTACTCTCTCGGGCGGAGAAGCGCAACGGCTCAAGATATCGAGTTACCTGTCCGGAAGCAGCGAGAGGGAAGTGCTGTTTGTCCTTGATGAACCGACTACCGGTTTGCACTTTGAGGAGATAGGAAAGCTTCTCGATGTTCTCCTGGAGCTTCGTGACCGCGGAAACAGCGTGATTGTTGTCGAACATAACCTGGACGTGATCAAATGTGCGGATTATGTTATCGATCTCGGACCGGAAGCCGGAGATGAAGGGGGAAAGGTCGTAGCCACGGGTACACCGGAAGAAATTATGATTGTCGGCGAGTCGAGAACGGGCGTGGCCCTGAAAAAGGTCCTTGGTGCGGTTTAGTACTGTGTCGCGATATTGAAGGCTATGAAAAAAGTATTGAAGTTTGCCATCGGCTCATTTTGCATGCTTTCGATCCCGTGAGACATCGGAAGCACGTAGTACCTCAAACTCACACCCATCAGGCTGTGCGGGTCGAGTCCAAAGTACGCCCCGGCCCCGAAGTATGCACCCATTCCAAAGTATCCCTTGCCGTGAGAGAAGCTGTAGCCCAGAGGTTGATTGTATGGCGCCGCGAAGACGGCGTTCGGACCAAGTCCGGCGAAAATATATGGACGAAAAGAGTCCGTGATTTGATCTTTGAATAGTCGGTATTGTAATCCGATCATGGCAGGGAAAACGAAAAGCTGATTGATCTTTCCAGGTACGAACTTCTGTCCTGTAAAAGGATCGATATAGTCGATTTCGTTGGGTGCCTTGGCTTCTGACGCGGTAAGATTGAGTGTCCAGGATAGGGTGCTGTTCAAAGCGTGAATGTAGGAGAATCCCAGTCCGAAACCCGAGTTACCTATCATAAGATCGAGCCCGAGAGCGTTCGGCTTTATGTTCGTGTCGGGCTGTGCAATGTTCCTGACGGGCATGGAGGCATACTCTGAATCGGGCTGTGCGGCCACATTCGGTTGATCCGCGAAAGCGGCGGTTGCGAGGGCAAGAACCATCAGAATTGTTAGTTTTCTCATTTTTTCACACCTGAAATGAAATTAATAGGCCTCAAAGTCATTTTCATCATATTCTTAGACGACTTCCCATTTTGCTAGGTTCAATACGAAATAGCTCGAAATAGTTCCAGGATGCTCACCCGACTGCCTGGGCCTTCAGAAAACCCGGTATACGTTGAACTTCAAGTACTCGGTCTCGGGCATGCCGGGCAAAACCGGATGGTCGGGCGATGCCCCTGCGCGGTGAAGCAACTGAAGCGTTCGTCCTGCTCTTTCGGCCGCAGTCGCGATGACCTCCTCGAAAGTCTCTCTGAAGATGTGATGTGAACATGATGCGGTTAGGAGAATTCCGCCCTTCTTAAGGACAGAGAAAATGGTCTCATGCAGATGCCTGTATCCTGCTTTGGCCGCCGGCACACTCTTCCTGTTTTTGGTGAAGCTCGGCGGATCGGAAACTACAACGTCGTATTTCTCGCCGGAGGCCGACGCCTTTGCGAGAAAGGAGTTCACATCAGCCACGATTCCTTGGACGTTCTTAAAACCATTCAGTTCGGAATTTAAAAGCAGATTATTGATCGCCTGTTGGGAAGAATCGACGGCAACGATTTTTTCCGATCCCGCGCGCGCCAAGTTAAGGGCAAATCCACCCTCGTTCGAGAAAAGATCGAGCACTGACGAATGATCGGCGAACTCTCTGGAGAAAATTCTGTTGAGCCGCTGGTCGAAATAGAATCCTGTCTTCTGACCGCTGAGCGGATTTATTCTGAACGTGACCCCGTTCTCGTCGTAGTCAACCGTACGTTCTTCACCGAAGACGATCTCTCTTGCGGGGGGCAGACCCTCCAGTTCGCGCGAGCTCCCTTCGTTGCGCTCATAGATGGCGGCCGGATCAAACATTTCCCGGAGACAATCATAAATAATATCTTTTCTTCTCTCCATGGCGGCGGAAAGAATCTGTACACTGAAGAGTGTGCCGAATCTTTCAATAGTGAGTCCCGGCAGAAAATCACTTTCACTATGAACCAGCCGGTAGAAGGGGGCATGAAATAGAGTCTCGCGCAGCTCAAGGGCCGAGGTTATTCTGCTCGTAAAGAATAGCTTGTCAGGCTCGACATATTCCTTCGAGAAGAGCCTCACGGCTATGAGCGTTTGAGGGTTGTAGAACCCGTAGCCGATTTGTACGCCGCCGTGTTTTCTGACACTTACCACGTCGCCGACAGCAGGCGCTCCTTCTATGCCGGCAATTTCATTGCTGAACACCCAGAGATGTCCGGAGAGGATCCTTCTCTCTTCTTTGGGTTTAAGTCGAACTATTGGAATTGTCATCTGAGTTTCGTCACCGCAGCTGCGATTCTATCGACGGCTTCCGTTAGTTCCTTCTCCGCGTAAGCGTACGATATTCTGATATGACTGTCTGAGCCGAACGCGGCACCTGGAACCAGCGCTACCTGAGCTTCTAAGAGTAAATAACTTGCGATGTCGGCTGAATTTCTCAGCACCTGACCGCCGTTGGATTTTCCGAATAATCTCTTTACAGAAGGGAAGAAATAGAAGGCTCCTCCTGGTTTAGCGAGCGTCATTCCGTCGATCCCCGACAGGCGTTCCATCATCACGTCGCGCCTGTGCTGGAACGAAACCCTCATCTTCTCCACGTCGCTCTGCGGGCCCTTCAACGCCTCGAGAGCCGCCGCTTGGGAAATCGACGATGCATTGGAAGTCAACTGACTTTGGATCTTCGATGCGCGCTTCACGATCTCTTCGTTTGCCGCCATGAATCCGATCCGCCAGCCGGTCATCGAGTATGCCTTCGAGACTCCGCTGGCTGTAATCACTCTGTCCTGAACTTCCGGTATTGATCCAATAGAGAAATGCTTATTGCCGTCGTAAATGATTTTCTCGTAAATCTCGTCGGATATGATAAAGAAATCCCGCTCTTTTGCAAGCTTCGCGATGCCTCGAAGTGTCTCCTCACTTGCGACGCTCCCTGTTGGATTTGAGGGCGAGTTTATGATCAGAGCCTTAGTCTTCTGAGTCAACAACGGTCTCAGGTCATTCGCGGTGAAAGTGAATCCACGTTCCTCCTTTGTCTGAAGTATCACTGGAGTTGCATCGGCCAGTTTCACCATCTCAGGGAAGCTGACCCAGTAAGGAGCGGGTATAATCACTTCGTCCCCGGGATTACAAATCGTCTGGAGTGCATTGAAGATCGAATGCTTTCCTCCGTTTGAGACGAGGATGTTAGACGCCTTCACGTTCAGGCCGTTGTCCCGGCGGAACTTTTCTGCGACTGCTTCCCGCAATTCGGGTGTGCCTTCGTTCTGGGTGTATTTAGTGAAATTATCGTTTATCGCCTTTATTGCCGCCTGCTTCACGTTTTCGGGCGTCGGGAAATCGGGTTCTCCCGCGCTCAGGCTGATTATCTTTTTTCCCTCCGCTCGCAGCTTTTTCGCGAGGGAAGTGATTGCAATTGTCTGTGATTCTTCGATCCTGTCTACTTTCTCAGAAAGCGAGGTCATCTAGGTTACTTCCTTCCGTCTTTTGTTTTTGCATCTCTGAATTTATGTATAAGCTTGTCCTTCACATGCGGTGGTACAAACTCGCTGACGTCTCCGCCAAACCGCGCAATTTCCCTGACAATGGTACTGTTCAAGTATGTATACTTCTCATGCGGCATCAGAAACACCGTATCAATATCTTTGCACAACTTTCTGTTCGTCAACGCCATCTGGAATTCATATTCGAAGTCGGAAACCGCCCGAAGGCCTCGTACGATTGCACTGGCCTTCTTCTTCAGCGCATAGTCTACGAGCAGTCCCTCAAATTGTTCAACCTCGATGTTTGTGATGTCCTTCATGGCTTCTTCTATTAAATCCACACGCTCCTTCCCGGAGAACAGCGGCGTCTTCAGTGTGTTCACAGCGACGCAGATTATTACTCTGTCGAACAATTGTGCCGCACGCTTGGCAACATCGACATGGCCGTATGTGACTGGATCGAATGTGCCTGGATAGATCGCTGTTTTTCCAGAAGGGATCAATTTTGACATTTTGTCTCCGGCTTTAGAAACGAGAGTATAGTTGAGCCAAATATCTTCTGCCGAACCAACAGGGCAAGAGGTGGTGAATAGTCTTTCGAATGTTCGACGCAGATAATTCCGTTTCCGCTCACTGCTCCGCGGGAAAGAATCTCATCGATGATTCCGTAAGTCGCGTTGTTCAAGGCGTACGGCGGATCCACGAAAACGATGTCGAATTTATCTTCATTAACTTTCAGAAACTTCTCCACCCGGACCGTGCGCACGTCACATTGTTGCTCTATTCCAAGAGCGAAGGCGTTCTTTCGCAGGACCTCCGCTATCTTCCGATCCGCCTCGACAAAGACGACTTTTTCTGCGCCCCTGCTGATCGCTTCGAATCCCACGCTCCCTGTGCCCGCGTATAGATCGAGTCCCTGCAAGCCATCGAAATCCATGATGTTCATGAGAATGTCGAACATCGTCTCCCGCAGTCTGTCTGTCGCAGGTCTCAGCTTGGGAGAGTCAATAGACAGCAGTCTTCTGCTCCCGAGTATTCCGCCGGTTATTCTCATATCTATTTTAGCGCCGCACCGATCACTGAAGAGAAATAGTGGGGAAGAGGGTTGAGTTTCGGGTTCAACAGGACCGCCGGAGACTGCAGCATGTTCTGGTTAGGGACGAGAAGTTCAAATCTTGTATCCGTGCTCTTCTTGAGAAGATCTATCAAAAAAGTGTCCGCTGATGAACCGGTAATATATATTTTCCCGGCATAGTCGTCGACCAGTGATTCCAGGTCATTCGATATTTTGGTGACAAAATAGAACGGCTCACCGGAATAGTTGACATATTTATACGCGGCACGCTCGCCGTTCTTGCAGAAACTTCCTTCTATTTGCTCCCCTTTCACCGTGATAAGGATATAATTCTCGGACGGCCGGACCAGCTTGTTTACGGTCAACTCGCTGCATGAATGATCGAGGTCGATGAAATTAAGCTCAAAGCCGCATCTTGTGCAGGCATTCTTGAGTGATTCCAGGAGTTCTTTATCGACCGCTGCATAGAATATCTCTTTGAAGGCGCCTGGCTTCATGCCGACCACCTCGTATGCAGGCCGAAACTCCTTCTTGATGAAATCATTGTGGAAAGCCGTTTCGGCTTTCAAGAAATTCGCTATCTCTTCGTGCTGCAGATCCGAATCAACGTCGATCGTATCCTTATCGAGAAGCGTGGTATCTATAGCCGCTGAAACGGTTCGGCTGAGAATCGCTTCTTCGTTTATCAAAAGAGAAATCAATTGTACCAGGTCGTCGACCTTCAGGCTGTCGAGTGTCCTTTCGACAATTCTCGAAAGGAAGTACTCTCCGTTTCTATGTTCAACTTCTGCCGCGCGCAGGAAGTCTCTGCCAACCTCAAGCCCAAGAACAATTCTGTACTGTTCCATCTATTCTACCCTCACGTAAGGTTTCATCTGCTCAAGTTTCTTTGCGCCGATTCCCTTCACGTTTCTCAGTTCCTGAACTGACCCGAACTTTCCGTTCGCGCTCCTGTAATCGAGGATTCTCTGTGCCGTTACATTGCCTATTCCCGGGATCGTGACGAGATCACTTAGGCTTGCGCTGTTCAGGTCGACGGGGGAAGTGACGGACGCTCCCTTCATCTTGCCGAAGTGCAAACTCTTCCCGGCAGTATCTTCTTCTGCCGCGATTACCGAATCAATCCTGGAAGATGCCGCGACAAAGAAAGAATCCGACCTGCTGAAGTCGAATTTCTCAGTGGATTTGTCCAGCTGAAGAATCTTGGCCGTGCCGCCGAGAATCAGGCCGAAACTCAGGAAGAGTATGATGCCTGCTTCGCTTTTGGTAAGTCCGAACTTTTCCTGGATCTTGCGGGTTACTTTGTCCAACATTTCAGTCCAATATACTATGATTCTGATTCCAAAGGGAATATCGGAGAAATCGGCTTGAATTTAACTCGGACGATTCTCTGACGTCAATGTGATAAGTCTTCAGTCTAAGGCGCTACCGTCTCTGGATGGCGGCTTCATATTGGACGAACGAGCCAGATCCTTCAGCAAGTCCTTTTCGTGCTGGTTCAGTTTGGTTGGGGTATACACATTTATGGCAACCAGTTGGTCGCCTTTGCCGTAGCCGTTCAGGTGGGGTAACCCCTTCTCGCGCATTCTCAGGATTTTCCCCGACTGGATGCCGGGCTCGATTTTGAGTTTGGCCCTGCCAGCAAGAGTCGGGACTTCGACCTCGCTTCCGAGTGCGGCTTCCGGGAAACTGAGTTCAAGCTCAAAAATGATGTCGTCGCCGTCGCGCTTGAAGTGTTCGTGGGAAGCCTCTTCGATCACAACGATCAGGTCTCCGTTTGGTCCACCTCGTCGTCCTGCATTCCCTTCGCCGCGGAGTGTCAGGTAGTTTCCGTCGGTCACCCCTGCGGGTATCTTTACTTTGATCGTGGACTCGCCGTTTACCCTCCCGGCGCCGCCGCAAGAGGAACATGGGTCCTTTATGATCTTCCCGATGCCTCCGCATGTCGAACACTGAACGATGTTGACGAATTGACCGAACATTGTTCTCGTCGCTTTACGGATCTCGCCGCTCCCGCCGCATGTCGGGCAAGTCGACATTCCGGAACCGGACTTTGCCCCGGAGCCGCCGCAGGTCTGGCACTTTTCCTGCCGCTTTATCTTGATCTTCTTCTCTATACCCGTGGCGATCTCTTCCAGTGTCAGCTTGACGGAAATCTTCAGGTCGCTGCCTCTTTCTCCGGCTGATGCACCTGAACGTGACCTGGTCCGTGTCCCTCCGCCGAAGAAGTCTCCAAATATGGATCCCCCCAATCCACTGCCGAATATATCGTTGAATACGGTGAATATGTCGCTGGCGTTCGTGTTTGTCCAATCATGAAAATCCGCACCCTGCCTGACTCCCTCATGACCGAACCTGTCGTAACGCGATCGCTTGTCCTGGTCGCTTAATACCTCGTAGGCTTCCGTAGCTTCTTTGAATTTTTCTTCGGCCTGTTTGTCTCCAGGGTTACGGTCAGGGTGATATTGCATTGCCAGCTTTCGATATGCTTTCTTGATGTCGTCAACCGATGCACCTTTAGGCAAGCCCAATATTTCGTAGTAGTCTCTCTTTGACATCTTGTTCCTTCGCTAAATCAATTCTTTTTTGTGGAGTTCGACTGATCGTTGCCTTCCGCGGCAACGATAACCTTGGCATGTTTGATCACTTTCCCATGCAGCATGTAGCCGCGTTCTATCTCTTCTACGATGGTATGGGGCTCTACCTCCGGGCGCTGGACCTGCATCAGCACATCATGGTACGTTACATCGAATACTTTGCCGATTGAATCGATCGGCTTGAGGCCTTTGTCTTCCAACTGTTTGTAAAACTTCTGATAGATCATTTCAATTCCCTTGTAGAAGGAATCAAAGTCGTGGTTTGCTTTCCCGTTTGTTAAAGCTCTGTTGAAATCGTCCAGGATAGGGAGTATATCTCTTATGACCTTCTCGTTTGAGAATTTCACGAAATCGGCCCTCTCGACTTCCACTCTCTTCCTGAAATTTTCAAATTCGGCCGCGAGTCTTAGCAACTGGTCCTTGTATGATGATATAAGGGCCTCCGATTCACCCAACTGCTTCTGTAATTTGTCAAGGTCAGCTACAATCTCGCTTTCAGTGCCGGATGCCGACAACGGCTCCTCAGATTCTTTCGGCTGTTCAGACTCTTTTTCTGTTTCGCTCATCTCAGGTACTTTTCCCTCGTTTTCTTCTTCTGTGTTATCCATCTTTTTCCAAAACACGCAGATTTATGATTCGAACTTATTTGTGATAACCTTCGCGACAAAATCCACGAGCGGTATCAGCCGGGAATACTGCATCCGTCGCGGACCGACTATGCCCACCGTTCCCTTGACGCCGCCTGCCTCATAGCGCGCAGTAATCAGACTATAATCCTTAAGCTTTTCATCCTCGTTTTCACTCCCGACTTTCACGGTGATGGGTTCGTTAGCGTCGCTTTTCTCCAGGATGTGGAGTATGACGTTTTCATCTCCGAGAATTTCCAGGATCCCTTTGAGATTCTCGGGCAGATCGAATTCCGGGTGTGACAGCAGGCCCTGCGGCATTCCGATATGGATCTTGTCCGCTTCAGGTCTCGCGGAAAAAATCCTTTCACTCATGCTCGTGAACCGGCTGATAACTTCTTCATCGGCATAGTCGCCGACTCTTTCCAGAATAGTCTCCCGAATTTCAGAGAGTCTCAAACCGGCCAGACGTTCATTGAGCAGGGAGTTGACCTTTCTCAGTCCATCCTGACTCACTTCAGACTCGACTTCCAGGACGATGGTCTTAATTAATCCTGTCTCGAGCGAGAGCACGACTAGTATTCGTGATCGATTCAGAAAGATCAACTCGATCCTCGTCAGGACTGCATCACCCAGGTACGGAGCAGATACGAGGCTCAGTTGTCTGGATACTTTTCCGAGAAGTTTTGATGCCTCACTCAATAGCTCACTGGAGTCAAACGAAGCCTTCAGGCCAAGGGCTATTCGTGCCTGGTCATCTTCCTGCAATACCTCAAGTGACATCAGAGAGTCCAGATAGAACCGGTATCCTTTGTCTGTCGGAACTCTGCCGGCGGACGTGTGAGGATGATTGAGATACCCCAGCTCTTCAAGCTGTGCCATAACATGCCTGATGGTTGCGGGACTCAAATCGATGTCCTGCTTCTGAGATATGAATTTCGAGCCTACAGGAGTCGCCGTCAAAATAAAATTGTGGACGACTGCCCGCAGGACTTCTCTCTCTCTATCATTAAGTTCGTGTGTCATAGGCACTTAAATAGCATAAATCAACTTAAATTTAGGATTTTAACGTCACCTAATCAAGGATTTGAGAATTCGCGACATATGCCACCGCCATAGATTGAGAGCGCCGGATTGAGGCGCTATCCTGCTCCGCTCCGGGAGACAGCAAGGAGATAAACATGGTTCCAAAAATAATGCAATCTCAGTCCGGGTTGTCTTGAAAGTAGCCTCTGCCGAAATTATAATCTAAAAAGATGGCGTCTTCTAATCCTTCTTCTGTGAACATAAAAGCCGGGCTTTTAGTTTTTGCAGCCGTAATTGCCGCAGGAACGCTTATTTACACCCAATCCATAGTTCACCGGCTGATTCAACGCGAAGCAAATATTGCCCATCTGTACGCTCGGTCACTTCAGTATTTGGCGAGCGACCAATCGTCACCACAGGATTACAGTTTCATATTTGACGACGTGCTCAGTTCGATCGATTTCCCGATGATCCTTACGGACAGCCACAACCAACCGTACCAGCCTTATGACCGTAACATCAGAAATATCGATTTGGATACGACGAAAACCCTGCGGCAACAGCACGATTACCTGATGCGCCTGATAAAAAAGATGGACGAGCAGTATCCTCCCATTAAAGTCTCGGTGAACACCGTAGTTCTCAATTACGTTCACTACGGGGAATCCGATCTGGTCACACAGCTGAGATATGTGCCTTATGTCGAGTTTGCAGTAGCCGCTCTGTTTATTCTAATCAGTTATTTCGCCTTCAGCTACCTTAAGCGGAGCGAGCAGTCGAATATATGGGTTGGGATGTCCAGAGAGACTGCCCACCAGTTAGGAACGCCGCTCTCGAGCCTGATGGGGTGGACTGAGCTTTTGAAGTCGGATATGGATAACAGCCGCAAGTCAGAAATACTTTCCGATATCGAACAGGATCTCAATCGTCTCAGTAAGGTGACGATGAGGTTTTCCAGGATAGGCTCACTTCCTGAATTGCGGAAAGTGCATGTCGCAGAAATCATTGACAACGTCTTCGCTTATTTTGGCAAACGGATCCCGCAAACCGGAAAGAAAGTCTCATTGGTGTTGACAGGAGACAGATCGCCATGTGTTAGACTCAATCCTGAGCTTTTCGAGTGGGTTCTCGAGAACCTCATTAAGAACTCCCTCGATGCAATCGAAGACAAAGAAGGCAGCATCACAATCCATATCTCGAAGGAAGACCGATTCGTTAATATAGATGTCTCCGATACTGGGAAGGGGATCAACATGAAATTCAGACGGGATGTGTTCAGACCGGGATACTCGACAAAGAAAAGAGGATGGGGATTGGGTCTGAGCCTGGCCAAGCGGATCGTCGAGTCATATCATGGCGGGGAAATATTTTTGAAGGACAGCAAAACAGGGAAGGGATCAACTTTCAGGATCAAGCTTAGGTCCGTTGATTGTAATCCCGAAGCCTGAGTTTCAGATTATTCTTGTCTAGGACACCTGCGGGGGCATTGCATCGACTATCTCTTTCCAAAAGCCGAAGAGGGATGCCGAGTTTCAGATTATGCAATTTCTTGGCCGATTACAGTGTTAAGTGTTTGTGTCCCGGGTCCCCGGCGTGAGTTTGATTTAAATGCCCCGTTTCTGTTATATTTTTAAGCAGTCACAGTGAACTAAGAAAGAACGGTTTCGTGAATAGGGAAATCCCCGAAGGACGAAAATAGATTAGAAAACCTGCAGAAGGACGGTTCTACAACTTTAGCCTGTCCCGAATTTCAGAGGAGAAAAAATGGCGGAATCAAGGAAGTTCGATCTGGTAATCCTTGGCAGCGGCCCCGGAGGATACGTTGCGGCTATTAGAGCGGCACAACTTGGAATGAAAGTCGGTTGTGTCGAACGAGATAAGCTCGGCGGGATTTGTCTCAATTGGGGCTGTATCCCTTCCAAGGCTCTACTTAAGAGTGCGGAAGTGATGTGGAGCTTCAAGGAGTCTAAGGAATATGGGATTACTTACGATAATCTAACGGTTGACTTTAAGAAGGTAATAAAGAGAAGCAGGGATGCCGCGAACAGGCTTTCGCAGGGTGTTGAGTACCTGTTTAAGAAAAATAAGATAGAGAAGATAAGCGGAAACGGAAAATTCGCCAGCAAGAACACGTTGTCCGTTACCGACAATTACGGGAAAGAAGTCGCTCAGGTTGAAGGTAAGAATATAATAATATCCACAGGTGCAAGGTCTCGCGAGCTTCCAGGGATTAAGATCGATAGGAAAAAGGTCATTACAAGTACCGAAGCGATGCTGCTCGAGTCCGTTCCTAAACAGATGATAATCATAGGCGCTGGCGCTATAGGTGCAGAGTTCGCTTATTTCTACAACGCTTTCGGTACAAGGGTCACTTTGGTAGAAATGATGCCGAATATCTTACCCATTGAAGACGCGGAAGTTACGGCCCAGCTCGAAAGAGAATTCAAGAAGCAAGGAATAGACATACTGACAGATACTAAAGTGGAATCCGCTGCCGCGTCTGGCGAGGGAGTATCCGTGAAAATTTCCAACAAGAAAGGATCACAGGAGCTCAAGGCTGACATCGCTCTCGTGGCAGTAGGCATACAGGGAAACACCGACAATATCGGTCTGGAGAATATCGGAGTGAAGGTCGAGAAGTCATGGATAAGCGTCGACAGGGCGACCTACAAGACGTCGGTGAACGGAGTTTATGCTATTGGCGACGTGATCGGGGCTCCGTGGCTCGCGCATGTCGCGTCTGCAGAGGGGATACGGTGTGTCGAAGGCATAGCAGGCGTTGAGACCGAGCCGCTTGATTACAACAGCATTCCGGGCTGTACGTATTGCCAGCCGCAGGTTGCAAGCATCGGGCTGACAGAGGCAAAGGCGAAGGATCTCGGTTATGAAACTAAGATCGGGCGGTTTCCGTTCACAGCTAATGGAAAGGCGATCGCGACTAATGAAGCGGTTGGCTTTGTGAAGTTGATATTTGATAAGAAGTATGGTGAACTCCTGGGTGCTCACATAATTGGCCACGGCGCGACCGAACTGATTGCAGAATTGGGAATTGCGAAGAAGCTTGAAACCACTCCGTACGAAATTATTCGCACCGTGCATGCGCACCCCACTCTGAGCGAATCAGTGATGGAGGCGGCAGAGGATGCCCTGGGACACGCAATAGACATTTGAAGCAAAGAGAATTGAGAAGAGTCTTACTTTCAGATATAGGGACTACGGATTACGCATATGCCTGGGAGCTGCAGAAGGCAATTCATCAAGCGAGAGTCTCGCGGAAAATCCCCGACACGGTCATCTTCACGGAGCATTTCAACACATACACAATCGGAAAATCCGGCGGCGACGACCACCTCCTTGCCTCCGACCAGGAACTTCGTGAGAAGAATGTCGGAGTATACAAGATCGACCGCGGCGGAGACATCACCTATCACGGTCCGGGACAGATTGTCTGTTATCCGATAATCGATCTCGATGACTATTATCGCGACGTTCACCGCTACCTTCGGGATCTCGAAGAGGTTGTAATCAGGTCGCTGGACCATTATGGAATTGCGGCACGTCGGGAACCCGAGTACACAGGGGTCTGGGTAGGCGATGAGAAGATTTGTGCCATCGGCGTGAAAGTCAGCCGTTGGGTTACGATGCATGGTTTTGCTTTCAATATCAACACGGACCTCTCGTATTTCGGTAGAATTATTCCGTGCGGTATTTTTCACAAAGGAGTTACATCGCTGTCGCAGCTTCTTGAGAGGACCGTCGATATGCAGGAAGTGAAAAATGTGGTTGCTCAGAAGTTCGCCGAGGTGTTTCAAACAGAAATCAAACCCGTGAATCTCGAACAGCTGATTGAAGAATATCAGATAGTGATGGAGAAGGAACATGCCTCCAGTTAAGAGAGATGTCAAACAGGCGGAGAAGACGAACGGGAAAAGTGATCTCGCCGTCGAATTAGCGGACGGACTGCTGACGAACGAACAGCTTGTGGATGCTTACAAGCTCATGCTCCTTGCGCGCAGGCTGGACGAGAAGGAGTTAGCACTCCTCAAGCAGGGAAAGGCTTTTTTCCATATCGGTGGATCTGGACACGAGGCTGTTCAAATCGCATGTGCCATGAACCTCAAACCAGGTTACGACTGGGCATACCCTTACTACCGCGGGCTTGGGTTCGCGATGGGGATAGGATTCACGCCCGAAGAAATCATGCTGGCCGAGCTTCACAGAGCAGAAGACGTCATGACCGGGGGGCGGCAGATGCCGGGACATTACGGGAAGCCGTCTCTGAATATCCCAACGCAGTCGAGCCCTACAGGTACTCAGTTCCTTCAGGCTGTGGGCACCGCCTTAGCCTGTGTGAAGGATCGGAAGGACCAGGTGGTCTATGTCTCTTCAGGTGAAGGGGCAACCAGCGAAGGTGAATTTTCCGAAGCGTTGAACTGGGCATCGAGAGAAAAACTCCCGGTGATTTTTTGCATCGAAGACAACCATTACGCCATCAGCGTTCCGGAATGGCAGCAGACCGCCGGCGGTTCCGTATACGAAATAGCCAAGGGTTACGAAAACCTTGCCCGGTACAAGGTGAACGGTACGGACTTCCGCGAAAGCTACGGCGCTGCAAAGGACGCAGTCGCACGAGCCAGGAGAGGCGAGGGACCGAGTGTGATTGTGGCAGATGTTGTAAGGCTTCTCTCTCATTCTTCTTCGGACGATGACAGGAAATACAGGCCCAAGGATGAAATTGAGAAAGACCATGCGCGTGATCCTCTTCTCGTTATGGAGTCCCTCCTTGTCTCCGAACAGATCCTGTCGCAGGCTGAAGTGGAGTCGATCCAGAAGGAAACCAAGAGGCGTGTCGACGAAGCGGCCGATTGGGCCGAGTCGCGCCCTTTGCCGGACCCGTCAACGGTCACGATGCATCTGTTTGCACCCACGGAGACGCATTCACATTTTGAGTTTGAGAAGAGCACTCCTTCTGGTAAGCGCATCGTCATGGTGGACGCGATAAATCATGCGCTTCACGAAGAGATGCTGAAGAACTCGAAGATGCTGATTTGGGGCGAAGACGTTGAAGACGGGAAAGGCGGAGTTTTTACCGCAACGAAGGGCCTGTCGACTAAATTCGGAAGAGATCGAGTTTTCAATTCTCAACTTGCGGAGGCAAGCATAATAGGCACCGCGTTCGGCGCCGCTGTCCGCGGTTTCAAACCGGTCGTCGAAATACAATTTGCAGACTATATTTTTCCCGCTATGATGCAGCTGAGGAACGAAGTCGGAATGATGAGATATCGCTCCAACAACAGTTGGGCTTGCCCCATGGTAATAAGGGTACCCGTTGGAGGATATATCCACGGCGGTCACTATCACAGCCAGAGCATCGAAAGCCTCTTCGCTCATTGTCCCGGATTATACATCGCATACCCATCAACATCCGCCGACGCCAAAGGCCTTCTCAAAACGGCGATAAGAATGGAAGACCCCGTTATGTTTCTGGAACACAAGGGTCTTTATCGCCAGAGCTATGCGATGAGTCCGGAGCCAAATGACGAGTACCTGGTTCCGTTTGGAAAGGCCTCCATTCGCAGAGAAGGAAAGGACATCACCGTCGTCACTTATGGTTCTATGGTTTACATGGCGCTGAATGCTTCCAAGAAGCTGGCAGAACAGGGAACAGAGGTCGAAGTGGTGGACCTTCGCACTATTGTGCCCTTCGACAAAGAGACTGTTTTGGAAAGCGTCAAGAAGACGAACAAGGTTCTTGTGTTGAGCGAGGATACGCGGACGAGCGGATTTGCCGCCGAAATCTCCAGTGTCATTGCCGAAGAAGCGTTCGAACATCTTGATGCTCCAATTAAGCGAATCACAGCCAAGGACTTCCCGATCCCATACAGCCCGTCGCTTGAGCCTATAATTCTTCCTACGGAGGCTCAGATCACGAAAGCACTTGAAGAACTTGCCAGTTATTAAGCGGGAGGAGTTACCATGCAAGTCGCCGTACTAATGCCGAAAATGGGTGAGAGTATCACTGAAGGCAAGATTGTCAAGTGGCACAAGAAAACGGGTGAGAAGATCGACCGTGATGAGGTCCTGCTGGAAATCAGCACCGATAAAGTTGACACCGAAATTCCTTCTTCCACTTCCGGCATCTTATCAAAAATGTTAGTGCAGGAACAAGAGGTAGCTGAGGTCGGTGCCGTTATCGCCTATATCGAGACCGGGACCGGGCAGGGGGCGGCAGTGGTGGAAGAGCGGCCAAAGCCCGAAGACGAAGAGATGCAGATACCCCATGCAGAAAGTATGTCTTCCCGCGAACCTGTTACGGAAAAGAGTTACGCAGCTGCACCCTCTCATGGACATAGCGGGGACAAGTTTTATTCGCCGCTTGTAAAGAGCATAGCAAAGGCCGAGGGGATTTCCCTGGATGAGCTGACGTACCTTGAAGGGACGGGAGCGGGCGGACGGGTCACAAAGGAAGATGTGATACGATACATAGAGAATCGGACAGCCTCGCAGGCGAGGGCCAGGAAGGAAATTTCAAGTCAGCAGGCAGCGCCGCAGGTCAAGCACGACTCTGCAGGGGAGCAGGTGATTCCCATGGATAATATGCGCCAGCGCATCATGGAACACATGGTAGCGAGCCGGGACGTGTCGGTGCATGTTGCCGCGATAACCGAGGTCGATATGACCGGGATAGCGGACTACATATCCCGCAACGGGGAAGCATTTCGGAAGCGCGAAGGATTTCAGCTAACCTTCATGCCTTTTATCTCGCACGCTGCGATAAAGGCATTGAAGGATTTTCCTCTTGTGAACAGCAGCATTCAGGGAACGAACATCCTCCAGCATAACTATGTGAATTTGGGAATCGCTGTGGCCGTCGAGACTACGGGGCTGCTGGTGCCCGTCATCAGGCGGGCCGAGGAGAAGAACGTTCTCGGACTCGCTAGAGCCATCAAAGACCTGGCAACTCGGGCCCGTACCAAACGGCTCACTGGAGACGATACTATCGGCTCGACATTTTCGATTACGAACTACGGCGTCTTCGGAAACCTGATGGGAACGCCGATCATAAATCAGCCAAACGTTGCGATTCTCGGCGTCGGAGCCGTCAAGAAGAGACCTGTAGTCATTAACGACGCAATCGCGATCAGGCAGATGGGATTCCTGACGCTCTCCTTCGACCACCGGCTGGTCGACGGCGCCCTTGGAGGACAGTTCCTCGAAAGGATCGTACATTACCTGGAAAATTTCGATACCAAGCAGGTATCATGAAATTGGAATGTTGGAAAGATGGATTGATGAAATTTTGGATTGATGAGATTGTGAAATCTAACCTTGACTTTAGAGCCTGAAATATGAGCGACACTAACGAGCAAATTGCAGCACAGGAAAGACCTCAGCCGCGCAGGCCGGAGTGGATCCGCGCAAAACTCCCTTACGGTGAAAACTATACCAGGCTATTGGGCCTGATGAGAGGGAAGCAGCTTCACACCGTTTGCGAGGAGGCCCATTGTCCCAATCTCGGTGAATGCTGGGGACGAGGGACAGCGACATTCATGATACTCGGCGATGTCTGCACGCGGAGCTGCGGCTTCTGCGCGGTCAAGACCGGCCGTCCGATGGAGCTTGACACTGATGAGCCGAGAAGGATCGCGGAAGCGGTAGCGTCGATGAGACTGCGGCACGTGGTTATTACATCGGTGAACAGAGACGAATTGAACGACGGCGGGGCGTCCATTTTCGCGGAGACCATCAGGCAGATCAGAATAAGGGAACCGAGATGCAGGATCGAAATCCTCATACCCGATTTTAAGGGAGAAAGACTCGCACTCGATATTGTGGTGGACTCGGCGCCCGACATTCTGAATCACAACGTTGAGACGGTGCCTCGCCTTTACAATGTCGTAAGGCCGCAGGCGAAGTATGAAAGGTCACTGGAGGTTCTGGAATATTTTAAGAAACACGGCTTGGTTACAAAGAGCGGCGTAATGGTCGGTATAGGGGAAAAGCCTGAAGAGGTGGTGGAAGTGATGAAAGACCTGAGGAGGTCTCGTGTGGACATACTCACGGTCGGTCAGTACTTGCAGCCTACTAAGGAACATCTTCCGATCGACAGGTACGTTACGCCCAAAGAGTTCGAGATGTATAAAAACACCGGGCTCGAAATGGGATTCAAGTTCGTCGAATCGGGACCACTGGTTCGAAGTTCGTACCACGCCGATGAGCAGATAGTACCATAAAAAATAGCGGAGAAAAGATAGATGAGCGACTTCGAAGTCGAGACGAATATGGAAGAATATCTTAGTCTAGGGAGAAATAAATTAGTCGAAATGTACCACACGATGGTACTGATTCGGCGCTTTGAAGAAGCATCGGCAAAAGCTTACAGCATGCAAAAGATCAGCGGTTTCCTCCACCTTTACATAGGCCAGGAAGCCGTAGCGGTCGGTTCCGTAGCCGCGACTCGCGAAGACGACTACCTGATCACGGCTTATCGGGATCATGGTCACGCAATTGCCAAGGGTACCGACCCGAAGCTCCTGATGGCCGAGTTATACGGAAAGTACAACGGTACCAGCAAGGGGAAGGGCGGATCGATGCATTTCTTTAATGCGTCGAAGAACATGCTCGGCGGGCACGCGATCGTGGGGGGGCAGATCCCGCTCGGAACGGGAATCGCATTCAAGATAAAGTACAGAAAAGAGGATCGTGTTTGCCTGACATTCATGGGCGATGCGGCGATGAACCAGGGCAGCTTCCATGAGTCTCTCAACCTTGCGGCTTTGTGGAAACTTCCCGTCGTGTACATCATTGAGAACAACATGTACGGCATGGGAACTGCCGTAGAGCGCGCCTCGGCGGTGACCGAATTGTACAAGCGAGGATGTTCATACGGTATCGAGGGAATGGTTGCCGACGGGATGAACGTGTTTTCGGTTTACGACGCGGTGAAGGAGGCTGCGAAGAAGGCGCGCGAGCTGAGCTTGCCGACCCTCCTTGAACTGCGGACATACCGCTATCGCGGCCATTCGATGTCTGACCCGGATTCAATCTACAGGACGAAGCAGGAGGTTGAAGAAGAAAAGCGGAAGGACCCGATTGAACAGATGAAGAAATTCCTTATCGCAGAAAAGATTGCCACCCAGAAGGAGATCGACAATGTCGAGGCGGATGTGAAGAAGGTCGTCGCGGAATGCGTGGAGTTTGCCGAGAATAGCCCCGAGCCGCCGCTGGAATCCATGTACGACGACATTTATGTGCAATAAGAGAAATTAACAACCAGGAGTTTCGATAAATGCCTGAAATAACATACAGAGACGCACTCAATCAAGCGCTGGCAGAGGAGATGGAACGCGACGATTCGGTATTCATTGTCGGCGAAGAGGTGGCGCAATATCAGGGTGCATATAAAGTAACACAGGGCTTGCTCCAGAAATTCGGCCCGCAGCGGGTAGTTGATGCGCCGATTTCTGAAACAGGTTTTACCGGCCTCGGAGTCGGTGCAGCAATGGTGGGCCTGAGACCGATCGTCGAGGTAATGACTTTCAATTTTTCGCTGGTCGCCTTCGATCAGATAATTAATAACGCGGCCAAGATGCGCCATATGTCCGGCGGTCAGCTTAAAGTGCCCATGGTTATCCGCGGTCCCAATGGTGCCGCTCATCAGCTTGCCGCCACGCATTCACAAGCTTTAGAGAGTATGTATGCCCACGTGCCGGGACTGAAAGTAGTACTACCTGGTACACCGAAGGATGCCAAGGGCCTCCTGAAATCTGCAATACGGGACGACAACCCCGTGATCTTCATGGAGAGCGAAGTGATGTATGGTATGAAGGGTGATGTGCCAGAAGGGGAGTACACGATACCGCTCGGCGTTTCCGATGTCAAGAGACAGGGTAAAGACGTGACCATAGTTGCTTACTCGAAGATGCTCGGCGCAGCCTTGAGTGCGGCCGAAGAGCTGGCAAAG
>JAMCXB010000034.1 GCA_023480735.1 Bacteroidota bacterium | reverse complement strand
GCGGATTATCTGATCTACTGGGCATTGCTGAAGATGATATTTATGAGAACCGTCTATATCGGGCACTGGATGAGCTTGTAGTTCACAAGGACGACGTACAGCGGTATCTGAAGGAGCGGTTGGGTGAGCTGTTTGAAATCAAGTACGATATCCTTCTCTACGACGTGACATCTACATACTTTGAGGGGGAAGCAGAAGCGAACCCACAAGCTCGTAGGGGATATTCACGCAACAGCCGACCGGATTGTAAATCCGCCTTTAGGCGCGATCTCGTCGAAGACGGACAGGTATGCATCGGGCTTGTGGTTACCAGGGAAGGGATACCGCTGGGCTACGAAGTGTTTGAGGGAAACAAACACGATTCTAAAACGGTCGATACGATTGTCAAAAAGCCGGAAGCACTCTACGGCAAGTCGGATCGGGTGTGGATTATGGATCGAGGGATGGTAAGCCCTGACAATCTTAAGTTGGTGGGAGCAGAAGGGCGCCGTTACATTATCGGGACACCGAAGAGTCAACTGTGGAAGTTTGAGCAGCATTTTGTGGATAAGGAATGGCAAAAGGTGCATGAAGGACTTGAGGTAAAACTTTGTCCATCACCGGAGGGGGCAGAGGAGATATTTATTCTTTGTAGGAGTGCAGCACGCAAGAAGAAGGAAGAGGCGATGCACAACCGGTTTGCGGATCAGATTAGGGAGGGACTTGAGCGAGTAAAGAAGAACTGCGAATCGAGACATGTGAAAACGGTCAACGTGGCGGAGCGACGCATTGGCCGCTTGTTGCAGAAAAACCAGCGGGCTTCTTCTCTGTTCGATATCAATGTAAAAGATCATGATGGGCGCGTTAGTATCGATTGGAGCGTACACGACAACGAGACTGAGTGGGCGCGCATAAGCGAAGGCCACTATTTGCTAAGGACGAATATCAAGAACTGGACAGCGGAGGATTTATGGAAGGCATACATTCAATTGACGGAGGCTGAAGAATCATTCCGGATTCAGAAACATGACTTGCAGTTACGCCCGATTTGGCATCAAAAAGAGAATTGAGTCAGGGCTCATATCTTCGTCTGCTTCATAGCGTATGTGTTATGGAAATGCTTCGGTCAGATGTGCAAAAACACTGGGTTAGGAGATGAACCACGACAGGTGATTGAGGAAATAAAGAATCTGACCCTTACCGATGTTGTCTTACCCACAAAAAAGGGAATAGAGATCAGGCTCCGATGCGTTAACAAACCAGACAAACACCTGGCTATCCTGCTTCACAAGCTTAGGATGCAACCGCCGCTCAGATTACAACAAGATCAAATTTAGTAGTGAAAACTTTCCCCTCGTTTCGGCGTTTGCTGTCTGGAAACAAAGCTTTTTCACCTCAACTGTCGAACTTGGTTTAAGCTCTCGCCAGCCAGTACGGCCAATGGTGTTAAAAGGAAACCCACAAGGATCGCGATAATAGTACTTTCTCTCTGTCGATCTTTAGTGCGAAGAGAACCAACGCAACAAACGACAGCAGAGCGACAACCAATGAAACCGGTCTGATGAGCACCATGAATGTATTCCGTCTGTTAAGCCAATCCAGAATTCCAAGCATCAGCTCCGGCTTACCCGGTATGAACATATAGAAATTGGACCATGGAGTGCTGTCGCTGAGAAGAAACACTCTCCCCTTTCCGAATGGAATTCCGGCGGCCTGCACAAACAAACCAAACTGGGCGTTTTCGCCGTTACCGGCATTCCGAGGAAAGAAGTTCGCCTGCGAATAGTCAGCGTCGATAGCCTTCAGCCCGTAGCCTATTATCGAGTTCTCTACCACTAGAGGAGCATCCAATGTGCAGCCCGTTGCAAACATGAATGTCGGAAGCCATTGCACGCTCGGATGTGGAAGTATCTTCGGCTTTTGGTAATCTGAGAGTTCCCCATCGAGGTCGTACTGAGCGTTGTACTGAAATCTCATCCCAAATTCCTCGGCGATAGGATTTAGATTTGTCGTAATGCCGAACACGTTGGTGTGATCTCCTATGAGGAGTAGGCTACCTCCATTCCCTACATACTCTTTGATTGCGTCAGTCTCCGTCTGTGTAAAGGGCTTCGTTGGTGTTTTTATGAAGAGAATATCATAATGGCTAAGGAGCTTCTCTGATAGCTCTTCAGACATTTGATCCACCTTATAGAAATACTTCAAGTACTGAGCCATCGAATAGTAATTATACGTAGACCTCTCTCCATACCAAGTGGTGTCGAAGGGCTGAGTCGTCCATTCCCAGTCGCTGTGACCTTCATCAATCAGGATTCTTCCCCCTTTCTTGTGGCCGGGATCAGCGAAGCCGAAAAATGCGACGCAGGAGATTATAAGAACCGCCATAGATATTGCAAATCCGCTCATGGCCTGCCGGGAGTGGGGTCTATTAACAAACTTGCTTTCTCCAAGTTGAGTACGCAGCAGAAGGGAAAATGCTTTGGGGAAAACGGGCGCGAGAATAAATGGCAGAGGCATGAGAGTCAGCGTCACTGCATCAAGCCGCCAGAACAGGTTTGCCTGCTGCAGTTCTGTGAAAACTAAGATCATGGCAACATACCTTGCGACCATGTAGAGAAACAGTACAACTGGAAAGTGACGTAATACTTTCGCGGGGCATCGAAAAGGAAAAACAGCATGAACCCGCCAGCCAGAATATTCAGATATGCCTATCATGTCATTGTCCCGTTCATAGATTGAAAGCACGTCAGTTTATAATAGTCCATGGCCGGTAAACCATGTCAGCTCTGCACTCGCCACCGAGGTTCATAGAGAAACACCGAGCCACAAATCAAACGAGTTGTTTCGGATTCGTGCATAACCATCGTTGTATGAATTGAAGAAATCGAAGTTGTAGCGAAACTCGACCGGCAGGATTGAATCCGCTCCTAAGCCGATACCCATGCTCCAGCCCAACATAGTCTTCTTGAAATCGCTATAGATGGGAAACCGGTTCGGCTCTATCTGAAAATCGCGATATCCCACAAGAAAGTCGGCTCTCGGGCCGGCAATCAAGTAGGGAATAATACCGGTCGCGGTAAGACTGAACTTTGCCATTATAGGTACAGATAAATAATACAGCCGACCGCTAGTTGTTGAATATCCAATTACCCCGGGATTCACATATTCAAGCCTGGCTCCACGCTGATCATATTCGACCTGGGATAAGATCGAAAGAGAGGGAAAGTTGAACCATTCTGCAAATACCGCAACATTAATGCCGGACATTGATGATGTCTTATTGAAAGACCAGTGTCCCGGTGCTCCAGGAACCAGGTAAACGATATTCTGCGTGGCGGAAGTATATGCCGCTTTGATGCCGTAACTCCTTACAATCTGAGCATTGATGCTGCCGAAAAAGGATAATAGAATTACAGTCGCTGAAATCACAGACTTTTTCATATGCATACCCTCCTTTGTCCCATGATGAATGATTTTGTTTGAGTCAGTATATCAGCCACAAATTCTTTTAAAACTCTATTCTCGTCCCTACATTAAAAAATCTTGCTGAAAGAAGATTTGGCACCCTCATAGGTTGTTGGAAGCCAGGGATAATGTACCATGAATATGAAACAATATTGTTCTTATTGAACACGTTGAGAACCTCCGCAATCAGAGTTACATTTCTCTTCCTATCCAAAGCGAACTTATAGGTCAGTCCCATGTCAACCCTGTAGTAGAATGGGAACTGATCTACATTGTCATAGTCAGGTACGATTTGATAAGAATCCGTCGTCCCGGAAATGTTCACCAACGGGTGGTAAAGATAACCCGTGCCGAACAATACCCGCACATGAGCCTCAGATTTGCGAAGCACCGGCATTTCATCCTGAAGAAAAATTCTAATAGTATGCGTCTGATCAAGTAAACTCCTTTGGTATGGCGAACCACTGCCTGCTTTTCTATCTCTGGCGACGAGATAACCATATCCAATCCATGTGTCCAGTCCCTCCGAAAGCTCGCCATGATATTGCAGGTCAAAGCCGTAGGCATACCCTTCATAGTTGTTTGTATCGCTGTATGTCAGTTCCATCTGGTTAGTATAGTAATAGGGTAACAGCCTGCTCAGACTCTTATAGTAAACTTCTGCTGACAGGTCGGTGTTACTCTTGATTCTACTCTCATATTTCAGAACGTAGTGAACGACTCGCTGCGACAGTAATGATCTGGCAACACTTGAGTTCTTGTCGCGAGTTTCATAGAAACAGGGCGGTTGATAATAGTAACCCCATCCGAAGCTTAACGAGTTAACAGAGTCGAGTTCAAAAGAGACGGAGGCACGTGGAGAAAAAAGGAGTTCTCTGTTGAAGTAATACTTCGAGGTCCGTAACCCAAAATTGAAAGTGAATTCCGGAATAGGGATTAAGTCTTCAGCTACATAAGCAGAGATCGAGTTGAATCTGAATTGCTGTTTTTGGCTAGTGAAATAAGCAGCACCGATTGCAGGCACATAGTAAGTCGATTCGTTAAGGGAGTTGTCCATCAGATAAGTTTTCAGTGCAATCCCGATCCTGGTATCGTGCGTTCCATAATCGGATTCAAAATCAGTTTTGAATTCAAGACGATCCATCTTCAGGGAGTTAATCGAGAAATCATAGCCTGTACCGAGATCACTAACGTTATACTGCGGATAGTAGGCATCGGGGGAATAATAGATACCATGAGACAGGTTTTTATTGTAGAATTCTCTGTCGGAGTAGTAAGCCAATGAAGCAGAGAAATTTGAGTTTAGATCTAAAGGGGCCGTGAACCTCAGCCCAAGCAGATTGGAATCGTACCTGTAATTATCACTTCCCTCGAACTTCAACGCGATTCGGCGGAAGAGCCACCATTGGTTTATGGCAAAATCGCCTGTCCAGTCTTGCGGTATCAGATTGAAAGTATTCCTCGCAGTCATAAACAATAATTCGACCTCGAGACTTTCAGGAGAAGTGTACGACCCGAGAAGCTGGAAATCTGTATAGCTTGGAATGTAAGTCCCCTTCGTTTGAAGAACGCTGGTGAAGGATGAGGGATAGGCAAAACGGAAACCGGCGATCAATTTCAACCCGCCGAATTTATCATGCATGGTAACGCCTAGATTAAGCAAGTCGGCACTGATTTCACCTCCAAGAATTGAGTCCTGCGTTTTCTTATAATTCACAACGAGAACGGATGACATCTTGTCGCCATAATCTGCCGGGAACGCTCCATTATAGAACCTTAGATCCTCAACCATATTCTCGTTGATGGCCGACTGATTTTCCTCAATGCCCTGCTGAACGAGATATGGGCGATAAATTTCATAACCATTCAGGTAAATAAGGTTTGCATCGAAGTTCTGTCCGCGAACATTATATGCACTCGTCAACTCATTATCAGAAGTGACACCCGGCAAAATTGTCACACTTCTGACAATGTCCGAATAAACATTAGGAATATTTTTAAGATCATTTTCCTTTATAACATGGAGGCTCGGGGAGCCTTGAATTCTCTCGGCACTTATGATCACTTCATTTGTAACGTACTCACTCGGCTTCAGGGAAATGTTTAACGAGTAGCTACTGACTTTAGGCGTTACGGTGATCTGTTTTGACTGAGATGCATATCCGACATGAGTAAAGCAAATCTCGTATTTTCCCGGATTCAGAGACAAAGAAAATCCACCGAGGCTGTCTGTCGTCGTGTTACAACTAATACTTAAAACAGACACGTTCACTCCCCTGATGGGCGAGTTGGTTTCGGAATCCGTAACGCACCCCTTAATCATTGCATTCTCTTCTTGCGCTACCGCCTGAAATTGCGCCAGTAAGATGCACAATGGAAAAAGGATCGAGATAAGCCATGTTGGCTGTTCAGCAAACAAGCGCGCATCATGCATTTTCAACGCGTGCTCACTTCCACGATGGTGCTGAGATAATGGTCCCGCTGTATGCCATCACCACGTGCTTGTTTGTCCCGTCCCTATTCATTATCCAAAAGCTGCTCTGGCTTGGACTCGTATCGAAATGAGTGTAAATGATCCTGTCGCCATCGGGTGACCAATCGACATCGTAATTCTGCGGTCCCTCCAACTCCTTAAGTCCAGAGCCGTCGGTGTTGAATCGAAAAATGCTCAGATTGTACCCTCCTACATAGATTACTTCATCCCTGGTCGGCGACCATACCGGATTTTCCACATTCATTGAATCAAGCTCGGACAGGACAACAAGATGACCACTTGTCACATCGATAGTCCCGTAATAGAATATACCCGGCTGAGTACGATAAGAGAAGAACACACCGAGTGCAGATGCATCATGGGACCAGGTAGGTCTTCCAAAGAACCTAAAAGTATCGAGCGGAAATCTGATGCTATCCGTCAGAACGGCCCAATCGCTGCCATCAGGATGTACTATGCAAATATCATAACGGGAAAGACCGCTACTTAAGTATCTGTGTTGGCAGATGAATGCTATGTGCTGTCCGTCTGGTGAAGGACAGGGCGACTGACAATTCATTCCCACAGGGGTGATCGGAGTTTGCCCCTGCCCGTTCCACTTCATTTTCCATATCCTGAAGCCGGTTGAACCCGGATAATTTCTCTGAAAAAATATCTCCTTCTTCCCTGTTCCCCAAGCGGGAGCATCATCAATCGAACCTCCGGTCAGCTTTAACACATTCTTGAAATCCCGAGTGGTCCATATGCTCCAGTCATTCTCTCGGACAACATAGGCTACTGTGTTTGCCGGAGCAGCGTCCGAGTTGTCTTCGCCATCAAGGAAGTGACATCCGCCGAGAATCGCCATCAGTATCGAAAAAACGAAAAGTCCTACGAATCGATTTTCTGCAATTCCCATATCGCTTACTCCTTCAGTATGAAATAGTCCCTAGACTCTGAAGGTCCGACGCCACCGTACGCGCGGTGGCATCGAGACCCACTTCTATCTCGCAGTTAAATCAGTCACTCCCTGAATCATGGCACAGCTGGATAGCACGGAATATCAAGTGTGATTGTTGATCCTTGAGTCTGTGCTGGTTTCTGCAGACCGGCTCTCGATTGGAGCAGCTGAGTGTGCGCTGTTCCGTAGGCGCCCATAAAGGCTCTGCTTGAACAGCGGCGACGATTTGACATGGCTTCCGGCTGGAGGAACCGCAAATCGGACAACAGCTGAACTGCCTGAGACCGGACCGAGTGGGGTATTGTCCAACGCCATTCCATGTTCACGCAGGATACTCACGGAAGCCTCGCTGTTCTCCTGGCCGACGGACCAAACCACCGTTCAGCCATGCTTCATGTATCCTTCCAGCTCATTCATCTCCGCGCCGGACAATTCCTGGTCAGGGACGATGAAAAATGCAATTTTGCTTGTCTCCAGCAACGCCGGCGAAAACTTGCGACACACAATCGGCAGGTATCCGTTCCTCACCAGATTATTTGTCAGGGGCCAGACGCCGTCATCCCCGTATTCACTGAATCTGTTTAAATGTGAGGCATCAATGTAAGCAATCAGAAGGGGGGATTTGGTATTTCGGATTGCAGATTTCGGATTTTGTCGTGGGGCAAGAACGACCCAGAGAAGAACCAACACAATCATGCCGCCGACAATAGAGGAAGGTTCCCAACCAGACCGGATACCAACTCAGAAAAACGCTGAGCCGCGTACCAGAATATCGGCTCGGCAAAAAACAAGGCTAATAGCGAGCCAAACAAGAAGGCGCTCAATGCAAGGGACCACTATAAGGTAGCGAGACTCTTCTCATTTCCTTGGACAGCCTTTACCTGCGAAAAACAAAAAATGGAGATAAGGAATATCCGAATCACATAGATATTAGGTGCAACTATCAAGTAGAGCATGGAAAAGAGGATGAATATTGCCAGACCAAACACATACCGCCTCATCGTCGAGTCTGTTGTTTCTCCCCGCAACTCCAGAAATGTCAGGACGAGCGCTCCCACTATGACGAGACAGTTTGTCAGCGCGACCGGAATTTGCCCCAGGAATCGCGAAGTCAAGAGAACCATGGCGACGACAAAAGTAGATGCCGTAATGGCACTCCATTTCATCGAAAGTGACATAGCAGCCCCTCTAGCGATTAGAAATCCCTTTGTTTGCCCTAAAGTGCAGCAGCCTGCCTTTTATCGATTTTCAATGAAAAATATTGCGGATTGGCATACAAGTCAACTGTTATTTGTACCAGTTTTTGCAGACTGCAAGCCGGGCTAAAGCCTGATCGGTTCAGGCGCAAAATGGTTGATACTGCCAAAGAAAATCCGGCAACCACTGACTATGTCATTCCCGCATGCTTCCCCATACGAGGGGTCCTTCGGACAAGCGGGAATCTAAATATCTCCGTTGCATGGATTCCCGGTAAGAACGTTCGGGAATGACAGACGACATGATCTGGGGTACTTATTTGCTCTCCCGATTCAACGATGCAGATGAACCTCTGACATGCCCAACTGAGTGACAGCGATATACTTTGGCAAAGGATTCAGGAGAAACACAAACCACGATTCATTCAATAAAATCAGACATAAAGTAGACAAGAATACCTATCACCTGTGACAGCCGTCTCAAATCCAATTTCTTCAGTATGTTTGTTCTGTGGAAATCGACAGTCCTCTTACTGACGGAAAGCCTTTCGGCTATTTGTTTACTCGATAACCCTCTGCCGATCATCTTGAGAATTTCTTTCTCTCTTGCCGATAGAGTCTCGATTCTTCCGCACAATAAGTGGCTCGCATCCCGTCCCTCGGACTCAAATACGTCACACGTTTCGCAGCATGAGATGCCCATCGATGCACTGTCAGACTGCCCATCCAGGATCAGCGGGTTTCTTTTGCAAAGAACAGTGACCCTTTCATCAGTCACGCGGAGATTGCTTTCAGCCAGGCATAAATTGGAAAAGACAACCAGTTTCTTGAAATCATGGCATCCCACCTTCTCGATATTCTTAACGATCCTTTGACAACTGCGATGATATGACAAATTCACGAAAACGATATCGTACGGACCATTATCCAATTCTTCAATAGAATGGAGGACTTCAATCGGAAGAGTGACTTCCTTCTGCAATTGCGTTTTGATTGCTTCGCCAATCAACGCATTCTCGTCGATCAGAACGATCCTGCCCGGCTCTTCTGCCCTGACCCGCATCTCCCCTCTCATTATTTGTCAATCACGACCCAATCAACGGTTCATATCCCTTTTTGTTCCCGTCGATGATCGAATCTAGAACAAATAATGTGCCGATGCAAGGTCATCGTATCATCACGCATCCTCCGAGAATCTCGCCAATTCGGTGAAGTCGGATGAAGCCGGGTCCACTGGTGTCCGCTTTCGATACACAAGGTGTGCGGTTTTGATACATGCAATTGCAGCAGGAGAGCTTGCCCAAGCAGGCTCTTGATCAGAGGGTTGGGAGATTTCGCGAATCGACTCCTCTTGAAAAAATGACCTCTCCGGTGGAATCCCTCCAGGCGCACAATTCTCACAGGTTTTGGAGGAGTTACCACCACAACGTCACCACGTCTTCTCTTGCTGAAAGATGTCGGTGTTGTGATCCACACTGATGATGCATCGGTGTCGGTTTAAGATAGTGTGATACTTAGTATCGAACGAACGGCAGTGGAGATTTAAAGAAGAGGATTCAGTGGGAAGGTAATCAGCCCTGCGTGAAAGCGAGGCAGACGCTAGTGTGGGTTCAGATTTGCGACAAGGACAGGTTCCGCTATCTCGCCAGGGATGATGATCCGCAACAGCTCTTTTTGAAATTGCAGCAGTTCTTCGAGCATGATGTCTTTGTAACGCTCCGTCTCCTCGACCAGAAGCGGGATCATCGACTTATAATACTCGATTCCCTCCTGAAGTGAGTCGGCAAAACTCCTCAGATATTTCTGGTCTTTTACGGTCAGCGAATCCACCCTTCTACGAATCTCACTTTTCAGATAGTCGACGTACAACCGTAGTTCCTGTATGAACATGTTGGGACGATGGGCGCCCGTCAGCAACTGCACGCGACCATAGATGTGTCCGACCATATCTTCAAGGGATGCTATATTGGAGAAGTAAGCAAGGTTCGGCCCCGGACAGACCGCGACCGCACGTTCCTTTTTATCACCGCTCGAATTCTCGCCGACCGCCCCGGTCGCCGATAGACCTTCACAAAGACACGCCTTCTCGAGCACCCTGCCGATCTTCTCTTCGAGCTCCGATGGCGGCAGCCCGAGACTTTTCAACTCCGCGATCTTCAAAGCTTGATACTGATTCGACGCGGTACAAATTGGTTCCTTTGTGAACTCCGTATTCGACACGAGAAGCTTCTTAGTGCATGGAGCGCCCGGTTTACCTTCTTCGATCCTTTGCCGGAGCTGCTTCTCGCTCGAAGTGTTTCTCAGATTGTTGAATGAGATTCCGAGTGGTGACGCGCCGCTGAGATAAAAGTCTTCTCTAAGTGAGCCTGCAAGCTGGCTGCGTGTCTCATCGTCGACGTTTGTAGCCTCCGGTACAAGAAGGAATGGTGACCCCCAGCCGGTACCGTCGACGCCGTAGTGTTCGCGCAGGAAAGCGTCTTCCTTCGCCGTGCCGATACCACCCTGCACCGTGATAAGGAATTCCATCGGAGTCTGCGGCATCTGCAATCCTTTTTCCTTCAATGCCGCCGAGTAGAGTTGGACCAGTTCGTCTGCAAGAGAACGACGTTTCGATTTGAATTCCTCAAGGATCGGCCCCAGCAGATATCCATCTGTGGCGAACGCATGCCCGCCGCAATTCAATCCAGATTCTATGCGGAACTCAGAACACCATATACCCTTCTTCGCGAGGATTTTTCCCTGTACATATGCCGAACGATAGTCGCTTACCTTTAGTATCACCCTCTTTTTGAGGCTGCCGTCGGTAGCGGGTAGAAATTCGGTACATTGCGCCATGTAAGCGAACAGGCGGGAATTCAGTCCGGCAGACAGCACAACCGATGAATTGAGATCGCTTTTGATGAATCCGCGCATTGCGGCAACCGCATCCGAAAACTCCGGCGGAAGCGGCTCGTTGTCTTTTCCGAAGTTAGTCTTGTCCACCTTCGTCATGACGTTCACATCGATGTCACCCGCGACTATCTGCGACCGAAGCTGACCCTCAATTGCCAATTTCTTCGCAGCGTCCGTTGTCCGGAGCATGCGATCATACAAGGATTTCAAGGGAGACAAGTTCGGAAGCATCTCAAAGAATCTGACGATCTCGCTTCCTTTGTTGAAGGGCGACGATTTGAGTGCTGCAGTCTGCCGCTCAACGAGACGTCCGACAAGGTTCAAGTAAGCCGTGATCCGCCGCGCGCGATAATCCGGCTCGCGTACGGTGATCGGGGAATACGGTTCGCCGTTCAGCAGTGAATGGTGTTTCCGCATACGCTCGATAAGCACGTCATCGACAACGGAAATTACTGATGAGATCCCGAAGCGCGCGACTTTCAGCGGAGTATCTACTGAAAATGCGAGCCCCAGAACGGGTATATGAAACGTGTGTAGTCTTGTCTTCTTCAGTTGTTTAATATAGCCATATTTTCTTTTTGTTCCAGTAGCAGTATCGCACGGGTACAGCGTAATGCCTCACTGAAAGGGTTATTTCTCTCGCAAAGGCGCCAAGAACGCAAAGAAATGTTGACGAGCGGTTCGCTTTGCGAGCTTGCGGCTTGGCGAGAAACCATAAGTGAGGGGTTACGGTACGGCAGGGCGCGAATATTCCGCCCTAATTTAACATTGAAAGAATCAACCAACTTGCTGAAATTGCGAAAGTGAAAAAAGTCTATGCAATTTCGGTATACGCAATAGCTATGGCATACGTGGAGTCGGCCGTGGTTGTTTACCTCCGTGAGATGATCTTCGGGAGCGTGTCAGAAGTCTTTCCCTTGAAATACCTCCAGCCAAATCTCGCGCTGATAGAAATCGGGCGCGAAGCGGCGACGATAATAATGTTGCTCGCCGTGGGAGCTCTCGCGGGAAGGAACAGGTTCCAAAAATGGATGTTCTTCATCTACGCGTTTGCGCTTTGGGACATCTTCTACTATGTCTTCCTCAGACTCATTATTGGCTGGCCGGGTTCATTCCTAAGCTTCGATATACTCTTCCTGATTCCGATTGCGTGGATCGGACCCGTCCTTTCACCTGTGCTTGTTTCTCTCCTCCTTGCCGTGGCTTCCCTGGCGCTTATTCTTCTGAGCGACAGGTCGGACGAGGTTAGGATAGACAGACTTAACTTCTGGGTATTTGTCGCAGGCTGTTCGGTGGTTTTCTACTCGTTTACTGGAGGAGTTTTTCATATCTTATTCTCCAGAGGCCCAAAAGGCATAGAAAGCTACGTACCGAAGACTTTTGACTGGTTTACATTTGTGGTCGGCTATTTGATAATGTGCGTGGCAACGGTCAGTATCTTATCAGATGCTTACCGCAGAACTAAAACGGAAAAGGTGATTCAGTGAACAACTCCTTTGATGAAATCAAGAAGCGAAAAGAGGAGTGGAAGAAAGAGGCAGCGACGGGAGAAACCCGGCCTGCCAATTTCACAACGGTGAGCGGTGAACCGATCGACGCGTTGTACACGCCGGACGACGTCGAGAACCTGGATTTTGAGAACGATATAGGCTTCCCGGGAGAGTTTCCTTACACACGCGGGATACATCATACGATGTACCGCGGGAGACTCTGGACCATGCGCCAGTTCGCCGGGTTCGGAACACCTGAAGACTCGAATAAACGGTACCACTACCTCCTCGAAAACGGTCAAACCGGCCTCAGCGTAGCGTTCGATTTGCCGACCTTAATGGGGCGCGACGCTGACGATCCTCTTTCCGAAGGCGAGGTCGGGATTTGCGGGGTTTCCGTCAGTTCTCTTGCAGATATGGAAGTGCTGTTCGACGGTATCCCGTTGGACAAGGTTTCGACCTCGATGACAATAAACGCGCCTGCGGCTATGCTGCTGGCATTTTATATAGCCGTTGCCGAGAAGCAAGGCGTAAAGGCTCACCAACTCCGCGGGACAATTCAGAACGATATACTAAAAGAATATATAGCCCAAAAGGAATGGATTTATCCGCCCAATCCCTCCATGCGAATCATAACCGACATGTTCGCATTCACAGTCAAAGAAATGCCGAAGTGGAACCCGATTTCGATAAGCGGTTACCACATAAGGGAGGCGGGATCGACCGCAGCCCAGGAATTGGCATTTACGCTAGCTGACGGATTTGCGTACGTCGAAGCCGGAATGGCTGCCGGGCTGGATCTCGACGAGTTTGTCCCCCAGCTATCATTCTTCTTCAATTCGCATCTCGACTTCTTCGAGGAAATTGCCAAATTCCGCGCGGCGAGGAGAATCTGGGCGCGGCGAATGCGCAATAAATACGGCGCGAAGAATCCCCGAACGTGGACCTTGAGATTTCACACCCAGACGGCAGGATGCTCGTTGACGGCCCAACAACCGGAGAACAACATTGTCCGGACGGCATACCAGGCATTGGCTGCAGTCCTGGGAGGGACACAGTCACTTCATACAAATTCAATGGATGAAACACTTGCGCTGCCAAGCGAGAAGGCCGTTACGATCGCACTTCGAACTCAGCAGATCCTGGCGCATGAAACCGGCGTTGCAAATACGATCGATCCGCTTGCAGGGAGCTATTTCATTGAAAATCTTACGAATCGAATGGAACTGGGGGCTGAGAGATACTTTGAGAAGATCGATTCCCTCGGCGGTGTGATCGCTGCCATAGAGCAGGGCTTCTTCCAACGGGAAATTGCCGATGCCGCATACAGGTATCAGCAGGAATTGGATAAGAAGGGAAAGATCATAGTTGGAGTCAACGAATACGTACAAGAAAATGAGCAGATTTCTATCCCTATCCTTGAAATACCAAAAGAAGTAGAAGTCAAGCAGCTACAACGGATTGAGAAGGTCCGCGCAGAGAGAAGCGAAGTGGAGGCGGAAGACGCTCTATCTGAGCTCCGGAAGGCTGCTGAGGATGGGACGAATCTGATGCCCAAATTACTTCAGGCTACGAGGGCCTACGTGACTCTCGGAGAAATGTGTAACACGCTTAAAGAAGTATTTGGAGTGTACGAAGAACCCGTCGTTTTCTAAGCTGCCGAAGCGAAAGGCGGTAGCGGGCCGCCAACTGAACGCCGGTGTGGTATCCCAGTTAAGCTGAAGTGGATGTTTCGGCGTTGCAGATCCATTTGAAAAGGCCAATACTATAAGTAGAGGTTAAGTCGTGAAATATCCGGCAGTTTCAGCCGCTGCTTAAACTTTTACTTGACAAATATTTATGACGCGTATATATTAATTAGTATTTCCAAACCAACGAGGCCAATGCATAGAACAAAGTATTTCTTATTGCTTTTGGGGGGCATGTTAGCAACTATCTCGTTTTCCTGCTCTTCAAATAGGGAGATTCAGAAACCGCAGGCGGCAGAGAGCCGCAGTGAAACCACGAAACAGTTAGACTCCCTTAGCTTGAGATCTTCCGTGGAAATGAGCAGGCGAGCCATCGTCCAACAAACCGAGTTGACCACCTTATATAGCCCTGATTCCATTCTCGCTGGAGACGTTGCAGTCAGTAAACTCATGGACCTGGCGCGGCAATACTATTCTGATGCTATCATGCTTCAGAAAGCTGGGGCGCAGGATTCATCTGAAATTGAATTCGAAAATAGCATAGATGTTCTGAACGACCTGAGCTACTATCCTGACATTGAGGACAATAAAGATTTTGTAACCCTGAGTCAACAGATTATTGATGACTACAAGAGATACATCTCCATGGTCCAAAACCTCGAGCCCGGCACATCTGTGTTCGCTTTGCAGGAGAAGCTGTCTCAAATCGTTGATTCTATAAACATTGCTGGTACGAAGTTCCCAAAGGAAGTGGCTCCCAAAACGACAGTACCGCTAGTGATGAATCGGTATGTCGAGCAGAACATAGAATTTTTTACGACGCGCGGCAGATGGCACATGCAGGACTGGATTTACCGTTCCGGTGTGTACATGCCAACCATGAAGAAGATTTTCCGGGAGGAAGGACTTCCCGAAGAGATTGCATACCTTTCGATGCCGGAAAGTGGACTCAATCCGACAGCCCGTTCATGGGCAGGAGCAGTCGGTTTATGGCAGTTTATTCGCTCAACTGGCAGCCTTTACGGCCTTCATTCTAATTGGTGGTACGACCAGCGGCGAAACCCCGTGATGGCGACCGAAGCGGCGGCACGGCACCTGAAGGACTTATACGACTATTACCACAACTGGTACCTGGCGATAGCTGCCTACAATTGCGGGACTCGTTCAGTCAATAGGGCAATCTGGAGAAGCGGGGGCGATAGAGACTTCTGGCAGATAAAACGTTATCTCCCTCGCGAAACTAGAAACTACGTACCGCAATACATCGCCGTGACACTCATTGCAATAAATCCTACCGAATACGGATTCGTAGACAGTTTAGCATCTCCGCCACCACCGGAAGACACGGTGCGAATCCCGGCAAGCGTTGACTTAGGAGTTCTGGCCAGGATGACCGGGGTGGATTATGATTCTCTTCTGTCTTTGAACCCGGAACTTGTTCACGGCGTAACCCCTCCCAACTACGGCACATCTGGTTATCCTCTGTTAGTGCCTGAAGGAATGGGGCCGGTTTTCGCCGCAGATTATCACAAGCTTCCGGCATCGGAGAGGCTCACGTGGACTTTCCACACCGTCAGATACGGTGAGTCGTTGTGGACAATCGCAAGGATGTACGGGGTCAGTTTGTCATCTCTGAGAATGGCAAATCACCTCACTTGGCGGAGGAGCCATATTTTCCCCGGAATGCAGTTGAGAATTCCCGTACACAGCTCATATTACGCTGGAAATGGCAGCGAAAGGGTCGAACGCACTGCACTCAGAGGGCATAGTTCAGGTTCAAGGGTTCATATCGTCAGGAGAGGCGAGACTTTAGGTGAAATAGCCCAGGCTTACGGGACGACGGTAGCACGGTTGAAGAGGCTGAACCACCTCCGCGGCTCGATGATCAGACCGAGAATGCGGCTTGTTGTGATGGCCGCCCAGCCGAGCGGGAAGACTGTCGCTCAGGTTGATCCCCCGCCAGTAGCAGTATCAGCCTCAGGATATCACAAGGTGAGAAGCGGCGAGACTTTGATCGGAATTGCTTCCTTTTATCGCGTTACGGTGGCAGATCTGCGGCGATGGAATAAACTGCGTTCGAACAGGATAAACATCGGTGAGCGCTTGAGAGTGACTGCGTCTTCAGCCAGCAACGGCACCACCAGCGTGAGCGATATGATCGCAGACAATTCCGATTCGAGAACGGTATATAGGGTACGCCCAGGCGATTCTCTCTGGAGCATAGCCAAGAAATTCGGTGTCTCCCTGGACCAGCTCAGGGAATGGAACACTACTGCAGCTCGTGATATTCGTCCGGGACAGCGGATCACAATCTACAACTAGAATTTGTGTCTGAAACACAAACTCCACAGCCCGCTCAGGGCAAGATTGTAACAATCTTCGGAAGCAGCCGCCCGGTCGAAGGATCCAAAGAATACGAGGAGGCCGAGATCCTCGGCAAAAAGCTTTCCTCGGCAGGAATTTCAGTTTGTACGGGGGGATACGGGGGAATAATGGAGGCAGTATCAAGAGGGGCCTCAGAATCAGACGTAAAGATAATCGGTGTAACTTCAGCCACTTTTTCTCCGACACCCAATAAATACGTGAATGTGCAGGTCCATGCCCGCTCACACTTCGAACGCCTGGAAAAACTGGTAGAGATCGGTGATGCCTATGTTATCCTCAGAGGAGGGACGGGCACGTTGGTCGAATTTGCCATGGTTTGGGAGCTGATGAACAAGAACCTTATCGGGGAGAAGCCGATAATCTTAGTTGGCGATTTTTGGAAGCCGGTAGTTAACCTGATGGGCAAAGCGCTGATTGCGGAAGGTCATGAGTCGAGGACGGGTTATGTGAGAATGGTCGCCAGTGCGTCTCAAGCCGCCGAAACGTTAATCGCCTCTCTCTCCCTGAAAGAACATCCCGCCGTCTAGCCCTTGGTTTGTCTACAATAAGATTGGCAAACCGCAAAACTTGAGGGGTATTCCTCAGACCTTCTGCGGCAAGCTTCCGACTAATCTGTATATTTCTTCTGCGATCCCAACGGGCGTTTTGTTATCTGATTCTATCCAATTGATCCTTCCATCCTTACGGAACCAAGTCATCTGCCGCTTCGCATAACGTCGGGTGTTCATCTTGATTAAGGCTACCATTTCTTCGAATGGGATTCTCTGCTCCAGGTAGGATATAACTTCCTTGTAACCGACAGTCTGTAGGGAATTAAAACCCGGGTCAAATCCGCGGCGAAGTATCTCTTTGACTTCATCCACCAGACCCTGCTCGATCATTCCGTCGACACGTTGTTCTATCCGGTGGTACAACTCTTTGCGTTCCACCTGGAGTCCGAACTGGAGGGTTGTGAAATCCGGAGGATCCGGACGCAACTCCCTTAATTCCGAGATCTTTCTTCCCGAACTATACCAGACTTCGAGCGCCCTCAATATCCGCTTATAGTTCTGAGGGAGTAAGCCTTCTGCAGCTTCCGGATCGATCCGTTTCAATTCCTCGAGAAGTTTCTCTGCGCCTTCGGAGTGAAGCCTCTTCTTGAGATTTGTCCTCGTCTCCTCATCGACCTCCGGCGCCTCAAACAGGCCGTCGATAAGAGCACGCAGGTAAAGCCCAGAACCGCCGACTATTATCGGGACACGTCCCCTTGAAAAGATCTCGGCCGCGATATTTCTTGCGAGCCTGGAATAAGCTCCTGCGCTCATCTGTTCATCCAGCGGAAGTATATCTATGAGATGATGCGGAACCTCGGACAAATCTTCGTGAGTTGGCTTCGCAGTGCCGATAGTAGCGAGTTTGTAGATTTGTCTCGAGTCAGCCGATATGATTTCTCCGCCGATCAGCTTCGCAAGTTCTATGCCTACCCTTGTTTTCCCCGTGCAGGTCGGCCCTACAACGGCGATTGCCTCCTTACCTGCTATCGTCTTCGTGCCATCCTTCCTTGCCTATCAGCGGTACGAATTTGAAATCTGCCTTGTCAACTATTTCGCATCGGTTGTTCTCATCCACTTTCGTTACAATCTTCATCTGCTGGAAGTCCTGAGACCCGACGGGGACGACAAGCTTTCCGCCCACTTTCAACTGCTCTACCAACGGCTTCGGTATTTCCGGTGCACCCGCGGTAACCAGGATCCCGTCATACGGAGAAAACTCCCGCCATCCGATTGTGCCATCACTAGCCTTGGACACGAATCTGACATTAAGGCTTTCCAAGACCTGTCGGGCTGTCTTGAGCAAAGCCGGGAGCCGCTCGATCGTGAATACTCTGACACCCATGGCCGCGAGAATCGCAGTTTGGTAGCCGCTTCCCGTTCCGATTTCAAGTACCTTGTCAAGTTCTTTAACCCGGAGATCCTCTGTCATTAAAGCCACGGTATATGGCTGCGAGATAGTCTGCCCTTCGCCAATCGGCAGTGCGGCATCATCGTATGCGTGGTTCCGAAGCGGAAGGGGCACAAAGAGATGCCGCTCGACCTCAGACATCGCCTTCAGCACTAGCTCATCAGAGATTCCTCGCTCTCTGAGCAGATAAACCATCTCAGCACGAGCTTCGGCGTATTTATCGAGCAATCCGGTTTTTGTCATTAATTTTGGATGAAAGATCTAAGGTAGATTCTTATGAAACGAAGTATATCGATTGTACGCATCCCACTCTTCGAATCGTTGTAAATCGTTTTTATTGGGACAAAACCAATCTGAAAGCCGGCCAGAGCCGCCTTGATCAACAAGTCGGATTCATAGTCGTAATAATTGCAGTTCGAGTGGATGGCTTTCAATACTGCAGTCTTGTAAAGCCTGTAGCCGCACTGGCTGTCTTCGATATTGACTCCTGTCCTCATAGAGATCAGCTTCGTCGTTATCGTGTTAGACAGGAATCTGTGAACCGGCATTTTGTCGACCGAAATAGTTCGCCTTCCTATCACTACGTCGAAATCCCGGGATGCAGAAATAAACGACGGAATCTCTCCCGGATCGTGCTGCAAATCGGAATCGAGAGTTATGACAGACTCATAGTCGCGTTCAAGGATCTTTATCGTAGCGTCGCGGAGTGCTGAGCCTTTCCCTCGCTTTGCAGCATGGCGGAGCAGCCAGACACCTTTTTCACGAGCGACCAAACCGGTCTGATCGGAAGAGCCGTCGTCAACGACAAAAACATCTTCAGGAGACACAAAACGGGTCACCTGCGATATCACCTCTCCGATAGAATTCGCAGCGTTGCGGGCAGGGATAGCAATGGCAACCTTAGGCATCCTCTGCCGTGCGTTTAAAGATCGACCTTATCCCCTTCTCCGATGGACTGGGAAGCATCTCTTTTAACTTGCGTCGCAGCCCCTCCGGAGAAAGTCCCCGCGACAAAACGCCGTCCTCTGCAACCGAAATAGTTCCTGTCTCTTCCGATACTATCACAACCAGCGCGTCCGATTGCTCCGAGACTCCAAGTCCAGCCCGATGCCGCATGCCCAGAACATAGCCGCTGATCTTCGTTGTTGAACTGAGTGGCAGCGTACATCTGGCCGCTTCAATAGATTCTCCGCGGATCACCACAGCACCGTCATGCAGCGGAGCCTTTGGATTGAATATCGACACCAAGAGGCCTTTCGAAACTTTGGCGCGAATTTCCTCGCCGGTCTCGATAATCGTCCTCAGTGCACTCGTGCGCGCAATAACAATTAACGCACCGTGCTGTCTGTTGCTCAGCTCGGCTGCTGCGTCTGCAATATCATCAACAGTCTCGCTTATATCGATGTGTATAAAAAACCTGACAAAACTGTTCTTTCCGAAATAGAGGAAGAGTCTTCTAAGCTCAGGCTGAAACAGGACTATGAAAGCGATAACCCAGATATTTGTCAGCGTTCCGAGAAGCCAACCCAGTGCTCGCATCCCAAGCGCCTGAGCGGCAAACGACAGTGCAAGGATCATCAGCAGCCCGATGAAAATCTGGGCGGCCACCGTTCCGCGCATGACCTGATACAGTTTGTAGAAAATAAAAGCTACGATCCCTATGTCCAGGATGTCGATGAGAGAGACCGTGAGGAAACCTATGCGGAAAAGTTCCATTAAACCGTTTGTCTCCGTATCGCATCGGCGACCAGCGCAACACGACGCATTTCGCGCACATCGTGAACGCGGACAATATCAGCACCGCGAAGTATGCTTGCAGTAACTGCTGCCGCAGTGCCTTCCAGGCGAGCCTCCACCGGCGTCTCCAGAATCTTCCCGATAAAAGATTTCCTCGATACCCCGATAAGAATCGGGACTCCTATGCTCTTGAATGCCTCCAATCGGTTTATGAGTTCCAGATTGTGATCTGCCGTCTTGCCGAACCCGATACCCGGATCTATCATTATCTGTTTTATGCCGCTCTTCCTTGCTGCCTCAACCGACTTCAAAAGATATTCGTACACTTCTCCAACTACGTCATCATATTCAGGATTGCTCTGCATGTCCTTTGGGGTTCCCTTTATGTGCATAACGACTACCGAAGCATCGTGTCCCGCAATCACTTCGGCCATTCTCTCATCAAAATGCAAACCGCTGATATCATTTACAATACTGGCTCCTGCCTCCAAAGCGGCCTTTGCCACCTCGGATTTATAAGTGTCTATTGAAATTGGCACACTGACCTTCTGGCGAACCTTACGTATAACAGGAATAACTCTGCGTATTTCCTCTTCAGCAGAAACGAGCCCTGCACCCGGCCTCGTTGACTCACCCCCCACGTCGATCAGATCGGCTCCGTCCTTTACCATCTGGAAGCCGTGCAGGACCGCGTCTGTCTGGTCGAAAAATCTCCCGCCATCAGAGAAGGAATCGGGAGTGACGTTGAGAATACCCATCAGGTATGTCCGCGTTCCGAATTCGAACACGCAGCTCCCAAAGTTATATGTATGAGTAGAAGAAATCATAACCTATCAACAACGAAATATAAGCATCGTGCGTCGTATTTTCACGATTTCTCGCGGGATAGAAGGAGCCATTTCATGCCGAGCAACCTTGTTTTTCCAATTTCAGGTGCTTATTTTATCATAGCTCATTTAAAACGAAGGAAGGTGATTTGATTGGTCGGCGTCATGGTTCAGGAAAATGAGCCGATCGACAGAGCTCTGAGGCGCTTCAAGAAGAAGTACGAGCGTTCGGGAATTCTGAAAGAATTCAAGAAGCGAACATACTTCACGAAGCCTTCAGTTCGCAAGCGCATGAAGCGCGTTAAGGCTATAAGGCGCAATCAAAAGCTTGCATCGGAACTCGGTTGATACGGAAAAAGTCCCGCTTTTCAGCGGGGCTTTTTTTTATAGGGTAACCAAGAATGTTGCATCCCAGGCGGGAAAGGAGCCGATCCCTTCTACACGGCGACCAACTCCACGAACGAGCGGGCGTTTAGTGCAACCCGAACATTGTCACCGAATACTGCGCCCAGCTCAAAATCGGAGTGAAATACAGCATGAGTGCGATATTGGGAACTACAAGCAGGGTCATCAGTAGATTGCTTCCAAAATCAAACTCCACTCTCGACTTCTCGACCGGCTCGACAAGGTACATGTAGCGTACCACCTTAGCGTAGTAGTAAAGTGACACGACACTATTAATAACGCCGACTATTGCCAGCCATATATAATTTGTGCTTATTAGAGCAGAGAACAGATAGAATTTCCCTATGAAACCGAACGTCGGAGGTATCCCGGTCAACGAGAAAAGAAACACCGTCAGAGCGAACGCCGCATAAGGAGAGCGGTAACCGAGTCCCCTGTAGTCCTCGACGTTCTCGGTATGATATTTATTCGCAATCAGCATCACGACATAGAAAGCGCCGAGATTCATCAGCAGGTAGGCAACGAAGTAAAGCAGTATTGCAGACATTCCCTGATCGGTTAAGGTTACGAAGCCCATCAGGATGTAGCCCGCGTGAGCAATACTTGAGTATGCCAGCAGGCGTTTCATGTTTGACTGCCAGATTGCAACCAGGTTGCCTACCGTCATAGTGAGGACCGAAAGAACGGCGATGATGTCGGTCCAGTTGAACCCCTTAAAGATAGCCCACATCCCGGCCATGGCAGGCACCGCAGTCACGTCTACAAAACCAATCTTGAAAAACCTCATCAACATCGCGAAGCCTGCCGCCTTGGACGTAACAGACAGGAACGCGGTCACTGTGATCGGAGCACCCTCATAAACGTCCGGAGTCCAGAAGTGGAACGGTACTGCGCTGATCTTGTAGCCGAGGCCGACGAGCATTAGGATAACTGCAAGCAGTATTGTAATTCTAGGTATGCTCCCGACTGCCAAGGCCTGGTTCATCGCATACAGATTAGTTTCACCTGTCAAACCATAGATGAGGGAGATGCCGTAGAGCATTAAGCCTGACGAGAATGCGCCGTATATCACATACTTCAGAGACGCTTCGTCGGCGCGGGCATTCTCCTTAGTGAAGCCGGAAAGGATGTAAGAAGAAATGCTCACGAGTTCGAGAGACAGATACATCATCAGCAGATTGGAAGAACCGGCCATAAAAAAGGCGCCGATCGTCAGAGCCAGGATGAGGCTGAAGTATTCCGGGTATTTTGTGGACACCGCCTCCAGCTCGCGGCTCTGCAGTGAAAAGAGTATGATCAGGACTCCGGTTACCAGGAAGATGACCTTGAAGAACCAGCTGAACGGGTCTACTGCATACATGCCGCTGAAGACAAGCTCGTCCACGCCAATTTGCCTGAACACGAAAATACCCGCGAGCACGAGTCCGAGGAGCGCCATGTATGCCGGCAAGTATTTGCTCCGCTTCTTGCCGACCAAAGCCGTCAAGAGCGTTAGAACGAAAAAGATCGAAAGCATAGTCTCAGGCAAAACATAGCCGAAACTCTCGTATATAGTCTGTGCCATCTTATGAATAGATCCTTATCTTTTACTTTGCCGCACTCAAACCGGTTCCGACCTTGTGAACGAAATCGACGAGGTGGTTCAACGAAGCGTTCATCGGATGCAGCAGGATTGACGGGAAGATGCCGAGCAAAATGACGACTATCATAAGCGGAACGAATGCGACCAGTTCCCTTCCGTTGACATCGGGCAATCCCTTCCACTTCTCCGGAAGCTGACCGAGGAAGACGCGCTGCAAAGCCCAAAGCATATAGCCCGCTGTCAGGAGAATTCCGATGCTGGCAAAGATAGCGACCCACTGGAATGTCTGGAACGCGCCAAGATACGAGAGCATTTCACTTACAAACTCGCTGAGACCCGGCAGCCCAATCGCCGCGAAAAAGGCCACCGTCATGATTCCGGTGTAGACCGGCATCTGATTGGCCAATCCGCCAAAATCATCCAGGCCGCGCGTATGTGCACGGTCATAAATCACTCCGACTACGAGAAACAGCATAGCAGTCACAACGCCGTGGTTGAACATCTGCAGGACGCCGCCTGAAACGCCCTGCGTATTCATCGCCGCGATTCCAAGGAGGACGACGCCCATGTGACTGATACTCGAATAAGCTATCATCTTCTTGAAATCGGTCTGTGCCATGGCACAGAGAGCGCCGTAAACGATATTTATGAAGCCAAGAATTGCCAGAGGAAACGCATATTTAAGCATCGCATCAGGGAATATCGGAAAACTGATTCTAAGAAATCCGTAGGTTCCCATTTTAAGAAGCACGCCCGCCAAGATGACGCTGATTGCGGTCGGCGCTTCCACGTGTGCATCGGGCAACCAGGTATGGAACGGAAAAATCGGCACCTTGATCGCAAAACCTATGAATAGCGCGATGAAGGCTACGTCTCTCCAATAAGTCCCGATTCCGCCAAGGAGTGAATTCGGATCGTAGTTGGCGGGGTTCATCATCGCCAGCATGTTGAAGGTGTGCGTCATCTGTCCGGTAACAGGGTCCTTAATGCTCACACTGAAGTACAGGCCTAGCATAACAAGGAGTATCAGTACCGACCCGAACAATGTATATAGGAAAAACTTGATAGCAGCATATTCCCTCCTGGGACCGCCCCAGATACCGATGAGGAAGTACATCGGCAGAAGCATGATTTCCCAGAACACATAGAACAGGAACATGTCGAGCGCGACAAACACGCCCATCATACCCGTATCAAGAAGAAGGTACAACGCAAAGTAACCCTTCTGAGCCTTGTTGATATTCCAGGATGCAATCACGCCGACGAATGAAATAAGCGATGTCAGAATGACCATTGGAAGGCTAAGCCCGTCAATTCCAAGGAAGTACTGGACCACTACATGGCCGAACCAGCCTGCTCCCTGAAGGTTAATCCACGTTGTCTGTTCGACGAACTGGAATTTGCTAACATCGTTTATCCCAGTAAGCGCCGGGTTGAAATTGACCCAGATCAACGCCGCGAAAACAAGCTGCAGGATTGTAGCTCCAAGGGCCGTCCATTTCATCGCATTTGTATTCGCTCTTGGGATGAGCAGAACCACTATCATTCCCAAGATAGGTAGAAAAGTAATCCACGTCAGATACCCAATTCCAAGGAATTGATACTGCATTATTCCTCCAATGATATTTCTAAATTCTCAATTCTCGATTTGAAATTCATAGTAAAGCTGTTTTTCAAAACGACCTGAATGCAAAAAATATTATTATGACACCCAAAAGGGCAAAGACAATATACGTTTGGACCTTACCGGTCTGCGCTTTGCGGGCGCCTCTTCCAAGAAGACCTGTAAACCAGCCGGAGAAGTTGACAAGACCATCAACGACGTAGTGGTCGAAGCTGCCGCTCAAACTGGACCATAACCGGGTCAGAGTAGCCGCACCGTTTACGGTTCCGTCGATAACATGGCCGTCAAACCATGCAAGCGCTTTGCTGAGAGCCAGCGTACCTGCCACGGCGGTCGCGCCGTAAAGCTCGTCGAAGTACCACTTGTTATATAAGAAGGTGTGGATCGGTTTTACTCTCTGTTTCAATTTCTCAGCATCGATCTTTTTCCAATCGTAAACGACAAACGCCGCCAGGAGTCCGAGTACCGCGAGAGTGAGCGATATTGCCAAACCGGTATAATGAGTTTCCTCCATAACCTCCTGGTACACCGGCGATACAGGTTCAGGGCTCACCCCGGCAGGAACCATTGAGACGGCGGCGGCTGAGTTCAACGTGTCCTGAGGTGCAGCCGCCTGCTCCCACACGTATCGCTGTGCCACCGGCACGACAGTCTCCGGTTGGACAACCGAGTGAAGGAACCATCCCTGTTCGGGATTGAACGGGTTGAAGCTGTAGAACACAAACAGCGAGAGGGCCGCAAGTACGATGAGAGGAATTGTCATGACAGCCGGCGATTCCTTTGCATGCTCATACTTGTGATGATCGCGGGGCTCGCCGTGAAAAGTCATAATGATCAGCCTGAACATGTAGAACGCCGTCAGGAAGACAACACTGTAGCCAATTATGGGAATCAGTATGTTCCCCGTAAGCACGCCGTATGCAAATGAGCCCGCAAGTATACTGTCTTTGCTGAGAAACCCGGATGTAAAAGGTATACCCGAAATTGAAAGGCTAAAGATCACAAAGGCCCAATAAGTGATCGGCATCTTCTTTCGGAGGCCGCCCATCTGCCTCATATCCTGCTCATGGTGCATTGCGTAAATGACTGAACCCGACGCCAGGAACAATCCGGCTTTGAAGGCAGCGTGAGTAACGAGATGGAACACGCCCGCAGAGAAAGCACCGACGCCCAATCCCATCACCATGTAACCGAGCTGGCTAATTGTAGAATAGGCGAGGACCTTCTTAATATCGTTCTGTGTGATGGCGATTGTTGCACTGATAAACGCGGTAATAGCTCCGATATAAGCAATGACAGTCAGTGCTCCGGCCGTCAGCATCGGGTAAACACGTGCAATCAAATATACGCCGGCAGCAACCATCGTCGCGGCGTGGATGAGTGCACTGACAGGCGTAGGTCCCTCCATAGCATCCGGAAGCCAGACATGCAGGGGGAATTGAGCGGATTTGCCGACCGCACCGCAGAATATCAAAATGCCTGCGATTGTCAGAAGCGATCCCGACAGCTGCCCTTGCGCGATTCCGCTGAATATTCCTGTGAAGAGGAAGGTATGCAGGGACGTATAGATAATCAAAATCCCGACGAAGAACCCGATGTCTCCGACACGGTTAACGATGAAAGCCTTCTTACCTGCATCGCTGGCCGACTTCTTCTCATACCAGTGGCCGATGAGAAGGTAGGAACTCAAGCCGACAAGCTCCCAGAAAACATAAACCATAAGTATGTTGTTGGAAAGCACGATACCGAGCATGGAGAACGTAAACAGGCCGAGGTATGCATAGTAGCGCGAATACCTGATGTCGTCGTGCATATAGCCAAGCGAGAAGAGGTGGACCAGAGAGCTTATCAGCGTAACCACCACGAGCATAATCGCCGTAATGTTATCGATCGCTATCCCGAGGTCGATTGGGAAAGTCTTGCCACCGAATAGTCCGCCCAGATCGATCCACCTGAACGTAAAATCAATCCGCGGCTCGGTCAGGAAGAAGACCTTCTGTACCATTATATAGATCGAAAATGCCAGCGCAAGGAACAAGATTCCCGTCTCTAACAAATCCTGGCGCGGGATTCTCTTGCCGAAAAATATCAGCAATACAAAACCGACAAGCGGGAGGATTAAGACTGCTATGGCTAAGTGTATCAAAGTGCTATCAATTGGAAACATCTTTTCCTCAGAATCCTTTAGACACTCAGTTCTTTAGTTTATCAACTTCGTCAACGTTGACAGTGTTGAGCTGCTGGTAAATATTCAAGACGATCGCGAGCAGGATCGCTGCTTCAGCGGCAGCAAGAATGATCACGAATATTGCGACAACCTGTCCCGTGAGATTCATGAGTCCGAACCGGGTGAACGCGATAAAATTTATGTTAGCGGAGTTCAGGATCAGCTCGATACCCATCAAAACCATTATTGCGTTTTTTCTTGTTATCACACCGTAGATGCCGAGCGAGAACATAATCGCACTGACGACAAGAAATTGAGTCAAACCGACATTAGGTACCATCATCTTACGCCCTCTTTCCCTTCTCCCGACGGGCAATTATCACCGCACCGATCAACGCCACAAGAAGCAGAATGGATGCCAATTCAAATGGAAGTACAAATTGCGTCATCAAAAGTGCGCCGATCGGACGCGCGGTTTCCTCGTAGGGGAGGAAATTGGCGGTTGGCCAGTTGGTCGTCGTCAACACTCCGATGAGGGTACCGGCGATTGCACCAACGACAAGAACGGCAGGGACAAGCTGGAAAGTGCTGCGTTTGACTTCGACTTTGTTCGCGCGCGACGTCAGCATGATACCGAATATTATCAGTACCAGTATTCCGCCGACATAAAGGAGTATCTGGGTTATCGCAATGAAGTCTGCCGAAAGTAAAACGTAAAGGGCGGCAACTCCGAAGAAAGTGAACAGCAGTGAAAAAGCCGCATACAGAATGCTTCTGGAGAATACGACGCCTATTGCGCTGATTATCGTTAGCGCAGCGAACGCGTAAAAGACTATATTATACCAGTTCATTTCAGTCCGTAGGATCCTTTGGATTAGTCTTAATTTCGTTGGGATTGACCGGCTTATCGTCCTTTGATGCTGGGTCTTGAGATACCAGAGCAGCTTGGGTTTCCGGCTTTGCAGCAGCAGGAGGCGTTACAGGCTGAGGCGCCGACTTCTGAGCCGGAGCGGATGGCTGCGCCTGGATCGCAGAAGGTTGAGATCCTGCCGGTTGTGTTACAGGCTGTGACTGCGCCTGTGCAGCCTTTTGCGCCGCAGCAGCAGCAGCTTTCTTGGCTGCAGCTTCCCGGTCGGCCTCTTTGGCCTGAGCCACTTTCGCTTCCGCCTCTTCCGGCGTCAACGTCGTAAAGTTGTAAACCAGGTTCTTCCTGTCATACTCAGAAAACTCGTACACATCCGTCATGTAAATGCATTCTGTCGGACACGGCGGGACGCACAAGCCACAATAGCAGCACTTCGCAAAATCTATATCGAATTTCGTGACCCACAAGCGTTTTTTCTGACCGGTCGAGGTGACCCCAAGATCCTCCGTCGGCAGGGATTTCGCCGTGTCAATTGTGATACAATCGACCGGGCAGGCCATACCGCATTGGTTGCAACCGATGCAATCGTCCATATTAACGTATAGTCTGTTCCGACCGCGTTCGGGGATTGCCATCCTCGCATCCGGATATTGGATGGTTACTGCTGGAGTAAACAAATGCCTCATCGTAATCTTCATTCCGACGAGGATCGTCCAGATCCCCTTCCATATATTTCTAAAATATCTCGATACCGAATTCATTCAATTATCTCCGTTTAACCCCGAAGCACCATCCACAGACCGACGGCGAAAATGTTGAAGAGTGCAAATGGGGTGAGGATTTTCCAGCTAAGGTACATAAGCTGGTCGACGCGAAATCTCGGCAGCGTCCAGCGCAGCCACATCTGCACGAAGACGAGTGCCATCCCCTTGCTGATCAACCAGAACACTCCCCAGATCGGGCCTGACATAAAAGTGCCGAACGGGCTGTTCCAGCCGCCGAAAAAGAGGACCGAAGCAACCGCTGCCACAGTGAACATGTTTGCGTATTCAGCCAGGAAAAAAACCGCGAACCTCATCCCGCTGTATTCCGTATGGTATCCGGCGACGAGTTCCGATTCAGCTTCGGGTATGTCGAACGGTGCCCTGTTCGTCTCAGCGAGCGATGCCGTGAAATAAATTATGAACGTAATGAAGAGGAACGGAAACTTGCCGAAGACAAACCAGTTCCAGAACCATCCACTCTGAGCGGCACAAACATCGTTCAGGTTGAAGCTTCCGACGACCATCACCACCGCAAGAACGGCGAGGGAGGAAGGGATCTCGTAACTGACGAGCTGAGCGGCAGTCCTCATCGCTCCGAGCAGCGACCATTTATTGTTCGAGGCCCATCCTGCCATCAGAATTCCGAGAACGACTATGGCGCTTACCGCAATAATGTAGAAGATACCGAGGTTAATGTTGGAACCGATGTAAGCCGGGCTAAACGGAATTGCAGCGTATGCCGCATACGAGCCGACAAACACGAGCACAGGCGCCAGCACATACAAGGCCTTGTCGGCTGCTGCCGGTATGGTGTCTTCCTTCTGCATCAGCTTGGTCACGTCTGCCAGGGGCTGCGCCCATCCGTGCCACCTCCCTGTCCGCATGGGACCGAGTCTGTCCTGCATGTGGGCAGAGACTTTCAGCTCGAGGTATATCGCAACGAGTGCATAGGTCATAACCCACACGAACGGAAGTAAGCTTGAGACCACCGAGCCCAGTAGGCCTGAGCCGAGATAATATGTTATAAAATTGTGCATGTTAAGTCTTCGAGCCTAGGTTTAGAATTTTAATTCGTTCCATTTCATCGGTCGACGTCGCCAAGGACTATATCGACACTCCCGATAATGGCAATCATGTCGGCAATCAAATAGCCGCGTGAAATTTCAGGCAGTAAACTCAAGTTGACAAAAGAGGGTGCACGCGCTTTTACCCTGAAGGGATTCTGAGAACCGTCGCTGATAATATAATACCCGAGCTCTCCACGGGCGGTCTCGCTGCGGACATAGACTTCGCCGGCGGCGGGACGTACTCTCTTCGGGATTGCAGCCTGCACATCTCCTTCCGGGATGCTGTCGATAGCCTGTTCGATTATCCTCAGGCTCTGCTCCATTTCCCACACCTTCACCATATAGCGGTCCCAGCAATCGCCGAGCGTTCCCATCTCTCCGGTTCCTACGGCAATATCCCAGTCGAATTTGTGATAAACCGAGTAAGGGTCGTCTTTGCGCAAATCCCATTTGACGCCCGAGCCGCGCAGCGTTGGTCCGCTAGCGGCGTAGTTGATCGCAACTTCCGCCGGAAGGACTCCGACGTTGGCAGTCCTTCTCACAAAGATTTCGTTGTAGCTGAGAAGGTCGTTCAGCTCCTTAATAGTGGGACGGAAATGTTTGATAAACGCCTTCGTCTTCTCCACAAAACCGGGGGGTATATCGTGTGACAAACCGCCTGGCCACATATAATTATAAAGCAGTCTTGCGCCGCAAGTAGTTTCAAACAAATCCAAAATCATCTCGCGGTCGCGGAAGCAATAAAGAAAGGGAGTGAAGGCGCCTATATCCATGCCGTATGTTCCGATCGCCACAAGATGGCTGGCGATTCTCTGAAGTTCAGTCATGATCACGCGGATATACTCGACGCGTTCCGGCACCCGGATGTTCAGAAGCTTCTCAACTGCGAGGACATACCCGAAGTCGTTGCTCATCGAAGACAGATAGTCCATCCTGTCACAGTAGGGAACCACCTGCTGGTAGTTCATTGCCTCGGCATGTTTCTCAAAACACCTATGCAGGTATCCTATATGTGGAACTGCGTCGACGACGACCTCTCCGTCGACAACCAGCTCAATCCGAAGCACACCATGAGTCGAAGGGTGTTGCGGTCCCATATTGAGGACCATTTCTTCGGTGCGCAACTCAGCCATTAATTCCTCTTCAAATTGTTATACACTACGACAGGTCAGAAGTCTGCTCTCAAAAGACTTCTCTGCTGCTCGCTCGGGGGGATTTTCAATTGCTTCCGCAGAAACTTGCGAAGTTTTTCCTCTTACTTGCTTACAAGCACCGTCTCCTGCCATTCAGTACGGCACTTTCATTCCATGATAATACTCTTGTACCTTGTAATCCTTTCTCAATGGATAGCCATCCCAATCGTCAGGGAGCAATATCCGCCTGAGATCCGGATGATCAAGAAAGACCAATCCGAAAAGATCAAAAGCTTCCCGCTCGTGCCAGTTTGCACTCTTCCAAACCGATTCTACCGAAGGCACATCGGGTTTATCTTTTGCAACTTTTACCTTCAATACGATTCTGTGCCGCCTCTGCATTGAGTAAAGATGATAAACGACACCCACGTTGCCGTCGTTGAAATCAACGCCGGACAAAGACATCAGGTAGTCGAACTTCAGATCGGGATCTTCGGAAATGAATTTTGAGATCTCCCTGATCAGGTCGGGACGGACGACGATGAACGGCTCAACGACCCCCTCGGACTTGAATTCGATGATGCCTTCGGGAAATTGGGCCTTTATCTTCTCATGAATTTCGTTTGCGTTCATATGTCAGGCCGCTTCAACTTTCTCGTGAGCGGGGATCAGTTTTTCCTGATTCTTCTTCACGCGGCTCTCGCGTCGGATATTCTCCTGCAATTTCATTAGCCCCTCCAACAGCGCCTCCGGCCTTGGCGGACAGCCCGGCACATATACATCCACGGGTATGACACGGTCGACGCCTTTCAATACATGGTAACCGTGCTCCCAATAAGGGCCGCCGCAGTTCGAGCAGGACCCCATGGATATTACGTATCGCGGTTCCGCCATCTGCTCGTACAGCCTCTTTATGCGCGTCGCCATTTTCATCGTCACGGTTCCCGAAACAATAATGACGTCCGACTGACGGGGCGTTGCGCGCGGGATAACGCCGAATCGCATCATATCAAAGTGCGAAGCAGATGCGGCCATCATCTCAATTGCACAACAGGCCAATCCGAAATGCATCTGCCAGAGAGAAGAAAGTCTCGCCCAATTTAAAAGATTATCCAGCGACGTGATTACTATATTCCCGTCATCAAACTGTTTATCGAGTAATCCCATTATTTCACCTCAGTGTCGGCAAGATGCGCCTCCGCCGACTTACTGCGCACATAGTCGATGTATCGCGGACGAGGCTTGTCCCAATCCAGATCGCCCTTCACCCAAACATAGGCGTAGCCTGCGACCAGAATCGCAAGGAATACCATCATCTCTATGAAAGCGAACATCCCCAGTTTCTGGTAAACCAGCGCCCACGGGAAGAGAAAGACAACTTCCACATCGAATATCAGGAATACCAGAGCGACTATATAGAATCTAATATTAAACTTGACCCAAGTATCGCCTATCGGCTCTTCACCGCATTCATACGTGCTGAGTTTTTCTGCACTCGGGCGGCTAGGTCTCAGCAATCGTGCGCCAAACATCGCTCCAGCCACAAACAATGCTGACACGATGAAGAAGAGGAGCACAATTCCGAAATGAGAAAGCATTTGCAACTCCAAAAAATTTTCGCGTTCAATTTAAAAGGCGGTGGGAGGAAAGTCAAGGAAGGGCAGACACCAAAGCCATAAAAAAAGTTCCTTAGATGAAGTCCAGCTATAAAATTATTGAAGTCGAATATCTAATCCGTCATTTAGCCGGTTAGTATCGGATGAAACCTTCCCTAGTGACTTATTTCAACTCCAATCGATTCGCCACACTGTAGAGGTCCTTGTCACCTCTTCCCGAAAGATTGATCAGAACATCCTTACCCTCCGCGCCTCGCTTTGCAAGCTTGGCGGCATAGGCCACCGCATGGGCAGATTCGAGCGCTGGGATGATCCCTTCTATTCGGGACAACTCCACGAAGGCGTCAAGCGCTTCCGTGTCCGTGACGGACACATATTCGACCAGGCCGGCGTCCTTAAGATAAGAATGCTCCGGCCCAACCCCTGGATAATCGAGCCCGGCAGAGACCGAGTATGCATTCATCACATTTCCGTTTTCATCCTGCAGCAGATATTGCATCGAGCCGTGGAGCACTCCGGGCTTCCCGAGAGTCAGCGATGCAGCGTTCTTTCCGGTCTCGAGCCCTTCGCCTGCCGCCTCGACACCGATAAGCTTCACCGTGGGAAAGTCTCCGACAAACTCGTGGAATATCCCAATCGAGTTGCTTCCGCCTCCGACACATGCTACCACATAGTCGGGCAATTTGTTGTAAGCTTCCTTGAATTGCTGCCTGGCCTCGCGTCCTATCACCGCCTGAAAATGTCTGACAAGCTTCGGATACGGATGCATGCCCACGACGGATCCTATTATATAGAACGTGTCGCGGACATTTGTCACCCAATCCCTTATCGCCTCGCTCGTGGCTTCCTTTAATGTCTTTGTTCCGCTGAGGACAGGGACGACTTCCGCACCGAGTAACCTCATCTTAAAGACATTTGGCTCCTGGCGGCGCATATCTTCCTCGCCCATGTAAACGACGCACTTGAGACCGAAAAGCGCACACACAGTAGCGGTTGCCACGCCGTGCTGCCCGGCACCCGTTTCCGCGATGATTCTCTCCTTGCCGAGTCTCTTCGCAAGCAGCGCCTGACCGATGGTGTTATTGATTTTGTGCGCGCCTGTATGCAGCAGATCCTCGCGTTTCAGAAAAAACCTTGCTCCATACTTTTCACTCAGATTCCTGCAATAGAACAGCGGCGTCGGTCGACCGGCATAGCTCTTAAGCATGTACTCGAATTCCCGGTTGAAATCCTGATCGTTCTTGAGGGATTCAAAAGCCTCGTTAAGTTCTTGTGCCGCTTTGACTAGCGTCTCAGGAACGAAGGACCCCCCGTAAATGCCGAAATGCCCCCTGTCATCGGGCAGATTGTAATATTCTTTGATCTTCTCTTCTATGTTTTCCATAATCATCCTTCACGCAAAATGCAGATTGATAAGTCTTCCACAAGCCCTCATCTGGAAGCGCAACCGAAAGCCCCCGGGAGATATGGTGATTCCGAGCGAGCAAAGCGAGACGAGTCCCAACAATGCCGGGATTCACGACTCTTCGCATTCCAGGTCATTTTCCGGCAGATGCCGCTCGCGGTTCAACCGCATTGCTTCGCATTCGAAATAAAGTCTCTGATTTTCTTATGATCTTTCTTGCCCGGCGATACTTCAACGCCTGATGCAGTATCGACGCCGTACGGCTTAAGCCTCCTTATGGCATCACAGACATTCAACTCATTTAGTCCGCCGGAAATGACAAACCGCATCGACAAGTCAATACCGCTGTTCCCAATCGCTTCCCAGTTCGCCGTTTGCCCCGTGCCTCCGAATTCACCTTTCATGAAGGCGTCCAGAAAGATGAGGTCCGCCCCAAGCAGGGATGCAGCCTTGACCTCTGACGAGTTTCTCACTCGCACGGAGTAGTATATCAATTTCTTGAAATCGAAGTCGACTAATCCAAACTTCGGTTCATAGACCTGTACTGCATCCACCTCTGCCGAATCTATTACCGCTGCGACCTCGTCGAGCGTCGGCTGGACCATTACTGCTACTGTCTTGACATAAGGAGACACCTCCCGCACAATCGTCCCGGCGTCATCAAGCGATATAAACCTCTTGCTTTGAGGATAAAAGTTCAAGCCGATTGCGTCTGCGCCACTCTCGACGCAAGAGTAAGCATCCCGTACACTGGTCACGCCGCAAATCTTTACAAACACGGCGTTAGTCCCTCCCTGCATCGGTAACGGTACAGCAAACCTGCCGTCTTTCGAATCTTCAATCTCAACAAGTCAGAGCCCATGCTGAATCTCACTATCGCCAATCAAAGGCAAAAAAGTAAAAGTGAAATCCGGGACAGGACAGGGAGTGCTTAGCATGCAAAAAGTCATGAGACGTCGGACAGAAATGCAGCAGCAATTATTTCCTAGCCCTCACCTGCGGACTCGATTGAGTGAACTTCGTCAGTTCGGCCACTCGATCCTTCGCTCTCATGAAATGCTCACCAATCAACACGGCATGATAGCCCAACTCGGCAGCTATCTCGAGACCACCTGTATCTCTGATGCCGCTCTCGCTTACGCTTATGACGTCACGCGGAATCTGTTTGGACAACCGTTCCGACACTTCCGGCGAGACTTCAAAACTGGCAAGATCCCGATTGTTTACTCCGACGATGTCGGCTCCACTTGAAAGAGCGACTTCTAGTTCTTCCTCACGATGCACTTCCACCAAAGCGTTAAGGCCGCGTTCCCTGGCAACAGAGAGGAATCTCTTTATCCTTTCCCGGTCAAGGATTGCCACTATGAGAAGTATTGCGTCCGCGCCTATAAGCAGCGATTCGTAGATTTGATATTCATCGATAATGAAGTCCTTCCTCAGGAGCGGCATACCAGGGACCGCTTCGCGAACAATCTGAAAGTCTCTTATGGAACCATTAAAAAAGGAAGTCTCCGTAAGGACGGACACAGCCGAAGCTTTACCCAGCACGTAATCCTTTGCAACGGACACGGGATCGATACTTTCCGCAATTACCCCCTTCGAAGGCGACGACCGTTTTATTTCGGCGATCACTTTCACGCGACCATCACGGCTCCGCGTGATTGCCTCCTTGAAATCGTTCTTTGGCCTGACGTCCGCCACCAGACTGCTGAGTTCGCTGGGCGTAAGAACCGTTTTCGCTTCGTCGACGGCTGCCTTTTTCAGACTGATTATTTTTTCCAGGAAATTCAATGTTTCTTGTTCTCCGCCTTTCTCGATATGCCGACTCCATTGTCGTCCGATGATTTCCGGCGAGGAGCACCGACCTTGGATGGCCGCGGCCCGCTCTTGGGCTGACGCTTTCCCCTCTTGACCTGCTTCACGTTTAAATTGCGTTTCAATTTCCCTTTTTCATCCTTTTCCGAGCCGGCTGCAGTAACATTCTCCGCTGCAACTTCTTGTTCTGCGGTTGCCTCATGAGGGCGTTCACTTGTTGGCGCTTCCGATGCAAAACCCTCAGGCAACGACGGATGTTCTTTATAGCTGACCCTCAGCCTCTTGATCCTGTGCCTCGCAACCTCCTCTACGTAAAAATACATTTCTTCATAGTTGTAAACTTCATTCTTCTGCGGAAGCTTGCCGGCAAGCTTCTGGACGAATCCCGCCATCGTGTCGTAATCGTCCTCCCTCGGAATATCGGCATCCAGAAGCTCGTTGAATCTTTCCACCGTCATGGAGCCGGAGAAATGGACGTCCCCATTATCGTCTCTGACCAATTCGGAGAGTGACTCATCATACTCGTCCTGGATCTCGCCCACGATTTCTTCGAGCACGTCCTCCAATGTTACAATCCCTTCCGTCCCGCCGAATTCATCTACAACGACCGCAAGATGTATCTTGTTCAACTGCATCTCGCGCAACAGTTGACTGATTTTCTTAGATTCCGGGACGTAATACGGAGCCCGTAAGAGATCCTGCAAAACGATTGCCGCGCCGTCTTCCACCATAGTCAACAAATCCTTGGCATAGATTATTCCGACGACGTTGTCTATCGATTCGCGGTAGACAGGCATTCTTGAATATCCTTCCTCGATCACCTTTCTCAACACGCGCCGCGGTTCTTCATCGATGTTAAGTGCAACTATGTCGCCGCGCGGTATCATAACTTCGCGAACAATCTTATCGTTAAACTTCAGTATACCTTCGATCAGCTCCCTCTCAAGGGAGTCTATCTTCCCTGATTCCACAGATCTGTCAAGTATGTCTTCAATGAAATCCGCCCGGTCGTCCCTTTCGTTCCATTCTTCGCTCTTCATGAACTTCGACGCATAAGAAAAGAGGCCCGACGTTCCGGAATAGACGCTGAGCCCGAAACCGCCTATCATGGCTATCCCGAAGACAGCGGCAAAGACGACCGAGGAAACGGGCAGCGTGAATACGCCTCCCGCACTTGTCAGCCCTTCGCCGAAGAAAATTGCAGCAACGATTGAAGTTGCAGAAGCAAAAGCCAACGAAGAAAAGACATAGGGTCTACTCCGCCTTGCAGCATCAGGTGAAAAAACGAGTCCCCATCCGAGTGTTGCTATGACAAGGAGCACTACGGAGAGGAAAAAGCTCCAAATCATAACCCTGTTATCTCTATGAGGGAGTGAAGCTTGCTTTCAGCCAGGCCTTTTTTTATCACATCTCGTGCGCACTTAATGCCAGCATTGATATCGCGCTCGATGCCCGCGACGTAGATTGCCGCCCCGGCGTTTAACAGCACGGCGTCATAGAAGGACGATTGCCTCCCCCTAATCGCCATCATAAAAGCTTCCACCGACTCATCAATGTTTCTCACCACAAGATCGCTCAGATTAGTCCGCTTGAATCCGAATTGCTCGGGCGTGACTTCGTAGATCTCTATCCTGCCGAGTTTCAGTTCAGCGACGTGAGTCACGCCGCAGAGAGAAATCTCATCCATTGTAGGGTCGCCGTTGACGACCATCGCGGCCTGACTACCCAAATCCCTAAGCACCTCCGCGATTGGCCGCACGAGATCCTTGCTGTAAACACCGATCAATTGCCTGTTGGCGCCTGCTGGATTCGTTAACGGGCCCAGCAAATTGAAAAGGGTTCTGACCCCGAGGTCCCGTCTGACGGGCGCGGCAAACCTCATAGATTTATGGTGCAAGGGGGCAAACAGGAACGCCAGTCCAATTTCGTTAAGCGCCCGCTCCACCTTCGGGATATCAAGTCCGTCAAGGTTCAGTCCAATTGCCTTCAAGACATCGGCACTTCCCGATTTACTTGACACGGCCCTGCTCCCGTGCTTAGCTACGACTGCTCCCGCAGCAGAGGCAACAATGGCGGCTGCTGTCGAAATATTGAAGGTTCCGGCGTTATCGCCGCCTGTCCCGCAAGTATCGAGAACAATTTCCTTATTGACACGCAGTTTTTCGGCCTTTTCACGCATCGCAAGGGCGCTGCCCACGATCTCATCGACGGTCTCGCCTTTCATCCTGAGTGCGACGAGGAAGCCGGCAATTTGAGACTCGGTCGCCTCGCCGTTCATGATTTCCAGCATCGTTCTATAGGCATCATCGCGGGAAATGCTTTCGCCCGCCACCAGCCTTGCAATGGTTTCACGAATCATATTAGATAGTCAAGACTTTGTGTGTCTTTGCATAACCCGGCAGTTCACGGAAGAGGAATTCGATGAAGTCCTCGCCGTATTTGTTGTAGAAATAAGTGAAGTTCAGGACCCTCTCCTGCAAATCGCGATTAGGAAAGATCGATTGTTGAAACTTCTTTGTCTGCTGCAGGACCTGTTCATTTTTGCGACGGTATGCCGTGGTGGTTTTCTCCTGCAGGTGCTCGAGGTGATGAAGCATCCTGGAAATCGTCGCGTCCATCGTCCCCTCGACCGTAGGATCGACCCTAACTATCAGGGGCCGCAAACCCTCTATAATCTTCTTGATATCTTCTCCTGCCCTTTCAAATTCTCCGGGTATATTCTCGGGGCTGACAGCAGCAAGCGCTTTCTTCATCACCGCTTCGAAATCCAGGAAGGCGTCCTGTATGGACAGATGGTACTTCTCCATCAACTTGGCGACTCGGTGTTCAAGGATTGTAGCGCTTCCCCGTGGGAAAAGCGCGGGCATCTCGACTCCGAAATGTTGGTAAACGCCCTTGAGCTGCGCAAAATAGGCGAGCTCGCCTGGCCCGGCCACGTAACCGCCGGTCGGAAGGATGTAGTCCTGACAGACCGGCCTGAGGACGACATTCGGACTGAATGCCTCCGGTCTGGTCTCGAGCATCGTCCTGATTTGTTCAGGCATCAACTTCCGCTTCGTACCCCGGAGAAGAAATCCGGCTCCCACCGGCTCAAGTCCCCGTCGGAGTCCCTCTTCAATATAAAACAGATTAATGACCCGCGGTTTTACCTGGACGTGATATTCCTCTTCAAGTTCCGCGCTCTGCTTAATTACCTCTTCGCTTGCCCTCGGGTAGGAATTGAACTCCTTCTCGAACACCGGCTTGAGGAAATTCTTTACTTCCACGTCGTACGGATCGATCAAGAGGATCGTGGTCTTTCCGAGAATCCTCGTGAGGGTCCGCGCGAAAGCCGTCGAGTATGTCTCGCCCTCCTTGTACGACTCAGTCAGTATCTGCATAAGCCCCTGCTTGAAATCGGTCGCAGGCAGAAGAGCATCTATCTGTTGAAACACCTGCTCAATCGACGCGTCGAATTTTATCTCGCTCAGCGGATGCAGATTCTCGTTTTCACCGTTCGTGAATATCGCTTCGACCCGGACCACTTCCGAGGCGCCGTTCAGCAGGTGAATATGATTTGATTCCTCCAGGTCATGGTCGTCCCCCTCAAGCCAGAATACCGGGACAAATTCAAATTCAGGAAACCGCTCTTTCAATTCAGCGGACAGCTTAACGGCACTTATGGTCTTGAAAAGCGAGTAGAGCGGGCCGCAGAACAGGCCGACCTGCTGACCTGTCACTATGCAGACGGCATTATCCCGGCTAAGAAGTTCGAGTGCTTCTTCAAAAGCAGGAGAACTGTTCAGCCTGATATTCTGCTTTCGCAGTATCTCGACGGTCCTCTGTCTTTTCGGATTGAAACTCGTGAGGACCCGTGCGAAGTGATTTCGCAGTTCTTCATCGTTCGAGAAATCGACGCTATAATATTTCCTGACTTTCTCGAAGTCGTAAATATAATCTGTGTAAAGCTTTGATTGTTCGGGCAGTTCTGTAAAAGGGATTTCCATAATTAGTCGAGTTGTAAAGAGTATTCGGTTTCCTTGCTGAAGAAATGCGCCCGCGAAGTGTCAAAATACATTTTCAATTCCGATCCCGGCTTCGGGTCGACCGGGGTTGTGACGCGGGCGATAATCTGGCCCCCCGGGGACGCGAAATAGAGGTAAACCTCGTTGCCCATCGGCTCTGAAATATCCACCTTGAGCGTGGCAGTAGCGTCGAGGTCTCCCCTATGGAATTCCTGTATGAGGATGTGCTCCGGCCTGACGCCCATCACTATTTCCTTCGCCAGAAACGGTTCCAGTTTGGGTGCAAGAGATTTTGAGATCTCTAGTTTCGGGCCGCCGTTGTTTCCGATGAAATAGATTCTTTCATCCTTCTGAATACGACCTTCAAAAAAGTTCATTGCCGGGCTCCCGATGAAGCCTGCGACAAATTTGTTTACGGGATTGTTGTACAGGTTAAGCGGCGTGTCGATCTGTTGCACGACGCCGTCTTTCATGACAACGATCCTGTCTCCCATTGTCATTCCTTCGACCTGATCGTGTGTCACGTAGATCATAGTGGCGCCGAGTCTCTGGTGAAGCTTGGAGATTTCCGCGCGCATCTGAACGCGCATCTTAGCGTCTAGATTGGAAAGCGGTTCGTCGAACAAGAAGACCTTCGGCTTTCTGACTATCGCCCGGCCTAACGCGACCCGCTGACGCTGCCCTCCCGATAACGCCTTCGGCTTCCTGTCGAGGTAATCTGAGATCCCCAGTATCTGGGCCGCCTCTTTCACCCTGGTCTCAATCTCGGATTTTGTGAATTTCCTGAGCCTCAAGCCGAATGCCATGTTTTCATATACGGTCATATGAGGGTAAAGCGCATAATTCTGAAAGACCATCGCAATGTCACGGTCCTTCGGAGCTACGTCGTTCACGAGCTGATTGTCGATGTACAGTTCCCCTTTTGAAATCTCTTCAAGTCCGGCGATCATCCTTAGAGTGGATGTCTTGCCACAGCCTGAAGGCCCAACAAGCACCACAAACTCTCTGTCGGCGACATCCAGGTTTACATCCTTCACTGCCGTCACGCCGCCTTCGTAAACTTTCGATATGTTGCTGAGTCTGACGCCTGCCATCTTCAACTCCTCAAGACAAGTCTCTGTGTGATTTCATAAAATTCAGGAAAAGAAATCTCGGCCCATTCGGCATTCTTAATCAAGGTCTTTCCCTGAGCCGCCAATCCCGCTATCGTAAATGCCATTGCAATCCGATGATCCTTGTAAGAGTCTATCTCAGCTCCCGACAAACTTCCCGTCCCGTTCACCGCGAAGCCGTCGTCCAGTTCCTGAACCTCGGCTCCCATTGCATCGAGGTTGTCGACAACCGCCACGATCCTGTCGGATTCCTTCCTCCTGAGATCGTGAGCATCACGAATAACCGTCTCCCCTTTCGCGAAAGCCGCCATCACGCCAATGATCGGAAGCTCGTCGATGAGCCTGGGTATCATTTCGCCGCCTATCTCGACTCCTTTGAGATCCGAATGTGAAACGGTTACGTCGCCGATCGGCTCACCTGCGGCTTCATGGACATTTTCAATTTTGACCTTTGCGCCCATCGATTTAAGGACGTCCAGAAAACCGGTCCGCGTCGGATTAAGTGTAACTCCGCATGCGGTCACACATGAATTGGGAAGAATTGCTCCGGCGGCAAGGAAGAATGCTGCCGACGAAATGTCTCCGGCCACATCATATTCCGCCGGCCTCACTTCGTAATCAGACGATATCTTCGTCTCGAACCCGGATGGACCCTTGACCTTCTTCAACTTCAGCATTCGCTCGGTATGATCGCGCGATTCCACAGGCTCAACTACAATCGTCTCTCCCTGGGCAAACATGCCCGCGAGCAAAACCGACGACTTGACCTGCGCGCTGGGAAGCGGAAGCTCATACCTTATTCCGTGCAGCCTATGGGAAGGGAAAATTCTCAGGGGAGCGGTCATCTTGTCGGACCCGACAATCTCAGCACCCATTTCAGTCAGCGGCCCGACGATCCTCTGCATCGGCCTTCTGCGAAGTGTCTCGTCTCCGGTAATTGTCGTCTCAAATCCCTGTCCGGCAAGGATGCCGGTCAAAAGACGCATCGTAGTTCCACTGTTCCCTGCATCGAGAATCGAATCCGGCTTCGAATAAGCGGACTTTCCTTCGCCGCAGACCGTCACAATTCCATCGATCTGCTCTATTTTCACGCCCAGCTGTTTCAAACAGCTCATCGTACTCTTCACGTCAGCACCGGTGGAAAGGCCTTTGATTTCCGATTTGCCGTTCGCAAGTGATGAGAAAAGCAATGCTCTGTGAGAGATTGACTTGTCACCAGGGACCTCAAAAGTACCACTGACGGAAAGCGCTCCTCTTACCTCGTAATCCATTAATTCAATATAAATTTGAAGGGGAGATTTTGCAATAACGGCGGTACACCCATGTTAAGGCGACCGTCCCGCTGCCTATTGTCAGAATTGCCGGATCGAACAGTTTCTCATGCAGCCTTACTTCGTCTCAACACGTTATCTGCAACTTTGGAGCGCCAGATCCCCTCCTGATAGACAACTTTTGCTTTGCTAGGACTCGCAATTATTTCGAATCCAGGCGTACTGAGATTACCATTCGTTCTATCTCAGACGTGACCCGCTCGGGAGAATCTCGATGGATGTGGATACTTTCCTTGCATGGTCAGAAGTGAGTTGCCTGAGCGGGCACATATCCTGGAAATAAAGTGACACGGGGCTCACAAATACGATCGCCAGGGTGAGTATGAATGCGTTCGTTTGAGCCGTCGAGCCGCAATTGACTCTATGTCAGAAATGACATATCTTTAAATTGATGAGCAAGAGCGACGGTCCTGCGGAGAAGCCTCTCGTCTGGTTGCACGGCGAAGTGAAGACGCGCGCCAATATACGAGGGCCGCGAGAATCGAAGCCGGTTACCTACTGCGTCTTTTGCAACTGGGACGGAATCTGGCTTTGCCGCATTCGCGCCCAATGCCTTCAATAGGTTCAGGATGCCATGAACTTCGGATCGATGATCAGAATACAACGTGGCGGATTGTTTACCGAATTTACCCCGATACCATTGTGATCCTCGATGTGTTCGAGAAGAAGACTCAAAAGACGCCCAAAGCTGTGATAGACAACTGTAAACGAAGAATTCGGCTGTACGAAGAATAATCCAGGAGGACACAGATGAACAAGAATAAGAAGAAGCGAATTGAGGCAAGGGGATGGAAGGTCGGTAATGTGCGCGAGTTCTTAGATCTTTCAAGCGAAGAAGCCACGTATGTAGATCTGAAATTGACACTGAGCAAGTATCTTCAGGACTACAGACGCGAGAAGAACATGACACAGCAACAACTCGCGCGCCTGTTGAAGTCAAGTCAGTCAAGGATCGCAAAAATGGAATCCGGTGACCCGTCAGTCTCTCTGGACCTCTTGGTTCGCTCGCTGCTGGCACTCGGCGCCTCAAGAAAGAATCTTGCAGAAATGCTGTCGTAGCCACCACGGATAGTTCCTCATTCCTGGGCGCAGATGACGCAAAAGGATTAGCAGGAAGAAGTCGTCCCGACTGCGATGCATCGCAGTCGGGATGAAGCAAACTCCATATATACAAATGACGAGCGTCTTCTATAGGCGCCTGTTATGCGCTGTGGCGCGCACCCTTCGGCACCTTCCGAGACTGAACTGAGTGCTTTTTCAAGTATTCAATTATTTCCTTCGGCGTCATCTTCTCAAACTTCCGAGACAACTCAGCTCGACGCTTCCTCTGGAACTCAACGGCATCAAATGTCTTCTTCATGCAATAACTCCCTTGGACTTCTTATTTCCACCAACAGGTGGCCCAACTTTATGTTCACAGAATGAAAAACGACTATCTTGTTTACGTTGACAATATCACGAAAATTCCAACTGGTAAGCAATGGAATGCGATGTATGGTAGCAGTGGCAACGTGTAAGCAGTCGGTTCTCATCCTCTTTGTGAGACCACCTTCTACTAAGTATCAGTCAGCAAGCTCAATGGCTTCCTCAGTCGGCTCGATTATTTCCGCCATCTCCTTCAATTCAGTGTAAACACCCCTGACTCGTTCAGGAGCCTCGCTGATCTCAGTCTCAGTTATTGTTGAGACGACCGGATTGTAAAGACCAAGGCGAAATTCGTGGAACAAACGCCGTGAGTAGACTGCAAACTCCGTGTCGTAGTAGCCGCCAATCACCGAATTATCAACATAAACAGCCTTTGCCATGAGTTAATTTACACTTACAATGATTGTATGGCAACGCCCGCGCCATTGCACAAGTAGTATGGTGGAACAAAGTCGTGCCGTTTGGTATCATATCTGTTCATTCTAAGTCTCCTCCTATTATGTTACCAAACGGCATGAAGCGAGTTCCATCATATACAATAATCGAGCATCTTTTTTGCGGTTGTAAGCCGCCGTTTGTGCGTCACGGAACACTCAGATCTGAGGTTTCGAAGAGAAAGCCTCCGTCAACTGGATGAAGTTGAGGGTTGACGTCAAGGTATTCAGGATATCCATACTCAGCATTATAGCGAATGTCAAGGGAGTCGTTCATGGAATTCCGAATTATCCCAAAAAGAGAATCCACCGTAACGTAGATTGAACGTGGCAGTAGGTTGCCGTCCGAGATTCTCGTCACACTCGCAACAGTGTCGGCTCGCACCGTGACCTGAACAAGTTGGCCACTATATGGGCAGAAGCACGTGAGCTTCTGGTCTATGGTGTAATCATGGAGATTATGGGACCGCCATTGCTCATATGCACTTTGGAAAGTGGGTTGAGTTACTCCTCCTTTACTACAGGACGAACAGGTAACCATGAAAGCTATGAGAGGTAGCGCAACTCTTCCCACAGATACTAAGGTTCTCATGTGTTGTCCTTTCAATTAATGATCATGCTTATCGGGTTTGCTCATGAAAGGGGCTAATTTTGTTCTTAAGCATGTATTCGCAAGCATTTTTGGTAAGCGTGTAGAGGAAGTCGGGCGACACGGAAATATCGTCATCGTAGATGCTTTTATCTGTAGGAATTGGTGCATCGAGCCATTTGAGAGTTACCAGTTCTTCGGCAATCATTCCCAATTTACGTCCCCTCTCCTTTCCGATGCCTTCTTCCCGTGCAACAGGAGAGGGACAGGGTGAAGCCGAATCTCTCCTGTGCCCCCGCAAGGTCTCTGCGGTTTGGCCAAAGCAACCTTGCGAAGGCGCCCGGGTCCAAATATGGGTACCTGCCGCTATCCCTGTCGGACTATTTCCAAATCTTCACTTCGAATGTCCCCGTCGAGGTCGCGACTCCGCGGAACATGCCGGTCGTGTTGAAGTCCATCGCGTAGTTACCGTGCCTGTCGACCGCGATGACTCCGCCGTCGCCCGGCTTGAGGACATCATGGATGATATAATGCACCGCGTCCTTCAACGACATTCCCTTGTATGCCATCAAAGCATTGATGTTGAACCCGACGGCATTCCTCATATACTCTTCGCCGATACCCGTCCCCGAGACCGCACAAGTCTTGTTGTTGGCGTAAGTGCCGTCGCCGACCAGCGGCGAATCTCCGATTCTGCCCGGCATCTTCCCCGTCAAGCCGCCCGTCGAAGTCCCCGCGGCAAGATTCCCGTACTCGTCGAGGCACACACAGCCTACCGTTCCATGATCGTGGTCCTTAAGGCGTTTCATCCACTTTTCCAGCTCGGTCTTTCTTTCGGGCGTGTTGAAGTAGCTGTTCGGCACAGGCTTCATTCCCATTTTGACGGCGAAGGCGTCGGCACCCTGGTACGCGAGGAGAATATGAGGTGTCTTTTCCATGACTAACTTCGCGAGAGTGATCGGGTGCGCGACATGTTCCACGCCCGCGACCGCGCCGCATTGGAGAGTCGCGCCGTTCATTATTGCGGCGTCCAGTTCATGACGCCCGGCTGAAGTAAAGACGGCTCCTATCCCGGCATTGAATTTCGGATCAGTCTCGAAATATCTGATTACCTTCTCCACAGCTTCCATGCTGGTGCCGCCGTTCGCCAGTACATCTCTCCCGATAGTGAGTGCATGCTTCAACGCGGCATAGTACTGAGTTTTCACGGCCTCCGGCATTGATTCGCTTATCGTCCCGGCACCGCCATGAATCACAATCGTGTACTTGCCGGATCGCTCCTGTGCACTCCCGCTTTTAGGCAGTGCTACAGCCAGAACCGATGCTATTAACAATGCGACAGAAATGAAGAAACGCTTTCTCATTTTGCAGCTCCTTCCTGTATGGCAGGTTCGGTTCGCAGCTTGCTGTGCCACCTTCCGTACATAAAATAGATGACCAGCCCTATCGCCAGCCAGATCACGAAACGCAGCCACGTGATCTCCGGCAGACCCATCATAAGGTAGATACAGAACAGTATCCCCATTATCGGCACGAACGGCACCAGCGGGGTCCTGAATCCTCTCTTGGCATCGGGTTCCTTGACTCGAAGCACGAGGACGCCGATGCAGACGAGTACGAAAGCGAAGAGGGTGCCGATGTTTGTGAGCTCCGCAGCTTCGCTGATATTGGCGATGGCAGCAAAGAAAGCGACGAAGAGACCGGTGAGAATGGTCGGAACATACGGTGTCCGGTATTTAGGATGAACTTTCGAAAAACTCGGAGGAAGAAGTCCGTCGCGCGACATAGAGAAGAGAATCCTGGGCTGGCCAAGCTGGAACACAAGAAGGACGGCGGTCGTCGCGATTACCGCGCCGAAAGCCACTATGCCGGCGGCCCAATCGAGATGGATTATGTGGAAGGCCAATGACAGCGGTTCGGCCGTTGCAAGCTTAGTGTAGGGAACGAGCCCGGTCAGGACAAGCGCGACGGCTATATAAAGGACGGTCGAAATCGCCAGTGATGCAATCATACCGATCGGTAATGTCTTCGAAGGGTTCTTGGTCTCCTCCGCCGCCGTAGAAACCGCGTCGAATCCTATATAGGCGAAAAAGACAATGGCTGCGCCGGTCTGTATTCCCTTCCAGCCGTTCGGGGCAAACGGGGTCCAGTTAGCAGGTTTGATGAAGAATATGCCGATTCCGATGAAAAAGAGAAGGATCGCGAGTTTAATTACTACCATTATGGAATTGAATCGTGCGCTTTCTTTGATTCCTATTACAAGTATGTAAGTTATCAACGCGACGATGAGGACCGCGAACAGATTAAAGACAATCGGCACCCCGAACAGGTGCGGGGCCTTGTCGATCAGCCCGGGCGTGGCTAAAGTGGTACGGTAGTCCGTAACAAGATACCATGGAATGTTTATGCCGAATCCGCGGAGCAGTTCCTGGAAGTAGCCGGCCCAGCTTATGGCAACGGCTATGTTACCGACCGCGTACTCGAGTATGAGATCCCAGCCGATTATCCAGGCGACCAGCTCGCCGAGCGAAGCGTAAGAATAGGTGTAAGCGCTTCCGGCGATCGGTATCATGGATGCTATCTCGGCATAACAGAGCGCTGCGAAACCGCAGGCGATCCCTGTAAGTATGAAGGAGATGACAAGAGCGGGACCGGCACCGGCATAGTTTGAGCTGCCTGCAGCGGCTGTGCCTGTCATTGCGAAGATGCCCGCCCCGATGATTGCACCGACACCGAGTGTCGTCAGGTCGAACGCATTCAGGCTGCGCTTGAGTTTGTATTCGGGCTTTTCACTATCCGCTATGATGTCGCTGAGTTTCTTCGTACGGAAAAGGTTCATCCCACAGACCTCATAGTTTATGTTAACGAGTTGCAATGTAGGCACATATGCCTATAAATGCAACAAAACTGTTGCAGACATCGCGGTGGAAGCTTTACATTGAATCGAAGGCAAGGAGTTTCTACGTGCACCTCTTCTACAAAGTAATCGCATATACAATCCTCACCGCATCGCTCGTCGCCGGCCAGGTTGTGCCGACTCGAAGGTCGAGGAGATGCTCAAGATAATCTCTCCCGATTCGCTCAGATCCGACGACTATACGCTCGCCGGATTCGGCACGAGGCACACTCTGTCCGATACGACAAGCAATACCAGAGGCATCGGCGCCGCCCGAAGATGGCTCCGGTCCAGGTTCGAATCCTTCGCAAGGAATGATCCCGACTTCAAAGTCTATGAGGACAGGTTCGTCCTCAGCAGCGTCCCATTGATACCGAAGCCGGCGGTCCTCGTGAACGTGCATGCAGTGCTCCGGGGAAAGGAAGGAGTGAAAGGCAGTTACATAGTGGTCTCCGGACACTACGACTCCATGTGCACCAATATAATGAATGACACGTCCGACGCCACCGGCGCCGACGACGGCAGCGGTGTTTCCCTCGTCCTAGAGGCCGCTCGCGCATTTACCTCTACACATTTCAAGCCGGACGCCAACATCATTTTTATATGCCTTGCCGGTGAAGAGGAATGTCTAAAGACAATTACATATTCGGAATAACGGCGGTCGGAGTGAACGGCGCCGAGAGTATACCTGAAGCGCCATTGCCCGGAAGATAACCGATAGCAGTTTACTCACAATGGGATCTAATTTCATGAGCTTGCTTTGTGAATCCCTTCTCCCGAAACGGATATTTGGGAAACCAAGCATTACAGGACGTGATTCTCGATAGGCTCAGGGATTGTTCTGATGGAATCCCCGAAGGGGATTAATCTGCTCGATGACGGCGAAGCCTTTTTCAAACTCAATGAAGAATAAAAACACACTCTTGATATGACGATTGTCGGGAAACTTCCCATCGGCTAATTTTCAAAACAGCGTTTAACTATGCGGCTTAAATTCCCGCTGCTTGAAGGAGACAAATGTCAGACTATAAAGACCTTGAGAGATATGGAATCATCGGAAATCTCGACACCTGTGCCTTGATAGGCGACGACGGCTCCATCGACTGGTGCTGCTTCCCGCACATCGAATCGCCCGGCGTCTTCACGGCAATCCTCGACCACGAAAAAGGAGGACGCTTTTCGATAACCCCGTCTGGCAGCTACGAATCCAGGCAGCAATATGTCGCCGACACGAATGTCCTCCGGACAAGGTTCCAGACCGATAAAGGTACCGCCGTGCTTACAGACTTCATGCCGCTTAGATCGGAATGCGCTCCAGGCAAACAAGGACACCAGGTCGTCTACAGGAAACTCGTATGCACCAAAGGTATCGTGAATTTCGATGTCGAATTTTCACCGCGCTTCAATTACGCCCGGAATCAGACAAAACTGGTCTCCGTAGAAGGAGGCTTGGAAGCACTATCCTCAAGACGAGAACTCTTTCTGCAAACAAAGTTGAAGTTCGAAATCAGCGGCGCCACGGCGACCGCGGTTTTGGACATGACAGAAGGAGAGGAACTGTGGTTCGTTCTCCAATATGCCGAGAAGATACAGAAGACACCGGATGAATGCGCAAAAGAGCTGGATGCCACGCTCAAGTACTGGAATGATTGGGTTAATAAAGGTGCAGCAGACGCGACTCTGTTCGAGGGTCCATGGCGGGACCTCGTCATTCGCTCCGGCCTCGTTCTGAAACTGCTCACGCACGAAAAAGCCGGCGCGATTTGCGCTGCGCCGACCACTTCCCTGCCGGAATCTATCGGTGGCGGACGGAACTGGGATTACAGGTACAACTGGATCCGGGATGCGTCGTTCACCGTGCAGGCCCTCTACAACATCGGGCATTACGATGAAGCACGGAAACATCTGCGCTGGTTTGTAGACATTTGCAGGAAAAACCCCGACCCCTCACAAATCCAGATCATGTACGGCATGCACGGCGAGACTGACCTTCAGGAGATAGAGCTCGAGCATCTCGAAGGCTACAAGCATTCTAAACCCGTCAGGATCGGCAACGGCGCGGCAAAGCAGAGACAGCTCGACATATTCGGAGAGCTCATCAACGCTATTTACGAGACAGAGAGATATGGCGAAGAATTACCGGACGGCGAGCTGGAGTTCGTCGTGAGAATCGTCGATTACGTCTGCGAAGTGTGGGACACTCCAGACTCCGGAATCTGGGAAGTGCGCGGCGGCCCGCGTCATTTTGTCTATTCGAAGTTGATGTGCTGGGTGGCGCTTGACCGCGGGATAAAGATTGCTCAGCAAAGGAAATACAAGGCGCCGCTGGACAATTGGAAGAAGGTGCGAGACGAAATAAAGGAAGCGATACTTGAGAAGGGATACGATAAAGATCTCGGGAGCTTCGTGCAGTCTTTCGGCTCCAAGACGCTCGATGCGACAAGCCTGATGATACCCATCATGGAGTTTCTCCCGATAGATGACCCGAGAATGCAGGGAACGCTAGATGCGACTCGCGCGCACCTCACGACAGAATCAGGACTCGTTTACCGTTACCTCGGCGCAGATGGGTTGTCGGGTAAAGAAGGGGCTTTCCTTCTTTGCTCATTCTGGCTTGTCAAAGCACTCGCCCTTTCCGACCGTATTTCGGAAGCGGAGGCGATACTGAACAAGGTGGTAAAATACGCAGGCAGGACCGGACTTTTCTCAGAAGAGATTGATCCGGAAACCGGGAAGCAGCTTGGTAACCTCCCACAGGCATTCAGCCACATCGGGTTGATAAACAGCGTTCTCTACCTGGAGCACGTGAAAGGTAAATCCCATGCAGGCCCGACTCCAACCGGCGCAAAAGAGAGCGGAGAATACTCGCGGCAATAGCTCCGCCCTGCGGAACATGAGGAGCGATAACCACTCCCGGGCTCGCATTCATACTTCGCCAGCGTCCCATTGTCGGTAACCAGTCTCAAATACTTTTCCGCCTTCTCTTCTGATCCCGACATCCGGAACACAAAAAGGAACGGTTTCGAGAACCAGGCTCGCAATTCTACTGTTGTCCACGCCAATTAATCTGTACGTCCACAGCTCAAGTAAGGTTTCGAATTCGAGGAAAAAGACCGGAGGGAATTCTCCAACCGATTACTTCACCAGAAGGTCAGTCCGTTATTTTGTATCCGTTGAATATCTCTTGAATGGCAAGCGTCGCAGCCCCCAATAAGCGAGGCAGAACGTTCAAAGAAGTAGGCAGGATTTTGATGCTTTTCTTCCGTCCGAAGTATGCACGCTTCGTCACGACGGTCATAATTTCAGGATAAACCAGTTCCCACGCCTGTGTTATACGCCCACCAATGATAATCACATGCGGGTCAATGGCTTTTATGATATTGGAGATTCCGAGCCCAAGGTAGTAACCCGTCTGCTTTAGAATCTCTACTGCAATAGGATCGTCCTCCTTAGCCAGGTCAACGATGTCCTGTATCGAGAAGCTGGACGTACTCCTCGCGCCAGGCTGTCTCTTCATGTACCGGTTGACAGTCGCCTTGTCCGAAGCGTATGCTTCCCAGCAGCCGTTGTTGCCGCAGGTGCAAGGCTCTCCTCCTTCATAGATAACCATGTGTCCAAACTCGCCGGAAGCCTGGTATTCCCCGTCCAGCAGCCTGTTTTGGACGACAATACCGGAACCGATGCCTGGCCCGATCGACAGGAAGACAAAGTTACTCAAGTCCACTTCATGGCTGCCGAACCACAACTCCGCCAGTGCGGACGCCTTCGCATCGTTTCCAACTGATATGCTTTTCAACTCGGGCATTGCTTCGCGAATTGCGTCCCCGATATTGAAGTCGTCCCATCCCAGGTTTGGAGCAAAGTTGACGACAAGGTTCTTCGAATCGACGATGCCGCCAATGCTGACGCCGAGTCCCTCGAGATGCCGGATGTTCAGGCTCTGGCAAAGCGACCGCAGCTCGTTCACGCACCTGCGCACGAACTCGCGGGGATCCTTAGGATCGGTATCAATAGACGAGGTCCCCTTTATGCTTCCGTCGATGTCGGCTATCGCCGTTCGCGTCACTGAGGAATCGATGTTAAGGGACCCGACGTACGACTTTCCGAGCTTCAGGTACAAGTTCAGCGGACTACGACCGACGGACTGCCCCTCACTAACCTGTTCGACTATCAAATCCTCTTCCAGCAGCTTCGAAATGATGCTGGAGACGGTGCTCTTGTTCAGACCGGTCAGCCTTGCAATGTTCACCCTTGATATCGGCTGCATCTCGCGGATAATATTGAGGATCATCCCACGATTTATACTGCGAACTACTTTTGCATTTCCGGTAATGATATTGCTGCTGCCCGGGTTCATGCCGGTTCGAAACGTATTCCTTTGCATTCGCTTTCCAGAGTTAGTTGGCAGGCCTGACTAACAAGATGATGTTACAGAAAAATCGCTTCGTTATCAAGACTTGGCAGCAACAGGTCGGTAATGCCTCACTGAAAGGTTTATTTCTCTCGCAAAGGCGCCAAGAACGCAAAGAAATGTTGACGAGCGGTTCGCTTTGCGAGCGGCTTGGCGAGAAACTATAAGTGAGGGGTTACACAGGTCCGGCCAACGAGACCGCAGACAATGGAGATTGTCACCACGTTAGGCTAAAGAGACTCTTCAACTGGGTCAGACAAATTTGGCAGACGTAATCAGCAGCTGGTCGGCTTAGCAGATCATCGCTTGAAAAAGGACGATCCTAACTGAGCGCCTTCATCGACACGTCGATGTACGACGCCTTACGTATGAGCGAAGATAGCGAGATAAATCCGATCCCGGTCTCCGAGATTTCTTTCAGACCGTATTCCCCGATCCCTGAAGCTTCCACCAAATATGATCGCCCGGACTTGGTTATCATTGAGACTGCCTCACGAAGCATTCCCGGCGACATATTGTCAAGCAGAATGGCATCGACGCGTCCGTCATCCAATGCCAACCTCAGGTCGCTCAGCTTTCCGATTTCTATCTCGATTCGCGTCAGAAACTTCGAATCGGCCAGCCTTACGTCAATCGCCTTCCTTATGCCACCGTATACAGAAATGTCATTGTCCTTTATTAGGATACCGTCGTAAAAACCGGCGCGGTGATTCCTCGCACCGCCTACCCGCACGGCGTATTTATGCTCGGATCTCATTAGGGGATCATCCTTGCGAGTATCCAAAAGAAACACACTCTCGCCGGATGCTGAATGCTGACCGCCGACAGCCGACAGCTGATTTCTAACATGCGTCGCAATTCCGGAAAGCTCCGATATGACATTGCATATCGTTCTCTCCGCCTTCAGGAGGACTTCCGCATTTCCCGAGATCTCCGCCACAGCCTCCCCTGCGCCGACCGTCTCTCCGTCACGCCGGATCGCGTGGACCCTCGGCTTAGCTGCCGGCTCCAGCGGCTCAAGAAAGAATTCCTCGTCAACAAGTTTCACAATTGTGGGCACAAATATCATCCCGCACAGGACAGCCTTCTCCTTGACGAGTACGGAGAATGTGGCATCCGGTGAGCCTTCTTTCGTGAAGAAATCGAATCCCAGATCGTGGTGGATCCTTTCTTTCAAGACGTCCTTGAATATCATCCCTCGCTGCTCTCCATTTCTACACCGAAGCTCCGCTTGCCTTTACCGAGTCCTCTCTGAAGTGCACTCCTCTGCTGGTTCTGTTCCTGCGAGCATGAGCGGTAATTTCGAGCGCGACCTCGACACCATTTCTCAGGCCGACGAGTTCATCCGACAATTTTGCACGTCGGTACATTTCTTCAACCTCTATGTCGATTGAAGACAACAGTCTCCATGCCCTGGAAAGACTCGTTTCCGACCTCACGATGCCCACGTTTGCCCACATGATTCTCTTCAAGTCGTCAAGGTAATTGACGACAATGTCAGGAGGAATATTTTCTTCGATAACATAACTTTCATCCCAGTCCGGTATGAGCCGCTCACTGAAGTTCTCCAGCTCGAACGTCCCGATGATGTTTTCTGCAGATCTCATCCCCCAAACAAGGCCTTCAAGCAGGGAGGTGGACGCAAGCCTGTTTGCTCCATGAAGTCCGGTACAGGATGCTTCTCCGATAGCGAAGAGTCCCTGCAAATTAGTCCTTCCCCAGCCGTCAACTCGGATTCCACCGCAGAGATAATGCGCGGCAGGCGCCACGGGAATCGGTTCCTTTGTCATATCGACCCCGCATGAGATGCAGTCAGCAAAGATCTTCGGAAAGCGTTTCTGCAGGTCGATACCCTTCTCTATGATCGGACTGCAATCCAACCAGACATTCAACTCCTTGGTAAGCTGCATTTCTCTGAAAATGCCTCTCGTCACTTCATCGCGGGGAGCAAGCTCCATCGCGCCGGGACAATAACGTGACAAGAATCTTTCACCCCGGTCGTTGACAAGAACCGCACCTTCGCCGCGAACTGATTCAGAGATGAGAAAAGAATTGCACCCTTCCTTGCGAAACGCGGTCGGATGAAACTGCACGTACTCCATATTTATGACATGCGCGCCGGCACGGGACGCCATGGCAATGCCGTCACCGCGCGCTCCCTCGGGATTTGTCGTGCTCTCAAACAGTCCGCCGACTCCGCCCGTAGCGACTATCGTGTAGGAGGCCAGTATTGTACCAACATTTCTCGTCAGCCTATCAAGCACATACGCGCCCAATATCCGCGTCTGCTCATAGACTGACCCACGCTTTTGCGAATGATGGGTCGTGCTGATAAGGTCCACGGCGGTGCGGCCCGCAAGTATGGAAATGTTCGGATGTGTTCTTGCCTCCCTGCTCAAAGCCTGCTGTATTGCCGCGCCGGTCTGGTCGCCTACGTGAATTATTCTTCGCCTCGAATGTCCTCCCTCGAGAGTACGATCCAGGTTGCCCGCAGCATCCCTGTCAAACTGGATGGCGAGCCGCCTTATCAGGAATGAATCGACAAGCCCCGGCCCCTCTTCGGCAAGGATTCGGATTGCCTCGGTGCCTCCGATCTCGTCGCCGGCTTCGTTTATGTCGGATTCTATCAGCTCAAACGAGTCTTCTTCGCCCCACCAGACGATGCCGCCCTGGGCGTAACGAGTGTTAGATTCGTCGGGATCAAATGCGCGGTTTATAACAACGACTCTCTTGCCCCGGTCCGCTAGCTGAATCGCCGCAGTCAACCCCGCTATCCCTGCCCCGATAATTAAAACGTCGCATGTCGTTCGTTGTGTCTCTATCATAACATTCTCAATCCATTTATTCGAATAATCAGGTGGGAAGAAGATTCTATGTAGACTTGTATATTATCCAATCGCCAGCATTCGGGAGATGCCTTTAATCGCCGCCTCGGCAGCGGTTCGTGGAATGTGTACCACTCTATCGTCCTGGTACGGCGATCTTGGATCGCAGCAATCGTCGCAATAGACAATCTCGACTTTGTCCTCCCGAAGCGAAGCGAGCAGTTTGTCGAAGGTATTCGCCTTCATGAAGCCGCATTCGGCTTTCGAAGATATGGGTATAAATTCCTTCTGCGGCATCTCTTTGCGGAGGCGGTAGACCATACCCTTCTCCGTAGCAACCACAAATTTCTTCGCCGACGAGATCTTCGCCCGCTCTATCATTTGCTCGGTCGATAGGAAGTATGCCTTCGAATGCGGGATCTCCCCCTTCTGTACCTTATAGAGGCAGGACGAGGCACATCCGCATTCAGGATGGATCATAAGTTCCGCGTCATCGTTTTCCAGAAGTGCAATGTCGGCGGCATCGGGCCCAATCTGTTGATGTACATGACAAGCTGCCCAGTATTGACCCTTCTTCTGCTCGTAAACCTCAATCAAATCCGGGTCGATTTTGATTCCCTCGTTACTCAACTGTTCAAGCGCCCTTGCTTTCATCACGTATCCAAGATATTTATCTGGAAGTACGAGAATTTTCCTTCCGGGAAACATCTTTACTGCGTGGACTATCACCCTATCGGTATTGCGGGATGTCGCGATAAAATCGCTGATCGACTTGGTGTACGCATCGCTGTTTACGTACGTTACGAGGACGCCGTCCGGGTTCCGACGCTTCCAGTTGTCCAGCCAATCATAATCGATTCCGAAAACCAGGGAACAACCGAGGACTTCCGGCGAGTCAGACACGAAGACGCGCGTCGCGTTGCCCGTTATAATCTTCGCCGTGGCTCCCATGAAGAACACACTCTCGAAATCTACCCGCGGAGCCTTCTTCTTCTGGACATAGAAACTGAGTCCGAGAGAATCGCCGACTTTCTCCGCAATCTCGTGAAATTCCGGGAAAAGGTAGTTGTGTGCAACTATTGTGGATTCTTTTTCTTCGGCCAGCCTGAGAATCTCAACCGCCTGCTCTGCCAGTTCGAGGCATTTGTTCGCAGTGTATCGTCCGGGATAAAGATCTTCGGCATATCGGGAAAACAGTTCATGCCACTTCAGCCCTAACTCCCTCGTACTTAAAGACGCTTCAACCAACTTTCTTTCTCCTCTCAATCAAGATGTTAGTTACCACACGCATCTTTTTCAATGACCTCCTGCCTACACCGGATGAAGGACTTTGAATCCGAATGTTCCGAGAATCCCGATCAAATATTTCTTCTTAGATTGAAGAGCGATAGTGAAATTGGAGAACTCGTCCCTGAAATGATAGTTACCTCTCAGCCCCTTGAAATACGCTCCCATCTGCTCCTGAGGCATCGATGAAATCTTTCTCAGAGTACTGTCATCATTCTCTATATTGTAGACCCGCGTGACTACTTCAGAAACGGTAGATTCCTCATCAGATGTGTCCTTATCAACCGAAATTTCGGGTTTTTCCGGAATCGGGACGGCGCTGCTTGGATCCCAGGCTTTAGGGAAGTTGAAGTAGTCGCAGAATTCACTATAGATCATCTTAGTCGCGTTGACTTTTCCGTTGATTGAATAGCCCGCAATGTGCGGTGTCCCTATCGAGCAAATGGAGAGAAGTTCTGTATCGATGTTCGGCTCATTTTCCCAGACATCCAAAATGCCATCGCCAATTGTCCCGTTTCTCAGAGCTTCCTTCATAGCTTTGTTGTCCACCACACCCCCCCTCGATGTGTTAATCAGTGTGCTCCCCTTCTTCATCGCCGAGATCCTCGCCTCGTCGAAGAGATGGAACGTTGGATCACTGCCGGTCTTCGTGTATGGCACATGGATCGTGATGAAGTTGGCTGCCATCAGATCATCGAGACTCAAGAATCGAGATTCACGAGTCGCTCTGGAAAGCGGTGGGTCATTCTGAAGTACTTCCATTCCTAATTTCTCGGCGACTCGAACGATCTTGCTCCCGATATTGCCTACTCCGACGACACCGAGCGTCTTTCCTTTCAACATGAAGTTGTTTCTCTTCGCAAGCGTGAACAAAGCCGAGAAGACATACTGGACAACTGCGTTAGAATTGCATCCGGGTGCGCTTGCGAAGGCGATATCGTTCCGTCGCAGGAAGTCAATATCAATATGGTCGGTACCTATTGTCGCCGTGCCTACAAACTTCACACTGCTTCCCGCGAGGAGTTTGTCATTCACTCTTGTTTCAGATCTCACAAGGAGTGCGTCGGCATCTCTCACTGCTGTTCCGTCGATCGCGCGACTGTCATACTTAACAATCTCCCCGAATGGGCTGAAAGCCTCTTCGACAAAGGGAATTTTCTGATCTACAACGATTCTCATCCTTCGCCTGTCCTTCCGGTCGTCAGTGAACTACCACCGGCAAAGCCGGTGGCTTCTGCGAGGCATCGATTGAAATCGACGCCTTCCAAAAGCACGAAACCCGAAAGGGGTTTGTGCGTCATCTAGCCGTCCAATTCATTGGATGGCTGCCTGTAAGCGCAATTTCCGGACTATGTGGACGGAGTCTCCGGCAAAGCCGACCGGACATTACCACTGCCATAGGCAGTGGGTTTCTAAGTCGCACTAAATTGTCATTGATGTAAATCCGCCGTCAACGGGGATAATAGCCCCGGTCACAAATGAAGACGCATTGTTTGAAGCGAGCCAGATCATTGCGCCGCTGAGCTCGTCAGGCTCCCCGTACCGTGCCATCGGTGTGTGGTTGAATATGGACTTGCGCCGTTCCTCAGTGAGTATCTTGCGGTTCTGTTCCGCGGGAAAGAAACCGGGCATTATCGCGTTCACACGAATTCCGAATGGCGCCCACTCTCTCGAAAGGAAGCGCGTCATGTTGTTCACCCCGGACTTCGAGATTGAATATGTAAACACTCTCGACAGCGGAATCTCAGATGACACGGACGAGAAATTTATGATGCTCCCCTTTAACTTCTTTTCGATCATATGCTTTCCGAATACCTGACAGGCAAGGAATATTCCTTTCAGATTTACATTGAGTATTCTGTCCCACTCTTCCTCCTTAATATCGAAGATGGGAGTAGGCGAGTTTACTCCGGGAGCATTAATCAGAACATCTGTTCCGCCGAATTCCGAAACGATTTCGTCTTTCGCTTTCTCAAGGTCTTCTTTGGCACATGCGTCGGCATGAACGGATTTACACTCGACGCCGAGACTCCTGATGAGTTTCACTCGCTCTTCTGCCGCTTCTTTTCCATGATTGTATATGATCACTACGTTCGAGCCGGCTTTCGCCATCGCTTCAGCAACGCTTCCGCCGAGCACACCACTTCCGCCGACCACCACGGACACTTTTCCGTCTAAGCCGAAGGTATTATCCAGATAAGACTTTGCCATAGTCATGCTCCGATTTGATACAATGAAATTATCAACATCTTGGGATAAACGAAACTACCATCGTAATCGTTATTGCCGGAAAGAAGAAATTCTTCAGAGAAAGTATGACTTGGGTACTGCCAGCCCCTGAGTCACCTTCCCATCCAGCCGCCATCAACGGTAACCACTTTATGGTTCTCAGGTTCGCTTCCTTCTGACTGCCTAGTCGCGCGAAAAACACTTCCCGTGTTTTATGGCTTGTGGGATATGAAGCATGAGCGGGATAACTTACAAAGTAGAAATACGCAGGCCTGGCCGGGTCGGTGCTGGAGATGACTATTTCTCTCGTGCCACTCCCAACGTAGACGGCATCTTTGTGGTCAACAACCAACTCCTGGTCATCGGCTTTCACTTTTCCGGACCCTCCAATGTTGAATATTCCTATCTCTCTCCTCTGCGCAAAATATTCCGCTGCCATTTCCTTCTTGCTGCCGAGCAGGGGTAATCGAAATAGAAAGTCACTATCTCGCCTTCTTCAAACAGGCTCTCCATGAGGAAAGCTCTTCTCATTTCACTCGTGAGATTGGGAACCAACAGCCATGGCTCGTTTTAATTTTAGCAAAGTCATGCGCCGCAAGCAAATTTGAAGACAGGATTTGTAAAATGCGGAAATTGCCTGACCGCCTGCATGCACGAGACATAAAATGATCAGTCACAATTTTCTTAAATGAAGCAGGGATTATCTGCATAGAATTGTGTACTGCTGAAGAATGAGCACAAGACGTAAAGTTAAGCCGCGTGCAGGAGCCAAATGTCATTACGCAGACCGAAGGCTTCTAAGAACCCCTCCCGAGATTACCGAATCACTGTCGAGGCTTCTTGATGCGGCGGAGTTAAACGAGCGTTTCCTCGACGTTAACTTCCCGAGTCAAGTAGCTGTGAACTGCCGCCGCGCATTTCCTCCCCTCGGCGATTGCCCATACAACCAGAGACTGGCCGCGCCGCATGTCCCCGCAGGTAAAGACCTTGCTCACGCTCGTAGCGTGCGCATTTTCCGCGTCCCCAAACTCCGCCTTGACGTTGCCCCTAATATCCAGCTCAAGTCCGACCTCTTTAAGCTCATTCAGGAGGCCTTCATGGACCGGATGGAGGAAACCGGCGGCGATGAGAACCAGCTCCGCTTTCAATTCGAATTCAGTTCCGGGAATGTCTGCAAACTTGCCGTTCTCGAATTTTGTCTGGCTGCAGACAAGGGCCGCGACTTCTCCCTTCTCATTCCCTTTGAAGGATTTAGTGTTGATGCTCCATTTCCTCATGACGCCTTCCTCATGACTCGACGAGGTCCTTAGGATCATCGGCCAGTATGGCCATGGGCTGTTTTCGGGCCGCTCCTTAGGCGGCATCGGAAGTACTTCGATCTGTGTTACCGACCTGGCTCCCTGTCTGTTCGACGTGCCGACACAATCTGATCCCGTATCACCGCCGCCGAGGACTACTACATCCTTGCCTGCTGCCGTTATCTGATTCGGGATATGATCGCCGGCGTTCACCTTATTCTGCTGTGGTAAAAACTCCATGGCGAAATGAATACCCTTGAGCTCTCTGCCGGGAATCGCGATATCCCTCGGCTTCTCGGAACCTCCCGCGAGAACGACTGCGTCATACTCATCGACAAGTCTTCTCGCGGAGATGTCGACTCCTACGTTGACTCCTGTCTTGAATTCCACGCCTTCGGCCCTCATCTGTTCAAGCCTGCGGTCGATGACGTGCTTTCCCAATTTGAAGTCCGGAATGCCGTATCTCAACAGTCCGCCGATGCGATCGTTCTTCTCGAAGACCGTAACCTGGTGTCCCGCTCTGCAGAGCTGCTGGGCAGCTGCCAGCCCCGATGGACCGGAACCGACCACTGCCACTCTCTTCCCGCTCATGACGTAGGGCATGCGGGTACTTACCCAGCCTTCCTCCCAGCCTTTGTCGATGATGGTGCGCTCAATTGATTTTATGGTAACGGGATCTTTGTTTATCCCCAGGGTACAGGCCGTCTCGCAAGGCGCGGGACAGAGTCTGCCGGTAAACTCCGGAAAGTTGTTCGTCGATAGAAGATTCTCAAGCGCTTCTCTCCAGTGTCCTTTGTAAATCAGATCGTTCCACTCGGGAATATAGTTCTGGACCGGACAGCCGGTATCGCCGTGACAAAACGGAATACCACAGTCCATACATCGTGCTGCTTGAACCTCCGCGTCCTCCCTGTGAAACCGTTTCTCAAACTCCTTGAAATGCTTAACGCGGGAATCAGGAGTCTCATGCTCCAACGACGCGCGGTTATACTCCATAAATCCGGTCGGCTTACCCATTGACGGCCTCCGTTTCTGCAGGCGCTTTTTCTGATGGTGTGACCGCTTCCTTCTCTTTCGCCAGGGCGGAGAGTGCCTTCATATATTCCTCCGGAATTACCTTCCAGAAATTGTCCCGCTCTGTGCTCCAGTTGTCCAAAATGAACTGAGCCCGCGCAGATCCGGTATATTCATAATGTTTCTTGACCATTTCATGTAACTCGGCTATGTCTTCATCATATATCAGATATTCAACCGTAACCATACCATGGTTGATGTATTTCTCCGCTTCTTTGGCAGGATCCCATACATATGCTATTCCACCCGACATCCCCGCGGCAAAATTGCGTCCTATTTTACCCAGGACAGTGACCCGCCCGCCCGTCATGTACTCGCACCCGTGGTCACCTACTCCTTCAATAACAGCATAGGCTCCTGAATTGCGCACTGCAAATCTTTCGCCGGATACACCGTTGACGTAAGCTTCGCCGCTCGTCGCACCATAGAGACAAGTATTTCCAATTATGATGTTTTCAGTAGGATTGAAAGTGACCTCCGGCGGGACCTTCACAATCAATCTTCCGCCGGAAAGTCCTTTACCGGTATAATCGTTAGACTCTCCTGTCAGATTCAGCTCGACCCCTTTGCTCAGGAATGCCCCGAAGCTTTGTCCGGCTGTTCCCCGCAGCTCGATCTTAATCGTGCCATCGGGAAGTCCATCTTCACCGTACCTCTTCGCAATTTCGCCGGACAGCATTGCGCCGGCTGTCCTGTTGATGTTCCTGATCCTCATTTTTATCTCAACGGGGGTGCCGTTCTCCAGCGCGGGTTTCGCCAATTCGATGAATTCATGATCGAGCTGATTCTCCAGGCCATGATTCTGGCCGCGCGTTCTGAATAGGTTCGTCTCGTACAGCGGTTTCGGCTTGAACAGGGGTTTCGTCAGATCGATACCCCTTGCCTTCCAGTGGTCATTCAGTCTGACGGGGATGATCTTGTCCGTCTGCCCGATCATCTCGTTAAAAGTTCTGAACCCCAATGCAGCCATCAGTTCACGGACTTCTTCGGCAATGAAGAACATGAAGTTAATAACGTATTCCGGCTTGCCCGCGAAACGCTTTCTCAATTCGGGATCTTGAGTCGCAACGCCTGTCGGACACGTATTCAGATGACACTTCCTCATCATAATACAGCCTTGAGTGACGAGAGGGGCAGTGGCAAAACCGAACTCCTCAGCACCGAGTAGTGCGGCGATAACTACGTCCCGCCCCGTCTTCAACTGGCCGTCAGTGGCAAGATAGACCCGGTCTCTGAGTCCATTAAGAACCAGAGTCTGGTGGGCTTCACTCAATCCCAGTTCCCATGGTGTCCCGGCATACTGGATAGACGATATCGGGCTCGCGCCTGTTCCTCCATCATGCCCGCTTATCAGGATGTGATCCGCGTGGGCCTTCGCGACGCCGGCGGCAATCGTCCCTACTCCAACTTCGGACACCAGCTTCACGCTGACACGGGCATTCGGATTGATGTTCTTCAGATCGAAGATCAGCTGTTTCAAATCCTCGATCGAATAAATATCGTGATGCGGCGGCGGGCTTATCAGGGTGACCCCGGGTATGCTGTGCCTGATCTTTGCTATCAACTTGTCGACCTTGAAGCCGGGAAGCTGTCCCCCTTCACCCGGCTTCGCGCCCTGCGCCATTTTGATCTGAAGCTCGTCGGCGTTCACCAGATAGTCGGCAGTAACCCCGAATCTAGCGGAGGCGACCTGTTTGATCGCTGAGCGCATGCTGTCGCCATTCGGAAGCCGGGTGAAGCGTCTGGAGTCCTCACCCCCTTCACCGGTATTCGACTTTCCTCCGGCCTTGTTCATTGCGATAGCAAGAGAAGTGTGAGCCTCCCAGGAGATCGACCCGAAGCTCATCGCACCGGTAGAAAATCTCTTGACTATCTCTTTAGCCGGTTCCACTTCTTCAATCGGGACTCTGTTGCCGTTAGTATCGAGCTCAAAGAGGCTTCTCAGCGTAACCCTTTTCTTGACCTGATTGTTTATGAGGTTGGTATACTCCTTGAAGGTCTTGTAGTCGCCTCTGCTGGTGCTAAGCTGAAGCTTGGAAATTGTGAGGGGATTCCACAAGTGAGTTTCGCCATCTCTTCTGTAATGATATATTCCGCCGACGTCGAGAGTGCTCTGATCGATTTGCGGATCTAGCGCATGGACGTGCCGCTTGATGGTCTCTTGCTCAAGCATCTCGAGGCTTAAGCCCTCGATGCGTGTCGGGGTTCCTTCGAAATAGTTCTCTACTATTTCACTGTCCAGTCCGACTGCCTCGAATATTTGGGCACCGCAGTAAGACTGAAGGGTACTGATCCCCATCTTGCTGAATATTTTGAATAGACCTTTACTGACGGCTTTAACGAAATTCTTTTTTGCGCTCTTGTAATCCTTAATTTCCGGCAGGAAGCCTTTCTCCATCAGGTAGGCAATCGTCTCGTAGGCGACGTAAGGGTTTATTGCGTTGGCACCGTAAGCGCAGAGCAGAGCAAAGTGATGGACCTCCCTGGGCTCGCCGCTTTCTACGATAATGCCGGTCCTGGTTCTCAATCCGGCCTTAAGTAAAGCGTGGTGAACTCCTGACGTGGCAAGAAGGCTCGGAATTGCCGCCAAGTTCCTATCGACCCCTTTGTCTGACAAAATTATGAGCGAAATACCGGATTTGACCGCTTCGACGACTTCCGTGCAGATTTGGTCCATCCGTTCGCGCATGTTATGCCGAACGCTCGCGTTAAACAGCAGCGGGATCGTAATCGATTTGAAGTGACCTTTTGCGATATTGCGGATTTTCTCCATCTGTGAATTGGAAAGGAGCGGATGCTCCAGCTCGAGTCGGTGAGCATGCAGCGGGGTCTCCGCAAGAAGGTTTTGCTCGGGACCCACATACGTCGTGAGCTCCATAACCAGTTCTTCCCTTATAGGGTCGATGGGAGGATTCGTTACCTGAGCAAACAACTGTTTGAAATACCTGAACAACATTTGTGGCCGTTCCGACAGAACTGCCAACGCAACATCGGTTCCCATGGATCCGACGGCTTCTTCGCCCTTTACCGTCATTGGAAGCATTACCTGGAAAATGTCCTCTTTCGTATACCCGAACATCCTCTGGCGCATATGAAGCGTCTCAAAATCAGCATTGTAAATCCGATCGGGCGTGGGGAGGTGAGACATCTTTATCATATTGTCATTGACCCATTTCCGATAGGGTCTCTTCGTCACGATCTCTTTCTTCACTTCCTCGTCTTCGACGATACGTCCCTGCTTGAGATCGAGAATAAACATGCGCCCCGGCTGAAGTTTGCCCTTCTTCGCCACGTTCTCGGCGTCGACACTGAAGGTGCCCGCTTCCGAAGTAAGGACCACCAATCCGTCCTTGGTAATGACATACCTGGCCGGACGTAACCCATTCCGATCAAGTGTCGCCCCGATTATATCTCCGTCGGTGAAGACTACGGCCGCAGGGCCGTCCCACGGCTCCATCATAGTTGCATGGTACTCGTAGAAAGCCTTCCGATCAGGATCCATCAAATTATTTTTCGACCACGCCTCCGGAATCATCATCATCATCGCGTGCGGGAGGCTTCTTCCGCTCATAAAGAGAAGCTCCAGCACAGAATCAAAAGTCGCCGAATCGCTCTGCCCTTCCATTATGATGGGCAGCATCCTTTTGAGGTCCTTGCCGAAATAGGGCGATTCCATTACGGCTTGTCTGGCCGCCATCCAATTCTTGTTGCCGCGAAGCGTGTTTATCTCGCCGTTGTGTGCGATCATTCTGAACGGGTGTGCGAGGTCCCAGGTCGGAAACGTGTTGGTCGAGAAGCGCAGATGAAGCATCGTCATCGCAGACTTCATATCCTTGTCGCTGAGATCCTTATAAAACTCGGTCAGCTGCGGCGCAAGGAGCATTCCTTTGTATATTAAGACTTTGCTCGAAAAGGAGGGCACGTAATATTCGCTCCTGTCACAATCCAACTCCGCGCGTACCCTGTGATCAATGATCCTTCTTATTGTGTAAAGTTTCCGCTCGAACTCATCCCGGGACTGAATGTTCCTGTTCGCACCGATGAAGCACTGACGGATAAAAGGCTGGGTCGCCCTTGCGCCTCTTCCAGGCACATTCGGATCTACCGGAACGTCTCTCCATCCCAGAAATTTCTGGTTCTCGTCGATTACGATCTTCTCAACGATGTTCTCAGCCGCCTTCCTCAAGATCGGGTCCTGCGGCAGAAACATCACGCCGACCCCGTACTTTCCCTCTGCAGGCAGTTTGATCTTCTTTTCGGCTGCAACCTTGCGAACAAACTCGTCCGGCATCTGGATCAGAATCCCCGAACCGTCACCTGTCTCAGGATCGGCACCGACCGCACCACGATGCTCGAGGTTCTTAAGTATGTCCAGGCCCTTGTCTATGATAGAGCGAGACTTCCTTCCCTTTACATCCGCCACGAAACCCATTCCACACGCATCGTGTTCGAATGCGGGATCATACATACCTTGCTTCATCATACCACCATGATAATCATGAGCATTTCGGTTTTCATTCGATTCAGCACTTCCGGCCATTTCAGTCTTGCTCCTTCAGGAATAAATTTATACTCTTACAAGTAATTCGATTCCCAAACGTTTGCAAGCCCCCCGGACAACAGGCCTAAGGACAATGTAATATTATTAAGTTTATGATCCCTTTATTTTACTTTGTAAGGCGAATATGCCAAAACTGGCGATTAGACAGCCGCATTGAATACCGTTGTCTTAAAGAATTGCGTGCTCATGGTTGCCCGCCCTCCCGGTTGCAGCCAATTCCTTTACGCCCATTCAGCGGTTTCCTGACGGATAGGGACTTGATTCCATTCTCTCCGGGTTGATTTCCGTGACCATGTAAGCGGGGCAATCGACACAGCCATCTCCCCCACTCCATGGACGCGCCGCTGCCACAGCTCCTTCAATTTCGATACACCCTTGTAACGATGCCTACTTGCTATTTACCGTGGCTCACTGTATGTTAATCCTTGTGGGATACAAGGGCTGCACTCAAAACCTAAAAGACAACCATTAGCTAACGCATATCTGTCCCGTAGATAACGGGAAAAACAAAAATAGGAGAACATGACATGCGAAAAAGAAGCATTGGTGTTGCCGCATGGTTGCTGCTGCTGATATTGTCGGCATGCAGCGGAGTGGTCAGGGGCCAGACTTTCGACACCGTCAAGAAGCAGGTCAAGACGCACACTCTGCCCAACGGCATGAAGTTTATCGTTCTGGAACGCCACGACGCACCCGTGGTGTCGCTACACACTTATGCCGATGTGGGTTCGGCGCAAGAGTCCTACGGCGTAACCGGCATCTCTCATATCATGGAACACATGGCTTTCAAGGGCACGAAGACTGTCGGGACAAAAGATTATGCCGAAGAGTCAAAACTACTGGACAAAATGGATTCTCTCTACAACATGTTAAGCAGCGATGAACGCGCGATCAATCCTGACAGCGCCGAGATCAAAAACCTTCAGGCCGAGTTCGACAGCACGAACGGCGCAGCCGGCAAGCTTGTGGTTACACAGGAATACTGGGATCTCACACGGGAAAAAGGGGGCAGGGGTCTCAACGCATATACAAGCAACGACGCCACTCAGTATATCGTGAGCCTCCCGTCAAACCGCATGGAATTTTGGATGGCAATGGAATCCGACCGCTTCCTGAATCCGGTCTTCAGAGAGTTTTTCCAGGAGCGAAGCGTGATTATGGAGGAACGGCGATTAGGACTCGAGACTCAACCCGTGGGTAAGCTCATCGAAGAATTTCTTGCCGCCTCCTTCAAAGCCCATCCATACCATCATAGCGTTATCGGCCACATGTCTGACCTCAAGAACATTTCCAGGAACGATGTCAGGACTTATTTCCACAGGTACTATAGCCCGAGCAACCTGACAGTGGCAATTGTTGGCGATGTAGACCCTGAGCAGGTGTTCAAGATGGCAGACTTGTATTTCGGACGGATCCCGAGCGGCCCGAAACCAGAGCCGTTGAGAACTGTAGAACCACAGCAGTGGGGGGAGAAACACATCTACGTTGAGGCTCAGTCACAACCCATTGTCATACTCGGCTTTCACAGGCCGAGCGTAACGAGCAGCGAAGACCGCGCATTGGACGCGCTTGCAAACATCGTCGGTATCGGGCGCTCGTCAAGGCTTTACACAAACCTCGTCAAGGATAAGAAGATAGCCATACAGGTAGGAGCATTCAACGGGTTACCCGACAATAAATACCCGAACCTGCTCGCCGTCTTTGCTGTCCCGGCAAAGGGACATACCAACGAGGAGTGCATTCAGGCTATCGAAGAGGAGCTGGCCCGGATGGGAGCCGAGACGATCACGTCCGATGAGCTTACAAAGTACAAACGGGCCACGAAGAAAAACCTCATCGATGGCATGAAAAGCAACAGCAGAATGGCAGCCTCTCTGGCTTTCAACGACGTCGTTCTCGGCAATTGGGAAGAGTCCTTCGATGTTATCAAGAGCGTCGACGCTGTTACGGCTGCAGATGTGCAGAAAGTCGCTCAGAAATATCTTGTCAAGAAGAACCGAATAATCGGAGAACTCATCACTGAGAACGAATAGGCTGGTGAGAACTCCTGGATCTATCAAAATAGTTTTGAAAATCTTTCTTGAAAGGGAAAAGCGATGAAAAGAGACTCTATGGTCCTCCATTGCTTGTCGGTCTTCGTTCTTCTGGCGTTGATGCTTGCTAACGTATCATTTGCACAGAAAGCGCCGAAGGATAACTTCTCGTTTCCAGCCCTTCATAAGGTTGAGATGCCGAATGTGCAGAAGGTGACCCTGAGAAACGGGATGACTATCTATCTGGTGGAAGACCACCAATATCCGACAATTGACCTGCGGGCACTGGTGAAAGTCGGGTCTGTATATGAGACCGACGACAAAGCCGGTCTCGCGTCAATCACCGGCAGTGTCCTGAGAACCGGCGGAACCGAGACAATGACCGGCGACGAGATTGACAAGATGCTGGAGACAATGGGTGGTACCGTCGAAACCGGCATCGAGGAGGGATTGGGTTACGTTTATCTGTCAATATTGAAAGAGGATCAGGACAAAGGGATATCCGTTCTGTCGGACATTCTGATGCACCCTGTGTTCAATGAGGACAAGATTGATCTGGCAAAGATCGAAATGCGCTCCTCGATATCGCGGCGCAACGACAACATATGGAGCATCGCCAGCCGGGAATTCAACTCCCTCATTTACGGAAAAATGAACCCGTACGCCAGATACCCGGAGTATGCGACGGTGGATGCCATCACAAGAGACGATATCGCTGCATTCTACGAGAAGTATTTCCATCCGAATAATATCGTCTTTGCGGCATGGGGAGACTTCAACGCAAAGGATATGCAGAAGAAACTACAAGCCGCCTTTGAGAATTGGCCCTCCGTCAAAACCGAATATCCTGAGGCACCGAAGGTCGATTACCAGTACAAATACACGGTCAACTTCATACAGAAGTCCGATGTGAATCAGAGCAATATTCAGATGGGACATATCGGCGGGCTGATGAACGATCCCGACTATCCGGCACTCGTCGTCATGAACCAGATTCTCTCCATGGACAGAATGTTCAAGGTACTTCGCTCGAAGGAAGGACTTACTTACGCACCGTGGGGAAATTACGGCGCCGATTACGATCACCCCGGCGTATTCAGCTGCGGTACCCAAACGAAATCACAATCGACGGTGTATGCTGTAAGGCTGATGCTGAACGAGGTGAAGCGGATGGCCACCGAACCGGTCACCGATGAGGAACTGGCCCTCGCCAAGGACAGCTATCTAAACTCGTTTGTCTTCAATTTCGATTCGAAGTCCAAGATCGTCACACGCATGATGACATATGCATACTACAACTACCCACTCGACTTCATCGACAAACTGAGGGAAGGAGTCGAGAAGGTAACGAAGGAAGACGTACTGCGTGCCGCGAAAAGCCACCTACAGCCCGACAAGCTGCAAATCCTGGTCGTGGGCAACAAGGATGAATTCGGAGAACCACTCCCGGCGCTCGGTGATGTAAACGTAATCGACATAACCATCCCATCGCCGCCCTCCGAAGCGTCCCCCGAAACAACGGACGAGTCGCTCTCCAGAGGCAGGGAACTTTTCGACAAGGCAGCCGAGGCCATCGGAGGGGCGGATGTGCTCATGAATATCAGGAACACCTGGATAAAGCTCGATCTGCTGCAATCGACCGAGGCGGGCGACATGCAAATGAGCGGCGAGGCAACTATCGTCTATCCGGACCACATTTACCAGAGTATTTCGACTCCCATGGGAGAGATAAAGATGGTTGTTGCGGGCGAGAATGGATGGATGGTCAGCCCACAGGGCAGGATGCCCATGCAGGAATCGACGAGAAAAATCATTCAGGACAACATATCCCGCGATCCGGTCAATTTCTTCGCCAAACCCGACGAACTCCAGATTCAATTCATCGGTGAGAAGCCGTTCAACGGCGCCACGGCGCTCGATCTCCTGGTCACCAGGAAAAACGGCTCGTTTCACCTCTATCTTGACGGAAAGACTTATCTCCCCGCCGGAGTTTCCTATCAGTCCACCGGACCTCAGGGACCCATTAGCGTCGAAGAAGCCTGGTCGGACTACCGTGAAATCGACGGCATGAGCATTCCGTTCAAGACTACCGCGAGTGCCAACGGAAAGAAGATGTCTGACGTGACCGTGAAAGAAGTGAAGCACAATATCGAGGTTGATTCAAAGTTGTTCGAGGAAGAGTAGCAGAGGTTCTACGACAAGTCGAAGCAAATCGGCTTCGGAAACATCTCAAACGACTCAGCCCCGTCAGCAGCGAGTTGATGGGGCTTTTGTTATAGAGACAAGTTGACGACTTCGGCTCCAAACGCGATTCTGTCTTCACGCGATGGAGAGCTGTCAGGAGTTATTTATGCAGCCACATCAACTCCTGTTTGTAAGATCGACGAACAAAGTGCGGACGGCTTTTTGAATTGCGGTCATGCGGCGCGAGGAATCGACTGCCGGGGCGACAATACCGGAGAGGAGTCTTATCTGGCATGGTCCGTGGAAAATCTGATGGGTTACCCCAGCCGTAATTCAAGACGTTCAGGGACGGTGCAAATACTATATATCTCGCTGAACCGGAGTTCAATCTCACCTATGCGTGCAAGAGATTTTCTGTCCAGTACGATGACTTTGCTGGTCTTTGATTGCTGAGCAATATTCCTGGAACTGCTCACTCCTACGTAGATATGTTCATCGGAAAAAGAAATTCCTCGGGTGTAATTTTCGAACTCGAGGATGGCCCTCTCTCCAGTTTTCAATTCGACGCGGTTGACCGTCTTCTCTTCTGAGTCGCAAATAAAGAGACTGCCATCAATCATTTTAGGAGAATGCGGCTGCGAAAATCCTCCGATGAGCGTCTTGCCTGAAAGAAGATCAAATAAGATACCGGCCCCCTTCGTCCGTCCTTTATATCCCCGGTGTCTCCTGAATCTTCCAAAAGCGGAAACAAGCAGCCTGTTCTCGTGTACTTCGAGACAGTTGAGATGCCATGCGTCTCCCTTCCCCCTGAACTTGAATCGGTCCAGAATTTCGTAGGTCTCGGCAGAGATTCCGAATATTTCATTCAACCCGGTAGATATCAGGAAGATCTTGCCGTCGTATCCAAGAATGTCATGCACGTCGCGTATCTCAGGAAAATCCAGCGTCACCGTCTCGTCTTTTCCGTAAACGATCATCTTCAACGGTGTGTCTATTGCGTTCTGGATGCATCTGAATACTTTGCCGTCGTACAAACAAAGACCTGTCGTGCTGACGTTATCGACGTACTCCGGAACGCCATTATGAATCCGCACTAATCCGCCATCGTTCGGGCATGAGACCAACACATTGATATTATTCAAGTTAGGCATTCGGATTCTTTATCAGAGTGTGGAGTCTGATGCAAATCGGATTAGGCATGCCGATCGAAGAATCAGTCTTCAGCAAGATGGTTAAGGATATTTCGCACCGCCTCGTGTACACTGCATCTAGACGCGTCAATCGTAATCTCAGCTTCGAGCGGCGGTTCATATGGAGAGCTTACCCCGGTAAAGTCTGAGATTTCACCCCTCAACGCCATTGCATACAGGCCCTTGGGATCCCTCCTTATACACTCCTCAAGCGGCGTACTTACATAGATCTCGCAGAATTCCCCTTCCTTAAAGAGGCTTCTTACTAGTTTGCGGTCCTTCACAAACGGAGAGATGAAAGATGCGATCACTATTATTCCCGCGTCAACCATAAGCCTGGCGACTTCACCAGCCCGTCGGATATTTTCCTTCCTGCTGTCGGGATCAAAGCCGAGATCGTTGTTGAGACCATTTCGGAGAATATCACCGTCCAGCAGGTATGTGTGATACCCCTGGTCATACAAACGCTGCTCCAGCAGGTTTGCAATCGTGGATTTCCCTGCGCCGCTCAACCCGGTAAACCAGATCAGCATCGGGTGTTGATTCTTCAGGGATGCTCTCATTGATTTGTCTATCATTGTCGTATACGGGTAAGGACGACCGGCTTTTTCTACAGAGACAACCGTGCCTAAACCGACCGTTTCTCCCGTCCCGATATCGACAACCAGAAAGGATCCCAACTCTTTCGACTCCTGGAACGGCAGACAATAATGCGTAGTTGACAGAGACACGCTCGCTATTCCTATTTCATTTTGGGCCAGTCTCGTCGCAGGCGTTTTTTGAAGCGAATCAAGGTCCAAACGTTCTTTGATTTGTTTCACCGTGGCGCGCGTTTTTCGTGAAAGGAACTTCAGCTCGTACACATCTTTGGCAATCACGTCTTTTTCGCCAAACCAGAAGAATTGACACGACAATGTGTCACCTTGCATGAGCCTTCTTTCCGACTTGACGAGTTTATCCCCACGTGAAATATCGATATCATCCGTCAACTCAATCATTACGGAATCGCCTTGATTGGCCGACCCGGAAGGTTTTCCGGCGACAGCCAAGTCTCTGAGACATGTCTTCATCAAAGACGGCAGGACAATCACTTCATCGTCTACGGAAACGGAACCGGAGACGATCGTCCCTGCATAGTAGCGCTTGTCGGCATCGCGCGTCACGTATTGAACAGGCAGACAGAATTGGGAGGGCTGAGCTTTATCCAACTCTATCGTTTCGAGCAACTCAAGCACACTGCCGCCGTCGTACCATGTCATGTTTTCCGATTTCCTGACGACGTTGTCTCCAACCTTCGAGGATATCGGCACAATCCAGAAAGTACATTGACTGCCGTATATTGTCCCTACCACCCCGACGATCTCACGCTTCATTTCTTCAAACCGTAACTCGCTGTAATCCACGAGGTCCATCTTGTTGACGGCAATAACCAAACGATTGACTCCCATCATGGAGAGGATAGACAGATGACGTTTCGTCTGAGATTTAATCCCCGATGCGGCGTCGACCAGGAGCACGGCCACGTCAGACTTTGAAGCCGCCACGGCCATGTTTCTTGTAAACTGAGCATGACCGGGAGCATCCGCGATTATGAATTTGCGATTGCGGGTGAAGAAATAGCGATACGAGACATCTATCGTTATCCCCTGCTCTATTTCAGCCTTGAGGCCGTCAATCAGGTACGCTAGTTCGGGTTCGCCGATTGCCGGGCTGTATTTTCTGTTGATCTTCTGAAGCGCATCGAGATGGTCCTGGTATACGTTTCCGCTGTCGAGGAGCAACCGTCCGAGGAATGTACTCTTGCCGTCATCGACACTTCCGCACGCCAGAAGCCTGAGGATCGGCGTGCGCAAATAGTTTGAAATATTCTCAATAGTGTCGTTCAAAAATATCCCCTGACCTTTTTCTCTTCCATAGAGTTCGGTTCATCATGATCGATCAACCGGCCGGCGCGCTCGGGACGGTCTACCCTGAAGATCTCATCGACGATGTCCGAGACTGTTTTCGCATTAGATTCGATTGCCGCGGTCAGAGGATAACACCCCAACGTCCGGAATCGAACTTGTTTCAGCTCAATCTTCTCGTCCTCCGCAAGCTTAAATCTATCATCATCGACCATGATCAGCATTCCGTCACGCAATACGACGGGTCTCTGTGCGGCGAGATAAAGCGGCACAATAGGAATTTGCTCCTCGTGAATGTAGAGCCAGACATCGAGTTCCGTCCAATTGGAGAGAGGAAATACCCTGATGGTTTGCCCTTTCATGAGGCGGCAGTTGTAGAGATCCCAAAACTCGGGTCTCTGAGACCTGGGATCCCATCTGTGGTCCATATCTCGAACCGAGAAGACCCTCTCCTTTGCACGAGACTTCTCTTCATCCCGTCTCGCGCCCCCGATGATCATGTCAAAGCCGTGCAGGTCGAGAGCCTGCTTCAGGGCTTCAGTTTTCATGATCGCAGTATAGTGGCTGCTGCTTGTCGAAAACGGATTGATGCCCTGTCTCAATCCTTCGGAATTAGTGTAAGTCAATAAGTTGATCCCTAGTTCCCTGGCCCTCCGGTCCCTAAACGCTATCATATCCTTGAACTTCCAGGTGGTATCGATATGCAGCAATGGAACCGGCGGCTTTGCGGGATAGAAGGCCTTCAACAACAAGTGGAGAAGAACTGAGGAATCTTTGCCGATGGAATACAAAAGGACAGGATTCTGTGATTCCGCTATTGCTTCACGAATAATGTAAATGCTTTCGTTTTCCAGATCTCGTAAAACAGGATTCATCCTTTGCCCTTAAGTAACTCTTTCAGAAATACCTCTCTAACGTTGTTCACAGGTCGCTTGCGACTTCTAATTTACTAATTGCCGCGAAAGTGGCAAGCGGTTATGTAGATTAAGATCAACACGGACACTCGTTAATCAGAAATGGGCGCCGTAATTACACGGTTTATTAGACGGAATGGACTTGAAATTGGTTTACTCGAAGGACGCACTTGCGATGGACAGCAGACGCACTGTCAGATGACTTATTCACTTCTGAGCGGATCCTTTAATTGAGTCTGCCGAACGGACGCCTTTACCGGGGAAAAAGTCAGACCCGACGACGGTATCTCCGAAGCCAGGTCGGGATCTCTGATCGATATTTCACATCTGAATGATCTTGGCGCGCAAAACCGAGAGAGAGCATCTTAGACAAGAGACCAAGTTTTGCAGAAGCCTGTCGGCTCTTTGGAACTAACGGTACTGGTAACAGAAACCGTGTGGAAGGCCGATAGTATCGGCATCTACCGCCTCGCCTGACGGGGATACCAGGGTTAAGTCCGACACTCTCGGCGATCGAAGGGAGGAGAGTCCCGAGTATTGTGCCTGGCTCAACGATCCCAGGAAAGATTTTTTCAGGAAACCCGAATTCACGGATTAACTTCCGGTCCCAGTCCCTTACTCTGGGATCCACGAGGCCTGTTGTCGAAGCTATTGTGAACTCGGCTTTCTTCTGTCCGGCGAGCATGAAATTAATGAAGTCCGGCATGAGGAGCATTTTGTCCGCCGCCGTCAGGAGGTTTGGCTTGCTCCTCGCTTCTGCCAGCAACTGGAAGACGGTGTTGAATTGAGCAAACTGGGTCCCGGATCTTGCATACATTTTCTCTCTCGGTACGATCCTGAATGCTTCTTCCATCATACCGTCGGTACGGTCGTCACGGTAGTGATATCGATGCTCGGTTTCGAGTCACAATTTTACTTCTCAAAATTCTTCCGGAATAAGACCGGCGTACCGCCGACCAGATGGAGATCGCGATCGAGGACGAGACCTTGATACCGCCGCGCCGCCTTCCTGCGCAAGGCATGTTTCAATCATGAAACACCATTTAAGTAATGCCATGATG
>JAMCXB010000038.1 GCA_023480735.1 Bacteroidota bacterium | reverse complement strand
GAGGGCAATTATCATGACAAGAACCTTTCATCTTGCTAGACTGTCCAAGCTTGCTTGGCGCACCATAGGGCACATTAACGAATAAATCTATGTTTTCTAATGTGCCTATGTGGTTAATCTATTGCTTCTTACAAATTTGTCGCACACCCAGTTCAAACGAATATTCCTCAGCGAATATTCAGGACTATCTTCCTATCATATTCCGAATTGAAAAGCGATGACGAGATCAGGAAATCGGCCGATGCCTTGTTCGAAGCTACCGGGATATTCCACACGACGGCGATACGAAGGAGCGGTCTTACATCCGGATCATGAGGCTGGGGTTCGAGGGGGTCCCAAAAGAAAATAAGCACATCAATCTTACCCTCCGCTATCTTTGCACCGATCTGTTGATCGCCGCCCACCGGACCGCTCATCATCCTTTTGATCTTTATCTTCAAAGCATCGGACAACATCTTTCCGGTTGTCCCTGTCGAATAGAGATCGTGAGTCTTCAGAACGTCCACATTATACTTTGCCCATTGCAGCATTTCTTCCTTCTTGTTGTCGTGGGCCACGAGGGCAATTCTCTTCCTTGGAAGCATTTTGATATCGATGTTTCGCATGTGTCTACCTCGATATAGTGGGGGTATTCTTTCGCGGAGTGGTTGTCAATCAACGAGAACTTCTCCGGCACTAAGATAAAAACAATAAGCCCCGCATTCCAGAATTCATGGGCATGTAAATGCGGGGCTTTAAATTTCCCAGGTCCGAAATGTTCCGGAAGCCATCACCCGGATTCACGGATTGTATTCCCTGAATCCGGTGACTTCAAGCCGGACCAGACTACGCCTTGAAGTCTTCCGTTATGTCTTTCTTGAGGCTGTTCGAGTAAACCTTGAACGAATTCACAGGCACTGTGCCGTTGGACTCAAGCTTGATCAGCAGTTTATTCTTCCACATAAGGCTGAACAGGTGGCTCGGCCTGCCTTCCCTCAAATACGACGCGAGATAAGGATGGACGATGAACTTCAACATCCTCCCTCTCCCTTCGGACTTATACTTATTAATCCATCCGGTAATCTCCGTTAACACCGTCGCCCGGCTCTGGACGATCCCGGTTCCGGCACAAACAGGACAGGTTTCGCTGAATGACTGCATTATGTTCTGTCGGATACGCTGTCTCGTAATCTGTACAAGGCCAAATTCAGTCATCGGCAGGACCGTAGCCTTCGCTCTGTCTCTGCGGAACTCCTTGCGAAGCTCCTCATATACTTTTCGTTTGTTCCTCTCGTCTTCGAGATCAATAAAATCGATGACGATTATCCCGCCGATATCACGCAGCCGCAGTTGTCGAATAATTTCGCGCGACGCCTCGAGGTTTGTCCTAAGGGAATTCTGTTCCTGTTCCTTGCTTGCGGCATATCGGCCGCTGTTTACGTCGATTACGGTCATCGCCTCGGTAACGTCAATTACCAGATACCCGCCCGTCTTCAACGGCACACGCCTCCCGAGGGACTCCTGCATATCCTTCGCCACCCCGAATACCTCGAATATCGCCTGCTTGCCGCGGTAGAATTCTATCTTGTCAACAAGGGTTGGAGCAAACCATTTCACGTAAGTCGTGATTTCCTTGTAGAGCCTTCGCGAATCAACGACCACCCTTTGCACTTCGTTGTTGAACAAGTCCCTGATAACGCTCGATACCGTCGAGAGATCTTTATAAAGAAGAATAGGTGGCTGCTCCGTCTTCAGACTTTTCTCGATCTCTCGCCAGGTTTTGACCAGTTGTTCGAGATCGTTCTTCAACAGCTCTTCTTCTTTGCCTTCAGCCACAGTCCTGATTATGACGCCGAATCCCTCAGGCAGCAGGCTTCTGATTATGCGGCGCAGCCTCTTCTTCTCTCTGAAATTGTACAGCTTCTTGGATACCCCGATACGACCATCGAAAGGAAGTAAGACCAGGTACCGGCCCGGAAGTGAGACTTTACTTGTTACACGGACGCCCTTTTTCCCGACGGGCTCTTTTGTAACCTGGACGATAATGCTCTGTCCCCGGTCAAGATGAATTTCTCTTTGAGGAAACCGTTGCGGTCGCTGTCCCGATTGAGGACGAGATCCGTTTTGAGGCCTTCCATCGACAACAGGTGAACGAGACGTTTGTGTACTCGTACCGGATGAAGATGATGGATCGCGCCCGGTTGACCCGCCTTCGGGAAGCTTCGCTGGAACCTCCACATCGTCGTCGTCATCCTCGTCGATCTCCGAATCTTCTTCTCCTATTAAAGATGAATACTCGTCTATGTTCGGATCGACGTCAGAAAAATGTAAAAAAGCGTCCTGCTTATGACCTATATCAATGAACGCTGCGCGGATACCCGACATAACCCTTGCAATTTTGCCGAGGTATATGTCTCCGACCATGCGCTCTTTGCCGGGCGACTCAACGAAAATCTCCGCCAGCTTGCCGTCTTCCGTAATAGCGATCCGGATCTGGTCGGCGGTCTCATTGATTATAATCTCCTTTTTCATAAAGACCTGCTCTAATCTGTTTGATTGGAGAACGACTTGGACCGTCAACCAGAAGTTTGTCCTGTATCACTAAATCACGATTCGTCAATGAATTGTCAGAGTGCCCATATGGACGACGCCTAGGCGGGTCGTCAACTTCCGTTACATTTTCCGTCATTAATTCACCGGTTAAATCGGCTCCGACCGTTACAGACGTACGAAGAAAACCGGCTGACGCAAAAATCAAGACCAAAAAAGGGGAAGTAAAATTGTCACAGAAGGGTACCGCCCCGGCCGGTTCGCCGCGCGGGCCCTCGGACACTCTCCCCGAATTACTCGATACACTCTTGCCAAAACCCCGGATACAGTCTTTATCGACTCCAATAGTTTTGAAATATAGTTTTGAAAATTGATCCGACAATAGTCGGTATAGGATTGTTATCTCCCAAAAAGCCGAGAACGAGTACCGTATAAATAGCACAGTTGCCAGGCAACTAATTGTCATGCGCCCTGAACTGTCTTCCACCAACCTGTGGCCTGCAATGCCGTAACTATTGAACACGGACCATTCCGATAAATGAAAAATAAGATTCAACAAATAACCCTCCCGGAAAAGAGCCACATCGGGTTATCAACCGGGTGGTACAAACATAGCCTTAAAAAAAAGAGAGGTCAAGCTTACTGTGTCACACAGTCAGTACGCTTGCCGTTGCTTCCTTCCGGACCTGGCGGGGTTCGGCAACCTTCCGTTGCACAGGACTTGACCTCAAAACCTTTTTCATGGTTCTCAACAATTTAAAAACTCTTCAGTGGAGCAGAGGGGGATCGAACCCCCGACCTCCAGAGTGCGATTCTGGCGCTCTCCCAAACTGAGCTACTGCCCCGCATCACCTTCGCGAGATTCGGAGAACGCTTGTTTTCTACCGAAAAACGCATGGTTTACGATAATTCCAATTACAATTTAACGATGTGGATAAAAGAGTGCAAATCGCGGCGGTTCCTCAAGTTCAGCCGCTCCCCAGGGTCGCCGCGAGCTTACTCTCTGCATCTACAATAGCCTATTTACTCCCCAAGCCTTTTGCCAGGCATCAGGTAATTCCTGACATAATCGGAAACCGCCTCATCAAGACCGGTTATCGGCCTTGTGTAACCAGCCCTTCTAATCTTCGAAATGTCGGCGGTGGTACGGTATTGATACTTGTCCCGTATTGTCTCGGGCATATCGACATATTCGACCATATTGGGACGTCCCAGTCCGTCGAAAATTGCCGAGGCAAGCTTGTTCCAAGTGTTGGCTACGCCGCTGCCGATGTTGAACAATCCGCCGGCATTCCTGTTCTCAAGGAAGAAAAGCGTCATGTCGACCGCATCCTTCACATAGATAAAATCTCTGACCTGTTCACCATCCTTGTAATCTTCGCGGTACGACTTGAAAAGCTGCATCTTACCAGTCGCCTTGATTTGCTCGAAGGCTTTCACCACTACAGACCGCATGTCACCTTTGTGATATTCATTCGGACCGAAAACGTTGAAATATTTCACCCCGACGATCCTGTCGAACAACCCGTGCCACAAAGCCCACTTGTCGAAGATCTGTTTCGAATAGCCGTACATATTTAGAGGCATAAAACGATCTGTTTGTTTTTCGTCGTCCCCAAATCCTTTGCTTCCGTCACCATACGTTGCAGCACTGGATGCATATATGAACCTGGAGCCTTCGTTGACGGCAACCATCGCAAGCTGTTTTGTGTATTCAAAATTATTCTGAATGAGATATGACGCGTTTCGTTCCACAGTCGATGAACAAGCGCCCATGTGTATAATTGCTTCGATCGGCTCCCTGTCGGACCTCAGCTTGGCGGCGAGCCTCTGGTTGATGGCAAGACTCAGGAACTCATCTTTTTCCATGTAGTCGTGGAATTTCAGCGGCACGAGATTCTTCCACTTCTCGTCCGTCCCTAAATTATCGACGACGAGGATGTCGTCCTTGCCAAGCTGGTTCAATCTCCAGATAATCGCGCTTCCAATAAACCCGGCGCCACCTGTTACAATAATCATCGATCTATTCCCTTTAGCTTATAGTTGTTTCAATCGCACCTTGTAAAATACTTACCGGGAAGCTGTTTGACAACACCTTTCAGCTCCAGACTCAGGAGCTGCACGAGAAGATCAGATGTCGTCATTCCCCCTTTCTCCGAAAGCACATCAATGTGGCAAGGCTCTTCTGTTAAGATGTCGTAAACTTTCTGTTCAAAGATGGTAAGCTGCACCTTAACCTGCGGCCTCGGCGGCGATTTTAGAATCGATCTAAGTTTGTAGCGAAGCTCATCGATTACATCCGAGACATCTTCGACCAGCTTCGCCTGGCCTTCCTTGATCAATTTGTTTGTGCCGCGGCTCTTTCTCTCCAGGAGATTTCCGGGAACTGCAAACACTTCTCTGTTCTGGTCAAGCGCAGTCCCGGCCGTTATCATGGCGCCGCCGTTTATGTCTGTTTCAATCAGAATCGTACCGAGCGACATCCCGCTGATGATCCTGTTTCTGCGCGGGAAGTTCATCGCATCAGGTTTCGCACCCATGTAGTATTCGGACACAAGAACACCGCTTGCGGTTATTTCCTCGGAAAGCCTTCGGTTTTCAGCCGGGTAAATAACGTCGACACCGCTTCCCAACACTGCCACCGTGCGCCCGCCTGATCGGACTGCTGCGGAATGTGCAACCGTGTCGATTCCGCGGGCAAGTCCTGAAATTACGGTGATCCCTTGTTCGGCAAGCCCTACAGCAAACTTCTCCGCTATGCGCCTCCCGTATGAGGTAGGATTTCTTGTCCCTACCATGGCAATCGAGTATTTATCTGCGTTCGAGAATGTCCCACGCACGAAGAGGAACACCGGCGGATCGTAAATTTTCTTCAGATTTTCCGGAAAATCCTTGTCCCAAAGAGTGATGAGACGCGCCTCTGCCTTGTTCAGTTTCGAGAGCTGGGTCTGTATTTCTTTCTCAAATTCCTCCCGTTCAAGAATCTTCCTGGCAGTGCCCCGATCAATTCCTTCGACCGCTACGAGCTCACGCTCGCCTGCATTCAGAACGGATTCGGGATCACCAAACTGATTTACCAGCGCCCGGAGTCTTGCGGCGCCGACGCCCGGTACCATCGACAAACTCAACAGCGCTCTGACATCCATCCTTCATCCACCAGATTTTGATTTTCCACGCCGGCCGTGGAGCACAAAGCTACGTGCCGCCGGTTGGTATGGCTATTGTGAACTTCGTCCCTTTTCCGAGTGCAGATTCCACAAAGACTTTGCCGCCGTGCGCTTCGATGACCCGCTTCACTATGGTCAATCCAAGCCCGGTCCCTTTTTCACGAGACGCTCCGCCGGTTTGCGCCTGGCTATACCTGTCAAATATATGCGGAATTTCCTCGGCGGGCATGCCGATGCCGGTGTCCTCGACATCCATCGCCGCGTAGTCTCCCTTTAGCATCGGCAATTCCCCGTCGAAATGTTTGACGTAGGTCTTTACGGTCACCCTTCCGTTCTTCGATGTGAACTTAATCGCGTTGCTAACGAGATTTGTAATGGCTTGATCAATCTTATCGTAGTCAAACTCGCAAATCGGAATATTGACGCCTTCATCCACGACGAGATCCAAACCCTTGTCACGTGCAAGCATCTTCAAGCGACCGACAGCGCCCTCCACAACAGCATTGAAGTCACCGGGCTGTTTGCTCAGCTGGAGTCTTCCCGCCTCGAATTTCGCGACGTCGAGGATGTCGTTTATCAGGCCGAGCATTTTGTGCGAATTCTTCAACGCGGTGGCCAGCAGCTCTTTCATTTCCTGAGCGTTGCTTTCGAACTCCCCCTTCGCTCCCAATTCGAGGACACCGATAATGACCGACAACGGACTGCGGAGGTCATGTACCAGCATGGATTGAAAATCGGCTTTCAACTGCTCTACCTGGCGTTCTGCCTTGACGATCCGGAGGATGGAACCGACCCTCGCGATCAGCTCATCCTGCTCGATCGGTTTTGTCAAGTATTCGTCTGCACCCAGAGCTAAGCCTTGTTCTATGCTCTTCGCATCTTTGGAATTCGCAGTAAGAAATATCACGGGGATATCCCTCGTTATCTCATTTTCCCGCAGATGTCTCAGCGTTTCAAAACCATCCATCTCGGGCATCGCGACGTCAAGGATAATGAGATCGGGGTGCAGCATAGCGCTTTGCGACAGGCATTCACTGCCGCTCGATGCAGTGACAACATCAAACCCTTGTCTCTTCAAAAGTCTTTCCAGCAAAATCAGATTGTCCAGAGCGTCGTCTACGGCTAGGATTCTTTGTCGCTCTTCCATTTCCTTCTCTGAATAAATTTGTTGACCTCGCGCAGAATTGCCTCTCTTGTCAATCCTTCCTTACGGACGATGTCCTTTATTTTCGACGTGAGCGCCGCACGCCAAAATGCTGGCGGCGATTTAACGGTCAGGACTACCATGGGTACGTCCCTCAACTTCTCGTCGCCGTACATTTTTTCAACAACCTCGAATCCGTCCATTCCGGGCATCAACAGGTCGAGGAGAACCAGGGATGGTACAGTCCTGCGAAGGACCTCCATCGCTTCGGCCCCGTTTCTTGCCGTATAAATCTTGAATCCGCTCTTTTCCAGAAGGTTCTGCAGGAACGTGGTAAAATCCTCGTTGTCATCAACGACAAGTATCTCGCCGCCGGCTGTGCCGGTGTGCCTCCGTATCATGGAAACTATCTTCTCGGCCTCTACAGGTTTGACGAGACAAGACTCGGCGCCGAGTGAAATCGCCAGGGCTTTGTTCTCCACGACGGAATGAATAACGACAGGTATATCCTTCAATTCTTCGTCTGATTTCATTTCCTGCAGGATCTGCCAGCCATCTTTCCCGGGCATCACAATATCAAGCGTGACAAGTATCGGCTTGTAAATTCTGATAACGTCGACGGCTTCCCGCGGATCGCTCACACCCAGGAACTCTAACCCCTCTGCAACGAGGTGGTTCTTCAGGAGAAGAAGGACCTCCGGATCGTCATCGACGCAGACCACCAGGCTGTTCATCTCGGAGGATACGGCAGGCGCCGGCGAAGCCTGAATCTCTTCCCGCCCGGGCTCTTCCTCAACAGGCCGATAGATCCTCGGCACGGTCAATGTGAACGTTGAGCCCCTTCCCAGCTCGCTCTGTACCGTTAAATCGCCGCCCAGCATTTTGGCAAGCCTGCGTGAGATCGCAAGCCCCAGTCCGGTTCCGCCATGCTTTCGTGTGTTCGATCCGTCAACCTGTCTGAACTCTTCAAAGACGACCCGAGTGTATTCCGCCTGGATTCCGGGCCCGGTATCTTCGACGTCAACTGAGACAAAATTCCCTCCCAGCGTCTTTGCAGTTACTCTAATCTGGCCGACGTCGGTGAATTTTGCGGCGTTGCTCAACAAATTTAGAATGATCTGTTTTATCCGCGCCGGATCGGAAAACAGTCCCGGCATGTCCGGTTCGATTTCCATCGTCAACTTTACCGGTTTGTCGGATAACAGCGGCTCGATCGTGGCAAGCGCGTCCTTCACGACTTCGCCTATACCGAACACTTCGGGAGTGATCGTCAGCTTTCCCGCCTCAATCTTTGACAAATCAAGAATATCACTTATCAAGGCAAGAAGGTTCTTCGCGTTGCGTAGGACGATCTCAAGCCCCTCCTTCTGCTCCTCCGTAGGCGGCTGGACGTCGTCTGTCAGGATCAGGTTTGTAAATCCGATTATTGAATTAAGAGGGGTTCGGAGTTCGTGACTCATATTGGCTAGAAACTGGCTCTTGAGTCTGCTCGCCTCTTCAAGCTGCTGGTTCACGCGGACCAGCTGAGCGTTGGCTTCTTCTACCCATAACTTCGACATCCTGAGCTGTTCATTGGAATCTTCAAGCTTCTGTGATTTGTCGAAAATGTCTGAGTATAAATAGGCGTTTTCAACCGCTGCTCCAACGACGCGCGAAATCATCAGGAAGAATTCCTTGTCTGTCTCACCGAGATCCATTTCCTCCTTTGACGCGACCAGCAGAAGCCCCTGCAGCTCCTTTCTTCCGACGATGGGAACGATAACCAGTGAATGCATCAGTTCCTGCCGCAGTGTCTTGAAGAGATCCGGCTGTTGGGAGGCCCGCGAAATTTCAGAAACTACCAGGGGCTCTCCGCGAACTAATGCTTCGGCAAAGAATCCTTCGCCGGAAGAAAGCTTCCTGACCCTTGTGTCCTGCTCGAACGATGCGCTGAAACCGAGTGAAGAAGACAGAACCAATTCCGTCGATTCACGAACAGAAAGATATACAGCAGCAGCAGCGACAGCGTCGTAGTCCATGAGCCTGACCAGGCTCGTATTCAATATCTCGACGACATCAAGTGCATCCTTAACCGCCAGCGCCGTCCTGTTTATCACAGAAAGCCTTCTGTTCTGCTTCTTGATGGCAAATTCGCTCTTCTTTTGCTCCGTTATGTCTCTATTAATGAAGACACTGCCGGTAGGACTGCCGTCAGAGCTTCTGACCAACGCAATTGACGAGTCGATGTAAAGCCGACGTCCGTCTTTTGAATAGTTAACGGCCTCCCCCCGCCATAGACTGCTCTTTCGCAGCTCAAGCTGAAGCGCCTCATGCGAAATTCCGCTGAAGCCGTAAGGGATCACGTTCTCAAGAGGCAAACCGATAACCTCGCTCTCCTTCCAGCCATACAACCTTTCCGCAGCCGGGTTCCAGGACATAATCGTACCGTCCTGCGCCGAAGCAATGATCGCATCGTTCACCTCTCCGAGCAGCATCGCTTGATAAGCAATCCTCTCCTGGCTCAATTTTCTCTCGGTAATATCGCTGAATATGGCAACTGCTCCGTTGATGTCTCCACCGGTTTCCAGAAGAGGAGCGGAGCTAATAGAGAGTATTCTATCTTTCCCATAACGCGTGATTGTAAACTCAAAGTTATGGACACTCTTGCCCTCGATCGCCGAGAGCTTTATCGGATTCTCTTCGTCCGGCAGTGGTGTGCCATCAAGCTTCCTCATGTTCAACGTGTCGGCATATTCCTCAAATCCCACACCAAGAATCCCCCTGATGCCGAAGATTTCCTTTCCGCCCTCATTCATCAAGAGTATTCTTCCTTGTTTGTCTACAAGGGCTATCCCCTCGGCAGCGCCGGAAAAAATCTTTTCGAGTTGATCGGCTTGCTGAGTGATCCTCGCCCCCAGCTTGAGTCTCTGAATACCGGCCGCAAGTTCAGATGCGGCGACGTCAGCCAATTCTTCCTCATACTTCAGATTGCCGGGAGGCGCGACCGACGCGTATTGCATCGCCCCTACCAGCTGCCCCGAACTAACGAGTGGGATGCTCATCAACCCTCTCACGCCACGCAAAGGCGGCTTATCTTTCAAATCCGCATATTCCGTCTCAGACAGCGATTCCGAAAAGACGGGTTTGAGCGTCTTCACAGCCCGAACGGCATCGGTCTCAACGTCGAGTTCCAGTCTCAGCCGTAGCGGGAAGACGCTGTCGCTGTCTTCCAGATTGGAATGCGCTATAACTTCGAGTGTCCTGCTGTCCTCTTTGTAAACATGCAGAACGATCAGGGGCGCATTGATGGTCTCGGAGAGCAAATCTACCGCAGACCGGGCTAGCTCGCCGAGCTTCCCGCTGGTAATTGCAAGCTGCGCCATCCTGTAACCGCAGTCTTTTCCCTTTTCCTCCCACTTTTTCTCTGTAATGTCCTCGCATATTCCCACAAGCGCTATTACATTCCCGTCAGAGTCTTTAATGGAACTCGTGCTGAGATAGATGTAATATTCTGTGCCATCTTTCCGACGGTTCAGTACTTCGCCTTTCCAAATCCCATTGCGCACGGTCTGGACATAAATCTCTCGTGCCTTGGTGTAGCCAAAAGCGGGCGATACGAGGGCCCGGAGACTTCTGCCGGACAGATCCTTCAGCGTGTACCCGAAGAGTCTTTCGGCCGCTGAATTCAGAAAAGTGATATAACCATGCGCATCAGTTAGCGCTATGGCCTGGCCCGTGTTTTCAACTGCTGCGCTTAGCACCTTGTTCCGCTGCTCCAGCTCGTTCCTTCTTGTAATGTCACGGAAGATTGTGATTCTACCGATTCTCTTGCCTTCAATCACAATCCGGGTGGAATTCAGCAGCGTCTCTATCTTGTGTCCATCCTTCGTTACCGCGCAAAGCTGGAACTCACTCTCTAATCCCTGATCGACAAGCCGCCCAAATTGCTCGGCCTTTTCCCGGTCAGCCGGATCGTAAAGGCTGCGTAGAGGCTTCCCCTTTATTTCCGACAATTCGTAGCCAAAGTCTTTCTCAAAGGCAGGATTAACATATACAGTCGCACCGTTCTCGTCGACAATCCGTACGGGATCGGGGACTCTCTCAAGATAGAGCTGGTATTTCAGCAGTTCTTCGTTCGCCTTCGTCAAACCTTCAGCGCTGCGCACGTACTCAGTAAAGATCTGGCCGACGTCCACAAGGCTTCCCAAAGCGCCGACCGCATAGGCCACCATCGTTAACCCGATGCGGGTTGCCGACGCCGTATCGGCAAACGTCACGGAGAAGGATCCGACAAATTCTGCCACGGCGAGGAGGAAGAGAGTAATCGTTATCGTATAATTGAAAAGCGTCGGATACGTCAGGTAGTTTCGGCTGATCCCAACAAATGCGATAATAAACAAACCCGAAGCTATCAAGGCCAGTGAAGGGGATTTGAGGGCCAGAACCGTGCCGCCGTCCAGATCACCGCCCCGCAGAAAGAAGACGAGTAAAGACACGAGCACGGCAGCAACAACGACGCCGACAAAAACATCCGTAACACTGGAATCTGACCGGGGATGCAGCCATACGATCAGAGTACCCACGGCGAGTATAATACCGAGTAAGATCCTCCCCCCCTCCCATGCCAGGAGCTGGAAAGCGAACGCTTGTTCCGCCACCCCAAATATTCCTATGTCCGATACGATGATGCCCGCAATTCTAATAAACCCCCCGACGAGAAATGCGAACGCAATGAACTCCAGAAGTCTCTCCCTATGTACGATGTAGCGGGAAAAGGCAAAAAGGGAGATGGCCACCGAAATCATATTTGTAATGAAAATGGAATCGATGAACAGTCCTGAAGTCATCGACGCCGGAAAGGTGTGTGCAAGAAACAGAACCAAGACGGCAAACAATCCAGCCCCGGCTATTCCCAGGCTTAAGAAAAGGAGACGTCTACTTTTTTCCACTGATCTCTCCAAAGCTCTCCGAGGCTACCTGCCGCGGCCGGACAGTACTGACAATTATTGTTTTATCAACTCGATTAGACGCATTGGATCAACGGGCTTAGCAAGGTATTCGTCGCATCCCGCCGCCAAAGCCCTCTCTCTATCGCCTGCGCCGTCACCACAATAGCCGGTATCTCCTTAGTTGCTACTATGGACCGCATTGCAGCAACTGTCTCATAGCCATCCACTTCCGGGATCTTCTCAATTGCCAACTTCAGCGCATCCTTGCCGCCGTGTGCCTCAACAAATTCGAAGTCGAGGCCCGACCGTTTCATTATCCTCTCAATAAGCAGAACATTGTCCAGATTATCGTCCGCAATCAAGAGGACTCTCTTCATCAGCGCTTCTCAACCCGAACGATCTTCTGGACGAATCTCACGACCTCCATGGCGTGAGATTCTGCCTCCTTCTGCGAGGCGGCCTCGGCAATAACTCTGATTATGGGCTCAGTATTCGACTTTCTCAGATGAATCCAATAATCCGGCGCGTCAATTTTCAACCCGTCGTCCGTGTTTATATCATACCCGGAATACTGCTTCTTGATTGCGCTGATTATCTTGTCCGGACTCTTCTTGTCGAGTTCTATTCTCTTTTTCACAATCTCGAGCTTCGGAAGGGAGTCCTTTAATTCGGACAGAGTCCCGCCGAATTCGAGAAGATGCTGCAGCGTGATAACGATTCCGACCAGAGCGTCCCTGCCGTAATGCACCTCGGGCAGGATAACGCCGCCACTCCCCTCACCGCCTACGATAGCTCCCACTTCTTTCATCTTCTTGACGACGTTTATCTCTCCGACCGCAGATCGATAGACCTTTCCGCCTAACTTGCGCGCTATCTCATCCACTGCCCGCGTCGTCGACAAATTTACGGCGGCGATCCTCTTTCCTTCGGGTGTTTTCCTGAAGACGAAGGCCAGCGCCTGGGCAATCGTGTATTCCTCGCTGAAGGGTTCACCTTTCTCAGTGATCAAAACGAGACGGTCAACATCAGGATCCACTACAATTCCCAGATCCGCCTTCTCCTTCCTGACCCTTTCCATGACCACACCGAGATTTTCCGGGAGAGGTTCGGGGCGACGGGTGAACCTTCCCGTTGCGTCGCAATCCATCTTCGTCACCGTGCATCCCAATTCATGCAGGAGTTCCGGTATAACCACCGACCCTGCCGCATTCGTGCAATCAACGACTACCTTGAAGTGCCTTCTTCGGATCGCTTCGACATCGACCGCCTTGATGGCAAGGACGCGTCTCACATGATCGCGCAGGAAAAAATCGCCGTGCTCAATGGTCCCTACCGATTCATGATCCGCGTAGTCCGCCTTCTGTCCTACTAATTTCCACAGTTTCTCGTTTTCTTCGGCATCGAGGAACACTCCTTTACTATTTATGAACTTCAGCCCGTTCCATTCCATCGGATTATGGCTCGCAGTAACGGCGACTCCTCCTGCAGCGTCCGAATGTTCTGCGGCCAGCTGCACCGTGGGTGTCGGACAAATCCCGATGTCAACCACATCGCACCCGTTTGCCGCCAGCGTTCCCACCAGAATATCTGCGAGCATCCCGCCGTGATATCTTCCATCCCTCCCTACGACTATTTTCCCGCGTTTCGAGTATTTGGCAAATGCGTTCCCGTATTCTATCACAGTCTCCGGTGTCAGGGAATCCCCAACGACGCCGCGCAGTCCGGAGATGCTCACCATCAGCTTGCTCATCTATTACCTCTATTTGCGATTGTTTTCGAATATTGAACGAGTTTCTTGCTCGCGACATATCCGCGCGCCTTAAGAAAAGAATGCACATTCGAATTGTAGACGTACACGCTCATTAAAATATACTCGACCTTTTCTTCTTTCGCCATCCTCTCAACTTCGGCAAGCAGTGCGCTTCCGACGCCATGCTTGCGCCACTTCTTGTCGGTCACGGCATAAGGCAGGTAAAAGTAGTTCTCGGATTCATAAACCGCCACGTAGCCGACGACCTTCCCCTTAACGGCTGCGACGAGCATAAGGCCGCCGCCGCCCTCGACAAAATGAAGGAAGTCATCCGCCTTCATCTTCTGGCCCGGATAATTCTCAATTTCCTTTACGCCCTTGCTCAACTTAACGATCGTCGGCAGATCGGCCCGCTTAGCGCGTCGGATTATAAACGGCGGTGTTACACGTTGACCTGCTCTCCGAATTTCAGCTCCGGTGCCGCGGGGTTTTCTTTCGGTTTGTTTCATATATAATGCGTACTCCATCTAGAACAAGTGTCGGTTCAATGTAATCGATCACGCCGGTCTCGGCGGCCATAATTCGCGCGTATCCGCCCGTGGCAATGACCTTCGAGTCGCTCCCAAGTACAGCCTTCATCCTTCGCACCATTCCTTCCATCGCATCCACGGCTCCGTACATTATTCCGCTTTGCATGCTCGAAACGGTCGTCTTGCCGATGACCTCTCTCGGAAAACGGAGTTCAATCCTCGGAAGCTTCGCCGCTTTCCTCTGCAGGTCGGTGGCCGCGGTCTCAAGACCGGGCGCAATGGCGCCGCCCAGATATGCCCCTTCGGCCGATACGGCGTCGAAAGTTGTCGCCGTCCCAAAGTCCAGAATGATGAGCGGACCGCCGTATTTCTTGTAACCTGCGACCGCGTTGCAAATCCTGTCGCTCCCGACCGCCGCAGGTTCATCATACGCGATCTTGATTTCAAGCTCCAAATTCGCGCTTACCGACAATGGCTCACAATCAAAGTATTTCTGCGACATCCTTTCGAGAATTCCCGTTAGATTCGGAACGACGGAAGAGATTCCCACCCCATTGACATCGCTCACCTTGATCCCGTGGTGCTTAAGAAGTGAGAGCACGACAATTCCAATTTCGTCTTCCGTCCGGACGACCTCGCTTGCGACGCGATAGTCCCGCTTCAACTTTCCTCTGTCGAATACGCCGAACTGTGTGTGTGTATTTCCCACGTCTATGCAAAGCAGCATCAGCCTTCTTCTCCTATTATTGATATTTCCCCGGCAGTGAATGTTTTGAACCCTGTCGATGTCTGAACCACTATGGCGCCATCATCGGTAATCTCATCGCAGATTCCCTCATAGACTTTATCTGCAAGTCTCAATCGGATCTTCCTCCCGAACATATTCGACCTGTCTCGCCATTTTTTCATCACGGAATAAAAGTCTCTCGCCCGAACGGTTTCATATATCGAAGCAAACTTCCCCAGTATGGCCGACAGAATCTCGTCACGATCAAACTTCTTCCCCGTGTATACCGATAACGAAGTCGCTCTGGCAGAAATCTCTGCAGGGAAGTGTCTCTGATTCACATTCAGGCCGACGCCCAGCACAACGCTGCTTAAATCATCGGAACTAAAGACGGATTCAAGGAGGATGCCGCACACTTTCCTGGATCCGAGAAGTACGTCGTTAGGCCATTTCAACTCAGGCCGGACTTTTGCAACATCCTCGATGGCTTCGGCGACCGCCACCGCCGCAGAAAATGTGAGGACAAAGACCTCGTCTCTCTCGAGGAACACTGGACGCAGGAGAACAGAAAAGAGCAAATTCGACAGTGGTTCCGATTCCCATTTCCTTCCGAACCTGCCGCGCCCGCCTGTCTGCTCATCTGCGACGACAACACTCCCCTCAGGGAAGCCCTCATCCGCAAGCTTTAGCAGGTGGGAATTTGTTGAGTCGATCTTATCGAACCGATATATCTCGTAATTCAAAACTCTTTGAAAATTTAAGCGCAAAGCCTATGAAACGCAATTACGCTCCCGGACAAGAAAACATCGGCCTTCTTGAAACTATATTCCGGCACAGATGTTCTTTTGAAGAGGCCCACAGGGCTTCGGAATGCCGGACTGAGATACTGGATGTCTGTCCAGGCCCGTTAATTGCTGCAATGAAGGATCCTCGACGCGAGCATCGAGGTATCTTTCTGTCATGCCAGCGAACGCTGGCATCCAGTTTCTGGATCCCGGCTGGAGTTCACCCCGCCCAAAGCGGGGCCAGAATGACGCCGCAAGCAGCGGGGAATTCAACCCCGAGAGATTAGACTTAACGTTTCACCGTTACGTGGAGCGCGCCGGGAATAGCCCCTTACTCAGCACCTTATAGTTCCAGACTAATACTGGGCGCAAGCGCGGGAGTCCGTTATTTCTTCAACAGAGAATGGTCAGCGCAGGCAAGGGTCGGTTTCGGGTTTTACACTTTCGCTGTGGGCGTCGACTACAGTTTCTGATTCCAGCCCTAATTGACCGCTGGGGGCAGGTCTCAATCAGCCACACTGCCCCCTTGCCAATTCCTCTACACTGAATGCATGGAAATTTGTGCGGAAAAATGCAAATTGTAAGAAACGGAGAACCAATGAAGACTTTTACAACCTTGATGCTCGCCATCGCATTGTTCGCAACCGCGAACGCACAGACTCTTCAGGATTCGGTGGACGCACTCGCGCGGAATTACAAAGGCGATGTAGGCATCTATGCCATCAACCTTAGGAACGGTGACACTGTTACTTTTAATGCCGACAAGATGTTCCCAACCGCAAGCGTGATAAAAATTTATGTACTTGCGAAACTCTACCAGGACATAAAAGATGGGAAGCTATCCATGAACGATGAGGTTGTCCTCCGCGATTCCGACAAGGTTCCCGGAAGCGGTATCCTTCTGTTCATGCATGACGGTTTGAAGCTGTCGCTGGGAGACCTGTCCTGGCTTATGATTAACATGAGCGACAATGTGGCGGCAAACCTGCTCACGGATGAGGTCGGTGGAGTTGAAAAAGTAACTCATTACATACGATCTATAGGGTTGACTCACACAATGGAGCTCGCGAAGATCTTCGACAAAAGCGTCTATAGCGATTCGACGTTAAGAAGAGAATACGGCATCGGCGTTACAACCCCCCGCGAGACTGGCATCTTCCTGACTAAACTTTATAAGGGCGAAATAGTCAGCAAGAAGAGTTCCGAGGCAATGATTAACCTGATGAAATATCAGTTTTACGACACGAGCATCCCGCGGTTCCTTCCGACCTACCGCGACACGATAGAGATTGCCCACAAGACCGGGGCACTCAACGCGACGAGGAACGACGTTGCGATCATCTATACCCCGAGAACCAACTACGTATTGTGTGTTTTCACCACCCACAACGCAGACAAGCGCTGGATCACCGACAACAAATCCGAGATATTCATTGCAAAGATTTCCAAGCTTGTGTATGATAACTTCGTGAAATGATCCTTGCAATTGTAACTGCCCTGGCACTGGTTTCTATCGCAATAGCCTCCGCGCTTCATTTCGGTCCCCAGAAGCTGTTAATGCCGGAGCGGCGAAGACCGGAATACTACCAAAAGAAACTCGGATTCAGTCACCCGTCGCAAATCGGGCTCGGATTTGTATCTAAAACACTGACCACTGCCGACGGATACAAGCTTTCCTACTGGATGCTTGACAACCCAAAATGCGACGGCGATAAAGGAACAATCATCTACCTGCACGGGATAACGGACTCAAAAGTCAGCGGACTCAATTATGCCAAAGCTTTTTCCGCGTCCTGCCGGAAGTTTTTTCTGATAGACCTGCGCCGCCACGGCGAAAGTGAAGGGAAGTATTGCACTTACGGCTATTACGAAAAACATGATGTCATTAGACTGATTGATGAAATAAAAAGCAGCAACCCTCAGACTGAAATAGTACTTCTGGGTGTCTCGATGGGAGGGGCAATAGCCATCCAAACCGCGGCTATCGACAAGCGCATATCCCGCGTCATCGCAATCGCGCCATTCTACGATCTCTTCTCAATTGCGCTCGACTATGAGTCTCATCAAATAGGGATTAAAAGCAGTTCGCTCCTGAAGCTTGTCATGCATCGCGCCGAACGAATAGCGGGGTTCAAAGCAGGCGATGTCTCTCCGGCAAAAGACATCGCAAAAGTAGAAGTTCCGGTCCTGATCGTACACGGCGAGCATGACAGAACGGTGAAGGTGAAATACTCGGAAGAGCTGGTGAAATTAAACAGAAACGCCGAGTTGTTCGTGGTTCCTGGAGCCGGACACGCAGACGTCCTGGAAATAGGAGGCAAAGAGTACGTCAGGAAGCTGTCGGAATTCCTGAACATGCAGTAAAAAAAACCCGCCCTGGGCAAGGGCGGGTAGAAGGAGGCATTCTAGGTAGGTCCTTCTTTGAGTGCTGGCTAATTATTTAGACGAGCTAATTCTCCCTTTGTTACATGAGTGCAAAATTTTTTTAAGTAAATACCGTCGGAGTCTCTTCCCCCCTTTCAACTAAACCACCGTATAGTTCCTGACATCCAATACCGCGGGAGTGTTGGACGGGGTTTGCTGGAACAAAATAGGGCGAATTGTCATTTACAATGATGAGAATTAAATTCAAGAGAATAAAACTGGACAAACATGCGTTGGTCGATTCCCATCGGGAGGTTATTCGGCATACCAATCAGAGCACATCTCACTTTTCTAATCCTCCTTGCATTTATATGGTATATCGAGACCTCGATGAGCGGTCCGGAGGCAGGATTGCGCAGTGTGATCTTCTGGACGTTGATCTTTGCGTGCGTTCTTCTGCACGAACTCGGACACAGTCTTGTGGCAAAGTCTTATGGCCTCACAATTGCCTCAATAGTACTTCTGCCCATCGGAGGCGTTTCACAGATCACCGAAATACCGCGGGACCCAATAAAGGAAGTAGGAATGACAATTGCGGGGCCTATTGTAAATTTCATAATTGCGGGCGTTTTGCTCTTCCTCGGGAAGTTGGCGAGTCCTTCCCTTCAATTTTCGGAAATTTCGCTCCAGAGCGGGAGCATTATCGTTGACTTGTTCTGGGCAAATATCATGCTCGGACTCTTCAATATCATCCCTGCTTATCCGATGGACGGCGGAAGAATATTGCGCGGGTTCATCGCCATGCATAAGGAGTATTCTGAAGCCACGAAGCTTGCCGCCGACGTCGGAAAAATGTTCGCAATCGGATTCATAATAGTAGGATTATTCTATAATTGGTGGCTTATTTTGATCGGAATCTTCATCTTTAGCGGTGCAAACTCTGAAGTGGAAGCCGCCATGCTCTCCTCGACTCTTGAGAAGATTCCTGTAAGCGAACTGATGATTACGGATTTCAAGACCATCGCCCCGGATGAACCTCTGACTGCAGTCGTCGACAAGTCACTACATACGTTTCAGAACGACTTTCCGGTTATGGACAACGGCAGGTTTGTCGGAATTCTGCTGCGATCTTCGGTGATTGAATCTCTCCACAACCATTTGCACGAAAAGAAAGTCGGGGAGATTGCGCGAAAAAATTTCCCGGTTATACTTCCTGATCAGACTGCCGCTGAGGCCCTTAGCACCATGCGCGCATCAAACGTGACCGTCGCCCCTGTAGAACAGGACGGCGTACTCCACGGAATCATCACAATAGAAAAACTTCTAGAAGCATCGGACGTGTTCTCCGATAGGAGTCCTTCGGACAATGAAAAAACAAAATAACAAATCCCTTTTCAAGCCGCTCTTATTCCTATCTGCGGCACTGCTTGGCGTGTCGATTCTTGTTTCCGGCTGCGCCCCGTCGATGAGATCGTTCGCACCAGATCTCAAAAACACCCTCTTTCTTCCGCGGTTTGGTTTCTTCATCATCAATTACCCATCGGTGGATTCAGACTCCTCAAGAGGCGATCTCTATGCGCGGCTCCGTTACGACGATGTGGCTTTTGTACATACTGACTCCGGTTTCTCGGCCCATTACCAGTTCTCGGTGAATATCTTCTCCAACAAGGACCTTTCCGATCTCAAATACACGAAGATTTTCAATCGTCAATTGAGCGTTCCGACTTATGCCGAGACAAATTCGACAACGATGTACGACACTCTCGAAGATAAAATGACGCTTCCGCCGGGGAATTACTATGTCGTGCTGAAACTCTACGACTTCAACACCACTCACACCTCGACCAGGGAATTCGAACACAGCTTCAAGGATTTCCACCAGGATCCCGTGAATGTCAGCGATGTACTACTCTACAGGCATTCGCATCAGACCGGCGTGCCGGTCAGCAGGGTAAAGAGCGGCGTGGACAGTCTCATCGCAAAATTCTTTGTGACGGCGAAGACCATCCCTGCCAACATCTCCATGCATGTTAATGCAAGGTCGGCCCAGGTTCCTACAGCCATGGACACAACCTTCGAGCTGACGCAGATAAATAATGTCCAGCTGTACCGTCTTCCCATCGAAATTTCAGGACTAGCTCCGGGCACTTACGCCTTCGAAGTCTCAGTAAAAGAGAATGGGAAAACAAACTCGTCTCAGGCAACATTTGAAATTTTGCGGGGCAAGGTCCCGCTTCTGCCGGCAGAGCTCGACCAGGCCATCGCCCCCCTGGCTTACATAGCAAATTCAAACGAACTCGATTCGCTGAAAGAAGGATCTTTTGAGGAGAGGCAGAAGAGCTTTCTCGACTTCTGGCTCGCCCGCACTGACGGCAATAAAGAGGCAGCAGAGGCAATGCGGGATGAGTTCTACAGGAGAGTGGATTTCGCGAACGAACATTTCGCCGGCGGACCTCAAAAAGGATGGCAATCCGACCGCGGGAGGATCTACATTCTCTATGGCCCCCCCGATGAGGTTGACGACCACAGCAACAATTTCAATTCGCCGCCTTACCAAATCTGGTACTATTACTCACTCAGGCTTGAGTTCGTGTTCCTCGATGAATTCGGGACAGGTAACTATCAGCTCGTGCAGTCGAGCCAGCTGCAATAGTCTTTCGGGCACATCCTTTCTGAATATGAAAGGGTGTGCCCAATATGCCTTCCGCACATCATAGCCTGCATCCGGCTTTCGCATTCGGCACTCTTCAGAGCGTCTCCATCCCACAAATGCCTCCGCAATTTGAACGAACTGACCAACTCTACCGGAATCACACTCTCTCGACGTTACAGCGCAAACTCTCATGTCTTTTTTCCGATTGATCAAACCTGTAGCGGACTTCAGGCGTCGATTTCAATATCACAATTATCTTACATTATCATGATGAATCGTCGTTATTTCTACATCGCCGTTTTTATTTTTGTCTCCCTTCGAGCGTCACTTCCCGCGCTGGGGCAAGACACGGGAAAAATCCACCAAAACAGCTCTGTCTTCAAGGATTACAGACCGCCTGGGCCTAATCAACTCATCCGTCCTTCAGACGTGGTCTATCAGCTTTGGGAAGGATTCGCGCTCGTACGGGAGGCAAACGGTGGCGATCCTGCGGCACAAAACGAATTGGGACTGCGCTACCTACTGGGAAAAGGCTTTCCAGTCGATACGTCTCGTGCAGTTTATTGGATCACGAAGGCAGCAGACCAGAATATGTCGATTGCCGAATACAACCTCGGGGTGTTTCTTAACAACGGCTGGGGAGTGAAATGGAATCCATTCAAGGCATTTCTTCGATTCAAGGCTGCTGCCGAACAGTATCTTCCGGATGCCGAGTTTGCTTTGGGTCTTGCATATACTGACAACCTAATCGTTGCGCGCGACTGGACTGTGGCCTATCATTGGTTGAAGGCCGCCGCCGACCAGAAATATGAACCTGCAAGTCAGGTACTGCGTGAGTTCGTTCGCAAAGGGATTCCGATACCGGCAGACAGCGCGGGGACCGTGAAGGCGGCGCACGATACTTCCTCGCCCGGAGCGGTGAAGTCCTTCGAGCTGGTATATCTAAATTTCGGCCCCGACACGACTTCACATGTGAGTGACTTGACACTGCTTGACGAGGCTTTTCGTGAAGGGGGAAAGGAACTCCGGAAGGCGCTCGGAGTTTCCACTATCTTCGAAAAAGGGAATCAGAAAGACACAAATGCCATAAGTGTAATCGAGAAGGCCGCAGACGTAGGAAGTCCTGAGGCGTTGGTCCTTCTCGGCCGCTGTTACGAAAAAGGGGTCGGGGTGAAGCAGGACAGAATCCTAGCCGCAGAACAATATCTTCGGGCGGCAAGGATGGACTCGCGTCATGCCCTGTCACTTCTCCTTCATCTTGTGCGGGAGCATGGTTTTCCGGAAGAAGTCGAGGTGCTGGCCAAAAAGGGGAACAGCGATGCGGCTTTTGTGTGGGTCGGCTTGACCGAGCTCGGCCTCGATCAGCGGATCACGGACAACCAGGCGTTCCGTCTCCTCTTGGCTGCAGCCGACGACAACAACATTCCCGCACTCATCGAGCTCGGGCGTTGCTATTACACGGGACAATGGACAAAGCCAAACCCGGAGCTGGGGAGGCAGTGCTGGCGGCGTGCGGTTTCGCTCGGCAGTCGTGAAGCGGAGATCAGGCTTGCTGCCGCGGCCGTCATCGCAGACAGCAAATCAACGGAATCCTCCCTGGCCGGTAACATTGACACACTAACATCAGCTTCAAACGACGGCTCGATGCTGGCACAGGTCGCACTGGGATATTGCTATGAAAAAGGGATAGGTGTGGCCCAAAATACCCCGGAAGCGGTCAAACTATATCGTGAAAGTGCACAGCGCGGGAGTCAAACCGCGTATCACACCCTAGAAGGTATGTACAATGAGTTGAGGCCGGCGGACAAAGAATTCAAAGTAGCGGAGAACAACTGAGGTAAAATCGGTCAGCGATGCCTGTTTGCTTACCTTTTCCCCTCGTCTACCGAAGAGACAACCGGATACCGCGTCTGAACATCACCCCTCCTTATCCTCGACAGCCTTGGCTTGAGAAGCTGCCTCTTGACGCCCGACAGGCGGTTTATGAAGAACTTCTGCTGCAGGTGGTCATACTCGTGTTGGAACACTCTCGCCCACATGCCGGAAAGCTCCATCTCGACTCGCTCGAAGTTCCCGTCCGTGAAACGGACTCTTATCGATTCGGCCCTGGTAACCTCATCCCGAACGCCGGGAACGCTCAGGCATCCCTCCTCCATAACATATTCCCCTTTGGATTCAATAATCTCGGGGTTAATAGCGACTAGCGGCTTCTCACCCTTGTAATCATCCATCACCGAGATATCCATCACCGCGAGAGAAATCGGAAGTCCAACCTGATTTGCCGCAAGCCCGATGCCATCCGCGCGGTCCATGGTCTCAAACATATCGCGAATAAGCCCGACCAGCTTGTCGTCGAACTTCGTAACTTTCTTCGCAGGATGGCTCCACACGTCGGTCCCATATAAGTAAATTGGCATTATCATAACGAATTACTCCAGCATTTCCGCTTTTACTTTTATCACTTCAATCTGATCTTCTTCGTAAAGCACCGCCTCACTAGCGTAAAAAATAAGTTTCGAGATAATTCTAAGCAAAATAAAAATCTGACCCACGCCAATCTCCGCCAGGACAGTACCTTCCGAATTTGCGTGAAGGTTGAAGCTGAATAGAAGAGCAAGACCGATTATCGATAAACTGATCAGCGAACATCCCAGATACACGCCGAGAGTAGAAAGTGGATGCTTTACGGTGAAGTTAAAACCCCGTTCGATCTTGCTCCAGAAATCGTCGTCGTCGAGGGTTACTGCGGCCCTGATGAAGTCGGAGATGAGATTCACCACGATGAACAGGACTATGACGACTCCGTAACGCCATAGTTCGGCCCGAAAAACAGTGTATCCGGACAGCGCACTTCTCGATGCGTTCTCGTTGACAGAAGCCCAAAGCAAATTCCCTTCGTAAAGCAGAACCAGGACGCCGATTTCGATAAGGGTGACGGCTAGTAACGGAAAAAAGGACGATGTCCCCTTTGCGATAAATTCACCGGGCCTCGTTCTTTTCTTGATAGAAAATGCCGAATAGAATCCGCCCGCAAAGAAAACTTCGACCGACACGTACAGAACAAATACCAGAACCATTTGCGGTAGGAGAGAATTGAAAAGAGGCCCGTTGGCATGAATGAATTCAACATACCATCTGTAATCGAAACCGCTCAGCAATTTACTTCCCACCAGACTCCGCGAAACATCCTTGGAGAAAATGGTCACTATGGGTAGGCTGAGGATCGCCGCAAGGATGAAATTGAATGCATAGAAGAGCAGCAGGAGCCGCCAGCTCTTCACCGCTCTGCCAATCCCAATCCCTAATGCCTCACGAGCACTTACATTTGCACTCAAACGACCGCTCCGATATTCAAGAGAATATTTTGAAAGTAAACAAAAACCCGGTTGACCCACTTCAGTACAGGAAGCAGGTTCTCGTCAACCGTCAGGCTGTTATTGGAGTAGTTGACGTCGAGCGGGATTTT
>JAMCXB010000060.1 GCA_023480735.1 Bacteroidota bacterium | reverse complement strand
AGGCTCGATTCCCTGTTTCCTGAATTTGAAGAACTCATGTGTGCCTAACTTGTCCATGAACTCATTTCTGAAGAGTATTCGTACCGCGCCTTTCGTTGGGTCGTAGAAAGTGGCGGCAACTTTTCCGAAGTAAACTTTGTGCATCTGCCCCTTTCCAAATGTCACGGAAGTTGAAGCCTGAATCCCGTCCTGCATACATCCCTGCGGATGTCCTACTCCCATCTCCGAGAAGACGAAGAGGTCGTGGTCGTAACATTTTTCTCTTCCTAATTCCCTTAACGCCATGATGCCCATTCGGTATCCCATTACGGAGTAAGGGCACTTGTGTCCGTGAAATTCAAAAAGCCAATCAGGTACTTTGAATCCGCCGTTGCGAGATTTTCCCGATTGAGTCGGGACCTTCGACACTTCGTTCAACATTTTAATTCTCCTTTGCTAGTTGTGAAGTAAGCGTATACTTACATAAATAAGCAAATTTTTTTACTTCGCCTTCCTTAGCGCACGTTCGAGAAGGCACATCATCCTCTTACAGAAGTTCTCAGTGTTGACGCCGAGCGGATTGAGTACAAGCTCGATGTTAAGAGAAATTGGAATTCCCATGTAAAGCGTCGCGACATTTTCCACCTGGAGCGAGCTGTCCCATTCACCGCCGGCTATACCATCCTGAATGATCTTTTTTGCTAGCTGCTTTTGTGTGTTCAACACATTCAACATTCGCGATTTCAGCTCTGAATCATTCGAGTGTGCCGCTTCTGAGAAGAGAAGCATTGTAATACCTTTATTTTCAATCAGATACTGGACGTGAACGCAGAGGAACTTAAAAAGCCGTTCGCTGGAGGGGGCGTCCGACATAGCCACACTTTGCAGCGACTTCATCAGGACATCCTCAACTCCGTCTATTATTGAGAGTATCATGTCCCTCTTCGACTTGAAATGCCTGAAGAGGGCTCCCTCGGTCACGCCGACCTTCTCTGCAAGTTTCCGGGTTGACAGGTTGTGCAGTCCCTCGCTGTCAATGATCTGAAGAAGGGCTTTCTTAATCTCTTCCTGCCTTATTTCCGTCGGTTTTCGTTCCATATGCTTTTCGCTCTTGACAAGTAAGTGTTTACTTCCTAAGTTAATACGAAAGATACGAGATGTCAAGTCAAAGAAAGATCAACCACGAAGTGCAGAAAGAAAGGATAACAAATAATTCAATCACCTTTGTGTTCTTTGTGCCACTCTTTGCGATCTTCGTGGTAAAAAAGCAATCAAGAAGGGACAGGAGCTGAGATGACCGATGAGGATCTATCCAATTTAGTAATCGGACTGGCAATCAAAGTTCACAAGATGCTGGGTCCCGGCTTGCTGGAATCTGCTTACAAGGAATGCTTGTTTTACGAGATCCAGAAATCAAACGTTCCGGTCGAAAAGGAAAAACCTATGCCCCTGATTTACGACGATGTGAAGTTGGATGTTGGATACAGACTTGACTTGTTCGTGGACAGCAAGCTGGTGGTTGAAACCAAATCGGTAGATGCGCTAAACGACGTCCACCTGGCACAGATACTCACCTATTTGAAGCTCACTGGCTGCCGGCTGGGTCTCCCCATAAACTTCAACGTCAAGTACTTGAAAGATGGAATCAGGCGAGTTATTAATGGCTAGAGGCCCGGTCGAAAAGCCGAACCACGAAGTTCACAAAGATTCTTCACAAAGAGCACAAAGAAGAAGATCATATAATTCATCCTTGGTGTTCTTTGTGCCTTTCCTTCGTGTGCTTTGTGGTAAAAGGGGGCCGAAATGAACATCTACTCCTTCCCTGCCATCGTCGCTTTCGTCACCAACCTCACTATGGCGTTCGTGATTTTCTTCGGAAATCCGAAGTCGGCAGTGAACAGGTGGATCTCAGCATTCGTCCTGAGTTTTGCACTCTGGAACATCTCCGAGATTTTCATTTTGGCGAGCGGTAGCGAGGAAGGCGCGACGCTTGCCGCCCAAATACTCTACAGGGTCATATTCATCATACCGGCGATTTACGTCGTCTCCGCATATCATTTTCCGCGGAGAGTATTTGATATGGCCGGGAGTGCGGTCTTCCATATCGCAGTATTCATTATCCCCATAACGTTTCTAATCTCATCGTTCCCGCATTTTCATATAGAACTGATCTCGCTTTCCAGTTCCAGAACGGTTTACTTTTACAGAATAGTGATCCTTCAGGATTTCCAATCAATATCTCTGCTGACAACCTACTTCGTGTATCTCGTGTGGGGCTCACTGGTAATGATAACGAAAATTCCTCAGTTAAGGACGACGACCCAGAAACGACGGGCACGTCTCTTCCTTTCCGGCGGCCTGGTATTTCTTTTGTTCTCGATACTCCTTTTTATTGTCGAAAGGTACGCACAGGCGACGTTGTACTTCTATACATCATCCACGATCCTCTCATTCGTCGTGAGCGGCTTTTTTGCCGCTGCAGTCCTGAGGGGTCGTATGTTCGATTCGCCGCGGGCCATAAGGGGCGGGGTGGCGTATTCGATAGCCTCGTCCATCATTCTCGCTATTTACTTCCTCGGGGTCCAGGCCGTCACGGAAGGACTCCTGAACTATTTTAAGATCAGCTCCTATGCGGCCAACGCACTTTTCGTTCTTCTTCTCGTACTTCTGATCCGCCCTCTTGAATTCAGAATACGCAGAACGCTCGATAACCTCATGAGCCGCGATCTCAACCGCTACCGCCACAACATGGTCACGTTCTCCCGTGCAATCTCAAATTACCTTCCGCCGGATGAATTCTTCCGCCGCGTCGAGACCTTCCTCTTGCGCCAATTCCACATCCGGAATGTGCTCATACTTCTCAAAGATGGTAGTCCGAAAGAACCGCGTTTTTCAGAGTGGAAGGACAAACCAGGGTCATTGCGTCTTAAAGACGACTGTTTCCTTGTTCAACACCTCCGACGTGTAAAGGGGGCGGTCGAGTTCTACGACATCGACCGCAAGAATATCGACGGCGATGTGTGCTCGGTATTGGAATCCAAAGGTGTAAGGCTTCTCTTTCCCCTGCTTTCCGCAGACGAGCTAATCGGCGTCCTGGCGATATCGGTAAGAAAATCCGGGCAGGAATTCACGGCCGAGATGATAGACGCGCTTTCCATATTCACGAACGAAGTCGCGACGGCTTATCAGCGGAACCTCGCAATTGATAACATGCGCAAGAAGGAGGAGGAGGAGTTCCGTGTCCGACACCTCGCCTCCCTGGGACAGCTGACAGCGGGCGTTGCACACGAGATCAGGAACCCCCTGAACGTTATGTCGGCATCGGCACAGACTCTTCTGAAGAAGGAGTTGAGCAAGGATGAGGAGAAAGAACTTAAGCAGTTCATCGTGGACGAGGCTGACAGACTTAACAAGATACTGACGGACTTTCTAAGCCTTTCGAAATTAAGATCTCCGAAGAACGAGAACGTATCGTCGCAGGAGATACTGGAGAAGGTGCGCGCTGCCATCTTCTCGACAGCCGGAAATATAGACCTCCGTATATCGCATGGACCCATCCCTGAAACTACATCAACCGATCGCGACCTTTTGTACCAGCTTCTATTCAATTTAGGGATCAACGCTGTCGAGGCAATCAAAGAGAGGTGCAAATCGGAACCCGATTTCGATTGTGCCGATGGAATTGTGTCATTTTCGGCGGCCTCCGAAGATGGAGGTCTCGAAATCTCTGTCTCTGACAACGGGATCGGGATCTCGGAAGATAACCGGGAGAAAGTATTCGAGCCTTTTTATACGACAAAAGATACGGGTACAGGGCTGGGATTAAGTATTTCCCACAACATCGCGGAGGCTCTTGGCGGGCAAATCCGGATTGTTTCAAGAAAGGGTGAGACAGTCTTTACTATCAGATTCGAAAACATGAAAGAATACGCTTGAAATGAAAACTGAAAAACCGAAATTGCTCATCGTTGACGACGAGGAGCGGGCATGGAAAGTCCTGAAGATAAACTTTCAGGACAGATACGACGTGCTGGTGGCGAAGAATGGCGCCGAGGCTGTAAAAGTTCTGGATAAGGAACAAGTGGACACCATTTTGACAGACGTGAAGATGCCCGAAATGTCGGGTATAGAACTTCTGAAACATGTCAAGAAAACTTCCGACTGGATTCCTGTCGTAGTAATGACGGCATTCGGGAGCGTAGAGAACGCGGTCGAAGCGATGAAGGCGGGCGCTTACGACTATATCCTCAAACCGATTAAGATTGAAGATGCGGAGCTGGTCGTTAAACGGGCTGTGGAGTACAGTTCGATGCTCCAGGAGAACCGATCGTTAAAGGACAGATTGAAAGAATATGAGGTTCCCCAGGACATCATAACGATCAACTCCGAAATGCGATCACTAATCGGACTCGTGAAAGAGGTAGCCGTTACCGACGCCTCAGTTCTAATCGAAGGTGAATCCGGAACCGGAAAGGAGTTGTTCGCGAGGGCTCTTCATCGAATGAGCGTGAGGTCTGAAGGACCATTCATAGAAGTGAACTGCGGCGCTATCCCTCACGAGCTTTTCGAGAGCGAGCTCTTCGGACACGAGCGGGGCGCGTTCACCGGTGCGGTGAGCACAAAGAAAGGGAAACTGGAATTAGCCGAAAACGGTACAATCTTCCTGGACGAGATAGGAGAGATGCCGCTTGACCTGCAGGTGAAGCTCCTTCATGTCCTCGAGAATCGGCAGTTCACCAGGGTCGGCGGAACGACCTTCCTCCAATCGGCTGCACGAGTTGTCGCGGCAACGAACCGGAACCTCAAAGACGACGTCGAAAGCGGCCGCTTCAGAAAAGACCTCTATTACAGGCTCAAGGTTGTTTATCTGCATGTTCCACCCCTTCGGGAAAGAAGAGAGGACATTCCGTTGTTAGTCGATCACTTCATTGCCAAACATGGAGAGACAGCAAAGAAGAAGATCACTGGAATCGACCGCGAAGCAGTCGACATCTTAAGGCTTCATTCGTGGTCCGGGAATGTGCGCGAGCTGGAAAACGTGGTCTTGCAGACGATGATTTTTGCGCGTGGCGGACAAATCGCCGTCGATTCCCTCCCCGCGGAAATCCGCGATTCGGTCGGACCTCTCACGGAACACGTGCCGGCAACGAAGGATGAGCTGCAAAAAGAAAAAGTCAGGCGAACGGAAAAGGTCCTGATGGATCTCGAGAGGACGTTCTTGCTCAATCTCATCGAACAATCCGCCGGCAACATTTCGGAAGCCGCAAGGATAAGTAGTTACGACAGACGGCAAATCCAAAATCTCGTAAAGAAGCATGGAATCGACGTATCAAAGTTAAGAGATGTTTAGACTTTCGAATGAATGTCATCGTCTTAACTTCTAAGCAAGGCGGTTTCGCATTGCGCCAACACTTGCGAAATGGGCCCGTGTCAACAAGCGAAGCCTAATTCCGCGTCTGATTCTCCCAATCTTAGACTGCAATCATCGATCTCTGATGTCAGATGCGAAATCCTGTTTCTTGAATTGTCTCAAAACGGGGAGAGTAGCTGATGAATCCGACGGCATTGGGGTAATCAATCGCCGGCACACCATTTGGGTATCTACAGGCAGTGGAACAGGACGTGCAACCAGTCGGCGAAAGAAACGTCCATGAAAAGGATTAGAAACGCCATGAAGTAGCAGGTCTATTAAACTTCTATCCGCCAACAAAACTGAAGGAGTCGTTTATGAAAAGATTGATCTTGTCTTCCCTGTTGATATCGACATTTCTCGTTATGCCACAAACATCTCATGCACAGGTAAAGATCGGAATCCAGGGCGGCTTGAGTGTACCGAACCTCAGCGGAGGGAATAACGAAATAAGCCAGGGTTACACCTCCCGGCTGGCGCCTAACTTCGGAATCACCGCGGAGTTCGGAATTACAGATGACTTCTCGATAGAGCCGCAAGTCAACTTTGACGGACAAGGGGGCCAAAGAAACGGACTTCAACCCGTAACAAACCTTCCGCCGGAGCTGCCTCCTCTCCCGAACGGGAATTACTACTACGCCAACTTCAACAACATGTCCATCCTCGACTACATGGAGATACCGGTTCTGGCAAAGTACACCTTCGAATTTGGAGGGTTCGGACTCGATCTAAATGCCGGACCTTACGTCGGTTTCCTGCTGAACGCGACTGAAAAGACGAGCGGGACGAGCCAGATTTACCTGGATAAAAGCGGGACGACGCCTTTAGCTATGCCGAACGGGAGCGGAGGCTATACCCCCGTGCCGGCGCAGTCCTTCGATGCGAGCACGGATGTAACTAACAGCATCAACGAAGTCAACTTCGGCATCGCAGGGGGAGTGGGAATTATTCTCCCCGTCACGACGCGCAGCAGCCTCTCCCTCGATGTCAGAGGATTGTACGGATTTACAAACGTGCAGAAGTATGCGGAAGATGGAACCAGCCACACGGGAAATCTCATAGTATCCCTTGGGTATTCCTACGAACTAACCGGCATTTGAGGAGTCTGGCATGGCATGGCTTTCCGGCCATGCCATGCACCCGTCTCCGGAACACGCTCCCCGCTCACTCTTCCCTTTTTGTATCCGAACGACAAGCCTCAAAGGCCATCAAATTAGATTTCGGCTTACTTCATCGAGCACACTGTGAAGTAAGCAACGCTCTTCCCCCCTGCGCGAAATCATATTTCGCAACGCCCCTCCCCCAAAACGAATGAAACCCAACCTCTTGACCATTTCTTGTGAAGTCTTATTTCCCATTCGACTAACACATCCGCAGGAATACCAAGAATCGATTCGATATGTGACGAATTGTTTTCCGGCACGATGATTGGACATAAGCACAGTATGATGCATGGAATGAGTCGATCGGCAACCAGGAATCCGGTTGCAGTCGTGAAGCGAGAGGAGTTAGGAGGAAGTCACCAGGATTTTTCTCAATCGTTTTTCCGAACAAACAAAACAACAGGAGGTAAGACATGCAACTTCTTGACCGCCAATTAAGGAAAGCCGCTCCCGGCGCGATAAATTTCATACTAGGACATTCTGCGCTGCGGAAAGTAGCGGCTAACTACGCGCGAAAGTACATGCACAGGATAATCGTCAATGAGGATGATGGTTACACAAAGAACATCAGGTTCGAAAGGTACACCATACTATCGAACTTAGTCGTCACGCTTGAAAGAGCGCTCACCAACAAGAACATTTCGCCACAGGTCAGAAAGAAGATCCTCGATATCTTCGTCAGCAGGGTCTTTCTCGAGAACGAGAAAAACAGCCGGGAGAACTTCATCAAGGAATTCGGACAGGAACCCCCGGGATTCATCACAATCAGCCCCGGTAAGAAGTGCAACCTGCAATGCACGGGCTGCTACGCAGGCAGCGGGGCGAAGTCGACCGAAAAATTGGACTACTCCACCGTCGATCGAATCGTCCGCGAAAAAACAGAACTCTGGAACTCATTCTTCACCGTGATTTCAGGCGGCGAGCCGCTGATGTGGCGATCCGAAGGAAAAGGTATCCTCGACCTGTGCCGCGAACACCCGGATAACTACTTCATGATGTATACGAACGGCACCATGATCGACAAGAAGATGGCTAAGGCGATGGCGGAAGTCGGCAATCTCACACCGGCTATTTCAGTCGAGGGATTCGAAGAGGAAACCGATGAAAGACGCGGCAAGGGAGTATTCGGCAAAGTCCTCGAGGCTATGGCCAACCTCAGAGAAGTCGGCGTCCCGTTCGGCATATCCGTGACCGCGACCAAAAACAACGCGGAGAAAATCGTCAGCGACGAGTTCATCGACTTCTTTTTCGAGAAGCAGGGCGCGGTTTATGGCTGGATGTTCCAGTACATGCCGATAGGCCGCTCTCAGACTCTTGACCTGATGGTCACTCCTGAACAGCGCAAGTGGATGTTCGAGCGCGAGAAGCACATCATACATGACAAACATGTATTCCTCCCCGACTTCTGGAACGGCGGCGTTTTCTCGAGCGGCTGTCTCGCGGGCGGAAGGTCCGGCGGCTACATCTACATCGACTGGAACGGAAGCGTTACGCCGTGCGTGTTCTATCCTTACTCGAAGAACAACATCAAAGACATCTACGCGAATGGCGGCAACCTCAACGATGCGCTCAAGGCCGATTTGATGGTCGGAATCCGGAAGTGGCAGCGCGACTACGGATTTGAGAAGAAAGGCAAGGACGTCAAGAACTTCATCGCACCCTGCGGGATAAGGGATCACTACGAGTTCACGCGAAAGCATATCGTAGAGACGGGCGCGAAGCCAATCGACCCTGATGCAGCGATCGCCATCAAAGATCAGGGATACTACGACGGCTTAGTGGAATACAACAACAAATTCAGCTCGCTGACCGAACCTATCTGGCAAAAGGACTTCATCGGAAACGGGAGCAAGGAGCCTTCCCCGACCACAAATATCAACATCAAGGACGAAGGGAAAGGAAGCCATTCCGTCAACGGGAACGGCAAACTCGTGGAAAGTGAAGAAGAAGTCACGGTCGGAAAATGACGGCGCACCGAGAATATTGCTATGACATCGCCGCTGTGAGCGACTCAACCCCGACAGGGCTGGGTCCCCAACCGGCGGCGATGTCGCCGAAATTCTGATATTTGTATTGACCGGGAATACCCGGAAAGGATATTTGAGACAATGAAAATAGCCGATCTAATCAATGAGAGGAACATCGATCTAAGCCTTTCTGCTGATTCGGAGATCGAAACGATTCTATCGATGGTTGAGCTTGCGAGTCACTGCCAGAAGGTTGAAGATAGCGGAGCGCTCGCTCAATCTATCCTGCACTACGAGGTAATAGCGCCATCGTTCACGGGGTCGTGCGGGGTCGTGTTCCACTCACTCAGCGATGGCATATCTGCCCCGAAGATTTTCTTTGGACGGTTCGATAAGGGTATCGGTTATCAATCCAAAGCCGGACGCCCCATAGATCTAGTGTTCCTCATCGCGGCGCCGATCGGACATGAACGAGAGCTTGTCGATATTTTTGAAAGACTGGACCACTTGTTGCAGCAGCCGCCGATAAGAGAACTCTTACGTTCGCCCAAGAGCCCCGAAGAAATTCTGCAGGTGTTGATACGACACCTTGACCTTAAGGAGGAACCCATTTCAGGCTCGGAAGTTCCGCTGAACCAATATGCCCCGTCACTACAATGAAAACGGAGATCTTGACATACAAGCTCCCCTCATCTGATATCGGCATCGGTGAAATGAGTTCATTTGAGAGAAGCGAAGGGACATCTTCCCGGATGGAGCCGATCGGCAGCGGAGAGGGCCATGGCGTCCAGCATGTTATCTCAACCCTTTTACGCCACGGTACAATCAGCGACACGCGTAAAGTTGGGGAACACCCGCGGCAAAACTTCCTTATGCCTGGAATTGGTGATCATCAAAAGAAAATCCTCGGCTTAGCCCTGCCGGTCGTGGCAGGACTGTCGACACAGATGGTTTTGTCCCTGATCGACACGGCTCTGGTCGGGAGGCTCCCTGACGCCAAATACGAGCTCGCCGCAATGGGCATTGTCTTCTATCTCACCTGGGCAATAATAAGTTTCTTCTCCAGCCTGTCGACAGGCACGCAGGTGCTCACATCGAGAAGCTTCGGAAGCAAGAATTATAAAGAGACTGGAAGCATACTGGCCTCCTCAATGACCATGGCGGCGGCGCTTGGCCTCCTTACTGCCGCCGTCGTGGTCATCTTTTCGCGGAACATCGCAGGGTTCTTTGCAGTCGATAAGCGAGTAGCAGGCTTAGCGGGAGGGTATTTATTCTACCGTTTCCTCGGTGTGCCGTTCTTCCTGCTCTCCGTGGCCTACAGAGGATTCTTTTTCGGCATAGGAAAGACAAAGGTATTCATGTTTGCAGGGATTTTGGCGAACGTCATGAACATGATCCTGGACTACACGCTGATATTCGGCGCCTTCGGGATCCACGGAATGGGGCTGGCGGGTGCCGGGCTGGGAACATCCATCGCCGCCGGGATCGAAACATCCGTTTATTTGATTGTGAGCACATCCAAGGGATACCGCGACAAGTTTGAAATATTCAAGCATTTTAAATTCAACAGAAATATCGGGGAATCATTAATACGAATTTCAATTCCGGTTTCTTTTGAAAGTGTTTTCACCCTGAGCGGACTTCTAATCTACGTTTCAATCATCGGACTGCTCGGGACTCTGCAACAGGCGGCAAGCCAAACAGTGCTCTCGGCACTCTTGCTGTCTTACCTTCCGGCAATGGGATTCGGTGTTGCAGCCCAGAGTTTAGTAGGTCGCAAACTTGGAGAGAAAGATATCCAGTGTGCAAGGCGCTGGGGATTCGAGACAAGCCGCATAGCAACTTCCTATACTCTGCTCCTCGGCATAATTGTCATCTCCGTTCCGCAATTTGTGCTTTCACTGTTAACGGCCAACGCCGATATCATCAGAGTCGCGATTCCGGTCCTGCGTATTGCCGGATTTGCGCAGATATTTTTCGGGATCGGATTTGTCTTAGCCAACGGGCTGCAGGCTGCCGGTGAATCGTTCTTCGTGATGCTTGCCGATGTCACAATAAACTGGTTCGTGTTTGTCCCGCTGGGTTATCTGTTCGGAATGGTATTGAAGCTCGGGATAACAGGTGTGTGGGCTGCAATGCCATTTTACACCAGCCTTTATGCGCTTGTCATTTTTATAAAGTTCAAGAACGGCAAATGGAAGAAGGTACTGCCGCGAGTCGGAGCATCATCTGACGACATAAGCAAGCAGGCATCATTGCAGGGAGATGAGCGAACGCAATTTGCGGCGACTTATGAGGTGTCGAAATGAACGTATTGCTCATTTCTCCGTATCGAGGTGCTCTCCTGGAGCTAGCCGGCGTTCAATTGCAGCCTCTCGGAGTAGCATACATCGCCGCCGCTCTAAGGGAGGCCGGTCATAACGTGCAAATACAGCTCTTAGAGGACCAGACCGCGCTTCCGGATTTTACAGGCGTGGATGTCGTGGGAATCTCGTGCAATACCATCCAATTCAATCCCGGCCTGAAGGTCGCGAGACTCGCGAAGGAGCTTGGCAAGATTGTAATCATGGGAGGGCCGCACCCGACGAGCAGCCCGGAGGAAGCTCTATCAAGCGGCTATGTCGATTACGTGGTGCGCGCGGAAGGTGAAGAGACTTCTGTCGAGCTGCTTGATGGATTATCCGAGGGATCTCATTCGGGAAATTTCGGGAAAAGATTCGACCCTGGAAAAGTCCTCGGCATATCATGGATCGATAAAGAATCGGGCAGGATCGTTCATAATCCCGGCCGGCCTTTCATACAAAATCTGGATCGACTCCCCTTCCCTATTCGAGAAGCTGAGTGGAAATACGGCAATAACGGGAAGGTGAAGTCCCGGAAGAAGCAGGACTTCCCACTGATTACAACCCGGGGATGTCCATACGGGTGCAAGTTCTGCGATGTACACATACTTGCCGGAAGACGTTTCCGCGCCCGGTCGGTCGACAATACAGTCAGAGAGATCGAGGAACTCGTTACAAAATACGGCGCGGAAAGAATCCTGATCGTCGACGACATAATAAACTTCGATAACGCACGGCTCATCGACTTGTTCGATACACTAATCAGACGGGACCTCGAATCTGTTCGCTGGGTTATGGGAAGAGGCGACCATCTGATTAAGGAACCGGAGACGGCTGAGGTAATGGCTGCGGCCGGCGTAGAGCAGATGTTTCTAGGAATAGAGAGTCCGAACGAACGGATAATCAAGGCGTACAAGAAAGGAGGCAAGGCTTCCTTCGATACTTCCCTCAAGGCCGTCGAGCTCCTGAAGCAGAACGGGATAGAAACATGGGGAGCTTTCATCCTGGGAGAGCCCTCAGAAACCATGGAAGATGTCAATAAGACCATTGAGTTTGCGAAAATGATCAATCCCGGGACTGCACAGTTTACGGTTCTGACACCGTATCCAGGTACGGATCTGTGGAAGGAAGTGGAACCCAAATTGATAACGCGGAATTGGGAACTCTACGACACGATGCATTCCGTTTTTAAGCCCGACTTTCTCGATCCAAAGGAATTGGAACACGCGGTTTTACGAGCCTATACGAGTTTCTATACACAACCAAAAAGGATATTGCATGACATTTTTAAAAGAGACCATCACGGGAGAGTAGACCTCAAAGATGTGTTTAAAATTTTGAAAGGGTTGAAAGTTGTTTTCGGGAATCACTGAACGACGGCCCCACAACAAGGAGGATGAATATTATGGAAAATGACAGAGAAAAACGCGCCTTCAATTTAAACGGCAAGCAGAGGGCCAAAGCTTATATACTTTTCAATATATGTTTGCCATGGGCTCTTCTTCTGACTCTTTTAACCGGACTCGGCTTAATCTTCTGACGAATGGATAACGTTTTTGTAGAAATAGGGTTGACTGCCGATACCTTCTTCACTGAGGTTGGACGGGCCGGGATAATGACCTTCCAGGCATTCGCCGCATTGAGGAAAGTGCGGAGTTATACGACGCAGATCGTAGAACAGTTTATTCATATCGGGAGAAAGTCGCTCCCGCTAATCATGGTCACTTCTACATTTGTCGGACTCGCCATCGGGGTACAGGTGGGATTTCAGATGACCGGATTCACCCCGCATTGGATGGCGGGAGGAATGATCCTGAGGACAATCCTGATCGATTTGGGGCCAATCACCATCGGGCTGGTGCTATCGGGAAGAATTTCCGCCGGCGTCGCTGCAGAGCTTGGCACCATGAAAGTCACCGAGCAGGTTGAAGCATTGCGCAGCTTTGGCATAGATCCCATCGATTATCTAATTATGCCCCGATTGGCTGCCGCGATGTTTGCCGTGCCTGCGTTGCTCGTGTATTCCAATTTCATCGCAATGATTGCAAGTTACTTCTCTTGTCACATGACGATAAATCTTACCTGGAACGAGTTCGTGCAGGGAATGCGGTATTCTTTCTATGCAGGGGACCTGGATACCAGCCTCATCAAGGGGTTCGTATTCGGAATAGTCATCGTGCTCTCGGGATCATTCTTCGGCTTGAACTCGCAACGCGGCGCCAAGGGAGTCGGCACAGCAGCGACTCAGGCTGTAGTCTGGGCTTCAGTCTCGGTTTTCATTCTCGATTATCTCATATCAGCAGTATTGTTTTATATATGATAGAAATTCAGAATCTACATAAGTCATTCGGACCAACGAAAGTGCTGACCGGAGCGGACCTAACGCTCGAAGACGGCGAGATCCTTACCGTGATCGGCAAGAGCGGCGTCGGGAAATCCGTTCTCATCAAATCAATAATCGGACTAATTGAGCCCGACTCGGGACGGATCATAATTGACGGCATTGATGTGACGAATTTCTCCGAGAGCCGTTTCAACGCAGAGATACGACCGTCCATCAGTTTCGTGTTCCAGGGCGGCGCATTATGGGATTCAATGACCGTAGGCGCCAACATCGATCTGGCACTGAAGATCCAGAAAGGTCTGGACGAAAGGGAAAGAAAGCAGAGGATCGAGGAGAGCCTCCGCCTGGTAGACTTAAGCGGAGTTGAGAATACTTATCCGGATGAGCTCAGCGGAGGAATGTTGAAGAGAGCCTCGATCGCCCGCGCGATAGCGACAAGGCCCAAGTATCTCCTCTACGACGAACCGACGACCGGGCTCGACCCGCTCCTTTCGAACGTCATCGACGAATTGATTTTGAGGTTGAACGGCGAGCTGGGGATAACCTCGCTGATTATCAGTCACGATATCTCAGGCACAGAGAAAATCTCCAACCGCGTTGCGCTTCTCCACGACGGCAAAATAGTATTGACATGCGATACGAAGGACATGTGGTACCAGGACAACGATGTTTTTAACGAGTTCATAAATGGGAAGGTGGTCTACAGTGAATGTTAAGCGAAACGAGTTTATGATCGGACTGTCCCTTTCTATCGCGGCTGCCATAGTCATATTCACGATTCTGTGGCTTGGGAAGTCAAACTTTTTCATGAAGGGCGTGCAGATAAACCTGATGGTAAAGGATGCAAACGGGATTACCTCCGGCAACGAGGTGTTCTACCGCGGATTGAAGGTTGGAAACATCACAGATGCTTTCATCACAAGAAACGGAGTTCTTCTAAAACTGAAGATCGAAGATGTGGATAAGATACCGATTGACTCGAGGTTTGAGATCGGCGATTTCAGCCTGATCAACGGGAAGGCGATCGAGATAACTCCAGGGACGTCAACTACTTTCCTTGCCCCGAACGATACCGTGATCGGCGTCTCCGGATACGGCATGAACCAGGCTGTTGCAGGGCTGCAGTCGCTCGAGACACAGATATCAAGCGTACTGTCTAACGTGGACACATTGACCGGTCACGACACTCAGCACAGGCTCGATTTGCTGCTCACAAACATGAACCGCACGATTTTGGCGTTGAACGCGCAGGTTGATGGAAACTTGCGACAGACGCTGACAAACGTCAACGAGATTACATCTGACAACAAGGAAAACATAAAAACGCTGATCAATTCACTGTCGGACAATTCCAGAAAGCTCTCTGCGTTTCTTGAAAGTTCCTCGAAGACAGCTCAACAACTGGATTCCCTGCTCGCAAATGTGAATGCAGGCAGGGGTACGGCTGGAAATATCGTCAGGAGCGATTCGTTATATAAGAGCCTGAATAACACCATCTCTTCCATCGACTCACTCGTCAACGACATAAAATCGCATCCTGATAAATACATACACGTGAGTGTGTTTTAGGCACTATGAAACCGCGAGACACCAAGGCACAAAGAGAACGAATAATGTTTGTGCTTCTCTACCTGCATGGTTTGAACGTTTATGTCCCTACTAAACAGGTTCGTGTCTTCGTGCCTTAGTGGTTGCAAAACATGAAAAGAATAACGACATACATCAGTCCGACGCGAGTCCACCGGCTGATTGGAGAACTTGGCTCGTTCGGTATCAGAGAGATCAAAGTGGTCGCATATTTCAAGCCGCTCTCGGAAGTCTCTCGAGTCGAGTTGCTCTCTGACGACAGTGCGGTAGAACACGTCGTGCGGGTTATCCATGAAGTCGGAACAACCGGCGGACTTCCGAACCATCTTGTGCTCGTGAACGATTTCAAACCCCGGCCTGTAGCCCGGTCGACGGTGGGCAGAAAGATGGGACAGTTGGAAGAGTGATACTTTATAGAATTAACAAGAAGGAGGCACTATGGAGGCAAAAACAGTTGACGCTGCAAATCTTTATCGTTTGCCATGGACAATGCCGGACAACGGCATTACCTGGCTTGAGCCGACGGCACACTGCAATCTGAACTGCTACGGTTGCTACAGAAAGAACATCAAGAATTCCAACAAGCCGCTGGAAGATGTTAAGCATGAGCTGGATTTCTTCCAGTCCATGAGAAAGACCGACTGCATTTCGATTGCAGGCGGCGAGCCGCTTCTTTATCCGAATATCGTGGAGTTAGTCGCCGACATTAAATCGAGGGGACTCAAACCTATAATTAACTCCAATGGGATTGCCCTCACAAAAGAATTGCTGCACGAATTGAAGAAAGTGGGCATATTCGGATTCACATTCCACATCGACAGCAAACAGGGGCGCGGACGCGGCCCAGAGTGGGAAGGAAAGAACGAGCTTGAGTTAAACGAGCTGAGACTTCACTACGCCGAAATGCTCGCTGCCGAAGGAGGAATTGCATGCTCTTTCAACTCTACAGTCTATGAAGACACGCTGCACTACGTGCCTGACCTTGTGGAGTGGGCACAGAAACACATCGACATCGTACATACGATGGTCTTCATATTGTTCAGGTACATCACCCCTGACACACCGTATGATTTCTATGCGGGTTCCCAGAAAATCACCTGGAACGATATTCATTACCATTCAGAAAAAGAAGAAAAAACGGACACCATGGCTCCCGACGTGGTCGCCGAAATCCGCAAACGCTACCCGGAGTTTTCGCCGGCAGCGTATCTCAACGGGACGCATGCCCCCGACCGCTTCAAATGGCTTTTGACAGAACGCATCGGCAACAAGAAAAAGATATTCGGATACGCCGGCTCGAAGTTCATCGAACTGGTAATGACGCTGTACCATTACAAGAAAGACAGGTATCTCTCTTATGCCACACCAAAGACGCTGAGTCTCGGGCGTACTACTTTGTTTAACACATGGATGGTGGATAAGGGGATCAGAAACGCATTTAAGAAATACCTTGGATATCTTGCTGCCAACCCATTCCGTATATTCACAAAAGTCAACATGCAATCGATAATGATCATTCAGCCTGTCGACCTGATGCCGAACGGTGATCAGAGCATGTGCGACGGGTGTCCTGACATAACATACTGGAAAGACAAGGACGGCAAAGAACAGCTTGTGTGGTCATGCCGCCTTGAAGAGCCGATGCAGTATGGTGATTTCCTCAGGATGATTCCCAGGAACGAGAAAACAGCGGTGACTGAAAACTGAGCTTTTCATCGTCTGATAATTTTCGGCCTGAGGAGTCTCTGCGCTTGCGCCGATCTGAGTCCCGGCAAAGACAAAAAAGAGGGAGGTCTGAAATGGACAAAGATTTTGTGGCCGAAATCAGGAATGAGATTATTTTCCGGGTTCACGAAGTCCTGAACCATCGCTACGGAGAATCCGTACCGATGTCCCTGTGGGACGCTAATGCAAAGAAAGAGGACGCCTTCGAAACGATAAAAAGACTTGAGTCGTTCAAGTCTGATGACAATCTGATACGTCTGCTCGAAGCGCTTCGGAGCACATTCACCGGAGACTACGGGCATTGTCTTTCGTGCGGAGAACAGATCGAATTGCCGAAGCTTCTGAAGAATCCACTTGCCAAGTTCTGCGACAAGTGCGAGCAAGTTCTAAGCACGAAGTATACCAGGCAGAAGCCCGACGATGAATTCGTCCAGGAAAGCCAGCCAAGCCAGACCGAGGAGATATTCCACCAGAAAAAGCCATCGGTGCACCTACGAAATTCAACAGAATGAATTCAATAATAACCAGGCGTGCTCTGCAGTGTAATCTGAGTGCTATTCTCTCATGCGGCACATTTGGGCTAAAATACTCGGGAGAACGAACGTGTCTGATATAACAAAAGTCTATAATCCACTAAGCGCATTTATGCCGATCGAAATTGAGGGATTTGATTCTCTTGCCGAACTGGCACTTGACCTCCGATGGTCGTGGAATCATTCCGCCGACGAATTGTGGCGACAACTCGATACGAGTCTTTGGGAACACACCCACAATCCGTGGGTCGTTCTCAAGATGGTGTCACGGGATCGAATAGTCCAGATGATGAATACCCGCTCTTTCAGGAGCAAACTCGATGATCTCCTGCGTGCAAAGCGGGAATCAGCGGACTCAGCTACCTGGTTCAGCCGCAATCATTCCGGGACTTCGCTCAAGTTGGCGGCGTACTTCAGCATGGAATTCATGTTGAGCGAGGCGCTGCCGATTTACTCCGGAGGTCTTGGAAATGTGGCGGGCGACCAGCTCAAGGCGGCAAGCGATCTCGGCGTGCCGGTTGTGGGCGTGGGCTTGCTCTATCAGCAAGGCTACTTCCGGCAGGTGATAGACAGAAGCGGTACACAGCATGCTCTGTTTCCCTTCAACGACCCCGGGCAATTACCGATAACGCCGGTGCGCGGACCGAACGGCGAATGGCTCCGCATTCAACTGAATTTCCCGGGATACACTCTGTGGCTCAGGACGTGGCAGGTCACAGTCGGCAGGGTGAAGCTCTATCTCCTCGATAGTAACGATGCGGCCAACTTCCCTGCCCACCGGGGAATCACGAGTGAACTCTATGGCGGCGGGCCTGAACTGCGAATACAGCAGGAGATAGTACTCGGAATCGGCGGCTGGAGGCTCCTTGCCGCACTTGGGACCCAACCGGATGTGTGTCATCTCAACGAGGGACATGCGGCCTTTGCCGTCATTGAAAGAGCGAAATCTTTTATGGAGAAGACCGGGCAGCCTTTCGAAGTTGCCCTGGCAGCGACACGCGCCGGAAACGTTTTCACGACTCACACACCTGTGGCCGCAGGGTTCGACCGGTTTCCGCCTTCACTTGTGGAACATTACCTCGGCAGATATGCAGTCGACCATTTAGGAATTCCGTTCGGAAACTTACTTGCCCTCGGAAGAGAAAATGTCGATGACAGCTCGGAGAATTTCAATATGGCATACCTGTCGATGAGGGGAAGCGGCGGAGTAAACGGAGTCAGCAGGTTACACGGAGAGGTTAGCAGGCATATCTTTCGCTCCCTCTTCCCCCGATGGCCTGAAGCCGAGGTTCCGGTCGGACACGTGACGAACGGCGTGCACGCGCCGTCATGGGATTCAAAGGAAGCCGATGCCCTATGGACTGAGAGTTGCGGCAAAGAACGTTGGGCAGATTCAGTGGATGCCCTTGAGAAGAAAATGCGAAATGTCACAGATTCACAGATATGGAAGTTCAGGTCTTCGACTCGTTCATCGCTCGTCAGTTTTGTGAGGAGACATCTCTCGCTGCAGCTCGAGGTATCGGGTGCATCCGCGGCAGAGATAGAGGAGGCTAAGAAAGTACTTGACGAAAACGCACTGACATTCGGATTCGCACGCCGATTTGCGAGCTATAAGAGACCGAACTTGCTCCTCCATGATCCCGACAGGTTATTTCGAATACTTTCCGATCCACAGCGTCCGGCACAGCTTATCATCTCCGGTAAAGCGCACCCTGCCGACACGGAGGGTCAATGGATGATCAAACAGTGGATAGAGTTCATACATCGCCCCGGCATGAGGAATCACGTGGTCTTCCTGAGCGATTACGACATGCTGATTACCGAGCACCTCGTTCAGGGAGTGGACGTCTGGATCAACACGCCGAGGAGACCGTGGGAAGCGAGCGGGACAAGCGGCATGAAGGTGCTCGTGAACGGCGGGCTGAACCTGTCGGAGTTGGATGGCTGGTGGGCGGAAGCGTACTCCCCGGAGGTCGGTTGGGCATTGGGTGACGGCAAAGAGCACGACGACGAACAAAATTGGGATGCGGTTGAGGCCGAAGCCCTCTATTCTCTTCTTGAACACGATATCATCCCCGAGTTTTACAGCCGGGATGAAAATGACATTCCCGCGAAATGGATCGCGCGAATGCGGGAGAGCACGGCAAGATTGACTCCGCAGTTTTCAGCAACGCGAACGGTTCAGGAATATCTTGAGAAGTATTATCTGCCTGGTGCAACCGGTTACGCGAAACGCGCCGCCGACAATGGCGCACTCGCCTTGGAAATCGCGAACTGGAAGAAATCGCTTTCGGAACAATGGGACCATCTCCGTTTTGGTGAGATGACAGTCCAGACCATGAATGATCAACATGTATTTGAAGTGGAAGTCTATTTCAGCGGGATCAATCCTGACCACGTGAGCGTGGAACTTTATGCCGATGGCGTGAACGGCGGGGAACCATCGACACAAACGATGATCAAGGGGAGGCGTTTGTCCGGTGTTGCGAATGGATACATTTACAGGTGCACTGTTCCTGCAAACCGTCCGCCAGGCGACTACACAGCAAGGCTCGTCCCGTTTCACGAAGGAGTGTCAGTTCCACTCGAGGCGCCGCAAATACTGTGGCAAAGATAGGATTGCTGCAACGTCTTTTAGAGCCGAATCAGGTAATTGCACACAATTGACGGGGGGCGAACGCCGCTCGCGGCAACAAGATGCGGTTAAGCCCGTCATTTTAAAGAGGTGTGCCTGGTCATCTTACAAAGCGAGATCAAGTCCCTGTCGGGACTATATAACACCAAGTCGTTTTCACGAGCGTTCTGAAAAATAGCGAGGTCGGTGATCGCGACAAAGTATTTAAATTCCTTGACAAATCTAATTTGGAGTTTAACTATCTCGTCCCAGTTGATGTTCATCTCATAGATCGTCAGAATCTTCAGATCCGCAATTGTGCTTTTCTGTTTCCGAATTTCTAACGCAGGAACGATCTCAGCCATTATAAGTTGATTTACCACGGCTAAGTCCTCCCTCAACAGTACGGGGAGCTGATTAGCGGAATTCCTGCGACGGAAGAAATCTATCCAAACAGAGCTATCGACTAGAACTTTCACTTCTTCTTTTTCTAAGCTTGTCCAAGTCAATGTCCAGGGGGATCGTGCCTTGCTTTTTTATAAGTTCAGCCAGCTTGTATCTGCGAATTGTGGACTTCACGGAATTCACGATCAGCGACGTCCTATTTTTCTCGTTTGTAATTTTCAACGCTTCTTCAAGAAGCTCATTTGGCAAGTCCAACGTCGTTCTCATAACCACCATCCTTTCAGGTACAGGATAAGAAAAACAATATGCATAATCAACGCCGTTTATGCATATATCACAGAAGGGAGCGATGCTGGCATTTTACGACTTTCCGAAGAATACCATGGCGTGACAAAGTCATGTTGAGCGGGCCCTTTCATGCGGTAGTGCCACCGCGTTTCCCAAAATCATAAAACTGAGAAATTACACTTCGCACCGCTCTACTTCCATAACGAGCTATGATTGAAGTTTAAGGTGGCCTCCCTGTGAAATCCAATTTCCCGTTCCGGCTTGAAAACCGGTAAGATCCTCTAATTGAGCCACAATTACACTGTTTCGATAGCGGCACGGGGTTTGGGCTATAGGCTTGTGCATTTGAAAACCATAACACATCGGAGCAGTAAGATGAGAAGAAAATTGAGTTACCTACTGGTCTTACTAATGTTTCCTTTATCACCTCAACTTGCGAAAGCACAATTGGGATATCGTTCGATCTTCGGAGTTCAGAAGTCAGTTCTGGATCCCGGAAATCTTTATTTCGATTTCACCGGAGACATGGTAAGCCATTTGAAAATCTATGACCAGGCGAAGAACACGTACGTCGTCAAACCATCGACGATGGTCTATAACGATGTCGCGCTGAACAGTTTCGTTGCCTACGGACTCACGCACAATCTAACAGTGTTCGGCGAAATCCCGCTGCGCTCGGTCCACGTGTATTCGCTAAATCCGACATTGACCGGCAAGGGGTTTGGCGACCTCCAGTTGGGCGGCACATATAACTTTATCAGTGACGCGAAAGGTGACCTGGACGCGTCACTCTCAACCACACTTCCCATCGCCGCAGACACGCCTCCGGGCAAGGGTGAATATGCACTTGGCGTGAACGCCATCCAGTTCACAGGATCGGTAGACGGGTACAATCCAATCGGTACCTACGGCCTTCTTTACTCCGTGTACTACAATTTCGTCGGCAACGACGGCTCGCTCAATTACGGAGACTGGACCGGAGCTTACCTCCTTCTGGATAAATACTCCGCGACGCCGTTCGGGAACTTCACATTTGACGCAGGCCTCAATGCCGCATATAAATTCGACGACAGAATTTCCGGAACTCCCGTAACCAATTCATACGATTATTACCTGAACGTGCTCGCAGGCATAACGTACTACTACAGCCACGGTCTGGACTTCAGAGTTGGAGTCCCATACACGATTTATCAGAAGAGCGCCTGGTTCACCGGTTATTCGGTGCTGCTTGGCGTGGAATATCAACTCGGCAAATAATGACGAAGCAAAGGATAAAGTCATGAAAACAAATACCACAAAGATTTCAAAAGTATCGGTCGGGCTGGCGGTCATAGCAATGCTGATGATCGGAGGGTGCGCACAGGATCCGCCGAAGAATCAGAACGTCTTCATGGGATACATCGAAGACACAGAAGTCAACGTGACGACCAGAATTCCCGGAAAAATCACGGGGATATTCGTAAACGAAGGCGCCTACGTCAAAGCGGACCAGAAGATCGCTCAGTTAGACAACAAAGACATGCTCGACAATCTTTCCGCCATGAAAGAAGAGCTGTCCAATATCGGCAAGAATAAAAAACGGCTCGAGAACCTATATACAGTCGGCGCAGTGTCCCAGCAGAAGCTGGATGAAATAGAAACTGCTTACGAAGTTGTCAAGGACAAAATGTCGGCCCTGCAGAACAATATCAACGACATGACTATTACATCTCCAATCGCGGGAAAGGTGAACGTCAGAGTGCTGGAGCCGGGACAGATGATGGCGCCTGGAATGCCGGTCGTCGTTGTGACGGACACTTCCATCTCATGGGCACGGTTCAGCATACCCGAATCTTACATAAACCAGATACAACTCGGTAAGGTACTCACCCTGACCACAGGGATGGCAAATACGAACTTCCTCGCAGAAGTGATCCAGATACTACCGATGGCCGACTTCGCGACGAAAGTACCGACCAACCTGCAGAATGAAAGAGATGTGAGGGCATTTTCCGTCAAGATGAAGATCCTGAACAACAAGGACCGGATTAAACCCGGGATCTATGTCTATCTGAAGCTTGCAAATCCTAACGCTCAGGTAGCACTCGGAGGTGGGAGCCATGAAAGCAATTAAAATGTTGGCTCAAATCATACTGCGAACCCTACTCATCGCAATTATCCTGACTTTCTTTTTCAGCATGATGGCCGGGATGTACTACAATAGCGAACCGAGAAACATAAGGACGGGGATTGTCGACGAAGACCAGTCGCCTCTCAGCCGGTCCATCGTCTACAACATCAGATCCTCCGATGTGTTCAATGTCGAATATATGCCGGTCGACTACCTGGCGCTGCAACGCCTGATGGACGAGGGCAAAATAGACGCCGGTGTCGTAATACCGCATGATCTGTACAAAGACGCGCTCAACGGCAGGTCGGACAGGATACTTGCGGTGCTAAATGGGACGGCAAACCCGATCATTCCCAAACTCGCGGTCGGCAACCTGAACATGATAATCATGACGGTCGCCAGCCAAATGCAGTTCCATGTCCCGGTCGAAGACCTTGGAGCTATACCTAATTACCGGCACCAGATGCTGCCGCTACTGAGTGTGAGCTCAAGAGTGTTTTATTCTCCTACCGTAAACATGGAGTCATCCATGCTTCCGGCGTTCATGGGACTCGCGATGCAGGTTGTGTCGCTTGTAATTATCGTCCTCCTTCTCAACGTAAACCTCAAGCAGATGCGTGCAAAGATGCCGGGCATAAGACTCGCGAGGCAGCTGCCGATGAAAGCTGTGGTAATGCCAGTAATCATTTCATGGCTGATCGTGACCACGGCAATAGCACTCGCGTTCTATACGGTGATGGTTATGTTCGCCGTTCCCCTTCCTGTCAATTTCTGGAATGTGGTCTTTGTAATCTCGGTGCTCGTCATGGCAATGGAGAGCGTCTCGCTGTTCTTTTCGCTCAACATCAGGAGCACGGTTGTTTTAGTCGCCATCTACACCTTGATCGTCCTTCCGGCGTTCATGTATTCCGGATTCTTAGTACCGTTCGAGCAAATGCCTTCGTTCCCCAGAATGGCCGGCGGCTGGTTTCCGCTCAGGTATTATTTAGAGGCACTGTACGGAGTATTCAACAGAGGTTTGAGCCTTCCGAATGTCGGCAGCTATCTCAACTCCCTTTACTATTTCACGGGCGGATTCCTGGTACTATCGATCCTCTCCGTTTTGGTCGGCAGTTTCGAAAGAAAGCGCCTGGCTTCAGCTTCTCGCATGAGTAATAATACAGATGCATCCCCCAAGGAGGTTTTGTCATAATGAAAACAATAAAGATAACACTAGCTGCAATTCTGATACTTGCGCTGACAGCAAGCGCGCAGGAGACGCATCGACTAACTCTAGACGAGGCGATCAACACAGCATTAGCAAACAACCCGCTCGTCAAAGCGAAGATGGCCAACGTCAAGGCAGCCGAATCCAAGATCGAGCAGGCACGCTCGTACGAAGTGCCAACCGTCAATTTGATGTCGCAGTACTTCTATGCGAATAATTTGCCTGGAATGTTTCTGCAAGGACCAAACCAGATTCCGGTAATGTCTTCAAACGGCCCGGTATCGGGCGAGTATGTCATAACGAGACCGATGGCGCCTTTTGCAGATGAAAACAGGGATGTATTCACGACAGACATCAATCTTGTTTATCCACTTTATACCGGCGGTAAGATTTCGAAAGCAAACGAGAACGCGGGCATACTGAAGGAGGCGGCAACGTCGGATCTTGATGAACAAAAAGACCAGCTGGTGCTCAACGTGACGACCGCCTTCGACAATGTCCTCTTGCTCGAACAAGTTATCGATGTAAACAAGCAGGCCCTGGTTCAGTTCGAGAAGCACCTCGAATTAGCGAAACAGGCATATGCTAACGGTGTGAGGTCTGAATTCGACGTCCTCACATTCGAGAGCAAGGTCGACGAATTCAAGGCCAAGCTGGTCGACCTCGAGGGTAAGCTTGATCTTGCAGAGTCAGGGCTGAAATCCCTTCTTGCATTGCCGATATCCGAGAAGATAGAGTGCACCGGAGAGCTGCAGCTGCCTGATTCTACTACTTTGGCGGACAGCGTCGGCGCCTACTCATATGCAGTCGCTCATAACTATCAGTTGAAGACCCTGCGGCTGAAGAAGCAGATGCTCGAAAATCTGAAAACTATAACTGCGGCCGGGATGAAACCGACAATCTTTCTTTTCGGCAACTATCATGTGTACCATGGAATGGACTTCCCTCCTTACGATAACGCGTGGAGGAACGGTCTCGCGGCCGGGATAAGGCTTTCAATGCCGATCTTCAACGGCAACCTGACGAAAGGAAAGCTCGAAGAAGTGAACGCGTCGGAGAGCATGGTCGATGATTACACGGAAGGGATGACGCTGAAGCTGAAGTTCGACATAAAGAACGTCCTCATCACCATACAGAACCTGCGTGCCAAGTTAAGTGCGGAGGAAGTCCATCTCGGCGTCGCGAAGAAGGCACATGAGATCGCGAAGGTGAGTTACGAGAACGGGATCATAACACCGGTCGAGCTGAATGATGCGGAGGTACAGGTGGCGGCGATACAGACATCGATACTGAATTACCAGAAGGATATACTTTTGGCTTACGCGGAACTTGATTACCTGGAAAGCAAATAGAAAAAAGAGCAACCTTGCGAAGGTTCCTGAGAGCGGAGTTACCTTCGCAAGGTTGTGAAAAGGAGGAACAAAATGGACAACATTACCATCGACCAGCTGCTTGCCAAGATGTCGGAAGAGTTCGGAGGGGAGCCGGAGATAATGAAGCTGCTGTCGGGCCTGAAGCCCGAAGGGGTGTTTGAACACGCGAAGAATAAAAGCTTTGCGATGGGATCCAATTCGATTCCGCCGAAGTTTCAACTTCTGATGGCAATCGCAGTCAGCGCGGCTATCGGTTCTGAAGGCTGCACTTTGACTTATGCAAAGGTTGCCTCGAATAAAGGGCTCACGAACGAAGAGATAATGGATTCTATAATGTTGGCTAGGTTTATTTCAGCCACTGCTGTGGTAAACACTGCCGGGGAAACGATGAGACTGTTGCTTAGCAAAACTGGGAACAAATAAACCAGCCGGGGGAAGTGGACACAAGGGATTTCCTGATTTCGCGCGGTTTCGAAATAGCAACTTCTTAAATTCTGAAAGCAACGGTCTTCTGACAGTCTCGATGGCGGCACTTAGAGCCATCGAGGCCGTTCATTTTAATTCATTTATCCGATGCAGCAGCTCATCGTGCTTATATCCCGCGTGAATGCTTGTGCAGCAATCTTTAGGCCCTCCGAAAACGCCGGGAAGACGTGGACCGTGTCTATCAGGTCATAGATCGTCATCTTGTTTCTTATGGCGAGTGCAGCCTCGTGGATCATTTCAGCGGCAACCGGAGAGACTATCCCCGCCCCGACGATCTCCGCG
>JAMCXB010000010.1 GCA_023480735.1 Bacteroidota bacterium | reverse complement strand
TGAGTCTGCGACAAACTTGAGAGGAAAGTTCACAGGAGAGCCGGATGCGGGAAATCTGCACGTCCGGTTCGACGAGGGGAGAGGCAGCCGTGATAGTCGCGATCGCGCCTCCTCTCCTACTCTACCGTGAAAAGAATATCTTTCGTAATGTAAATGAATAAGTCAAGAGATTTATGAGGCACTACACTAGATAGCTTTCCTCCTGATTTACCTTTTTGACCTTTGAATTTTGACTTTAATTCGAGTCCGTACTTATATTGGATTTCACAATTTCTAAACAAAAATAGATAGAATCCCAGGAAAATGTCTCAAACAACAGTATCTTTGCGTGGAAAGAAACGAACGCACACTTGTGGTGAACTTAGGGCAAATCAAATCAATAAAGCTGTAACTCTTAACGGATGGGTGGATCGCCGGAGAGATCTTGGCGGAGTAATCTTCATAGATCTCCGGGACCGATACGGAAAGACGCAGGTCGTTTTCGCCCCTCAGCATAATGAGTCGGTATATCAAATCGCGAAGCAACTGAGAGGAGAAGATGTCATTTCAGTTTCGGGCAAGGTTGAGCACAGGCCGGAAGGGACGACCAACCAGAACCTTCCGACGGGTGAAGTTGAAGTCCTCGCGGATGATTTGATAATCTTGAATGAAGCGGAGACGCCGCCGTTTCCCATCGACAGCGATATTGATACGAGTGAGGACCTGCGCTTAAAATATCGCTATCTCGATTTGCGCCGCGAGCCGATGCAGCGTAACCTGACAACCCGACACAAGATGGCGCAGATCGTCCGACAGTACATGGACAGACTGAGCTTCCTGGAAATTGAAACTCCTTTCCTGATGAAGAGCACGCCCGAAGGAGCACGCGATTATCTCGTCCCGAGCAGGATTCACCGGGGCAAATTCTACGCGCTTCCTCAATCCCCTCAGACTTACAAGCAGATTTTGATGGTATCGGGATTCGACCGTTACTTCCAGATTGTGAAGTGTTTCAGGGATGAGGACCTTCGCGCGGACCGCCAGCCTGAGTTCACGCAGATTGATATTGAAATGTCCTTTATCCAGGAAGAAGACATATATGAAATGGCAGAGGGCCTTGTGAAAGTGCTCTTCAAGGAAGTAAAAGGTATCGACATCAAGACGCCTTTGCCTCGAATGAGTTATGATGAAGCGATGACAAGATACGGGAGCGACAAACCGGATCTGCGCTTCGGTCTGCCCATCGAAGACGTAACCGAAACGCTTAGCGGTTCCGAATTCAAGGTCTTCGAGTCGGCAATACAAAGCGGCAACCTTGTGTGCGGAGTGAACCTGACGGGACAAGCAGGCGTGAGCCGGAAACAGACGGATGAATTGACTGAACTCGCTAAGTCCTGCGGTGCGGCAGGGCTCGTTTACTTCAAGGTCGTTGGAGATTCCCTCGAGTCTCCCACCGCAAAACACTTTTCAGCCGACCGGCTTAGGCAGCTACGCGAGAAGTTCTCTGCCAAGAACGGTGATCTGATATTGCTTGTCACACAGCCGCGGGGCAAGATTTACCAGACTCTCGGCCAATTCCGGCTAGAGCTCGGAAGACGCTTCGGGCTGATCGATGAAAATCAAAACTCACTCCTGTGGGTAACTGAATTTCCTCTCCTTGAATGGTCGGAAGATGAGAAGCGGTTTGCGGCGATGCATCATCCATTTACTTCTCCCAGGGAAGAGGACGTGGCGAATCTCGACAGCGGTTTGAAAGAGTTTGCAGAGAAGAAGAGGTGGCTTCCCGAGAATTCCGTAAACAAGGCGCGCGCGCGCGCGTATGACCTTGTATGGAACGGAAATGAGATCGCCGGGGGAAGCATCAGGATATTTCATCCTGAACTTCAGCAGAAGATGTTCAGCTGTTTGGGAATATCGAAAGAGGAAGCGGAGAAGAAATTCGGCTTTCTCATGGAGGCCTTCAAGTACGGAGCGCCGCCACATGGCGGAATAGCGTTCGGATTCGACAGACTTGTTATGCTTTTCACTGGGAGCAAGTCTATCCGCGATGTAATCGCATTTCCGAAGACAAGCAGCGCGATGTCTCTGATGGACGATGCGCCGAGCGAAGTCAGTCGCGATCAGCTTATAGAACTGCATTTGAAAGTGATCTGAGGCATGCTCGTTTACGGGCTTATCTTGTTACTAGGAGCGCAGTTGGGATTCAACGGCGATACCGGACAAAAAACGACACTCGGTAAGCTCGTGAAAGTCGAAAAGTCTCGGAATGAGGTGGTCGCGTACTATCATTCCGGAAAGGCAAAGCTGGATCTCTTCAGATCGGGGATAGTGCATCTTTCAATCGAGCGTGATACCACTCCCCTGAAATCCTTTGCCGTCGTTGAGAGCCCTGAGACTCTGACAGGTCACGAAGTCAAGGCGACAAGCAGGAAGATGACTGTAGAACTTCCTGACGGTAAGATAGAGTTTATCCCCGGTACGATGAGGCTGAGTTTCAGGGACCGGAATGGGAAAGACATTCTGGACCTGGATGACATCCAGTTCAGCGATAGCGGGGTGGTTGCCAAGTTTGATATTCACGGTGCCCGGAATTTCTACGGCCTTGGTGAAAAGACTCTGCCGTACAATAAATACGGCAGCAAGTGCACGATGTGGAACACTGATTTCCCCGCCTATCCTTTGACTTACGATCCGCTGTATGAGAGCATACCTTTCCTCTTGAAGGCGGACCCGAAAGGCGCCTACGGACTATTCTTCGACAATCCTTCTCGCGCAAGTTTCGATATCGGTGCAACGGACAGCAGCACGCTTGCTTACTCGGCATCAAAGGGGGCGTTTCAGCTTTATATCGTGACGGGAAAAAATCCCGCTCAGGTGGTCGAGAGATTCAGTAAACTGACCGGAAAGATGAACATGCCTCCGATGTGGGCCCTCGGCTATCAGCAATCGAGGTGGAGCTACTACCCTGAGCAGACCGTGCTAAATCTGGCGCATGGCTTCAGGGACAGGCACATACCGTGTGATGTCATTTACCTTGACATAAATTACATGGACGGGTACAGATGCTTTACATGGAGCCCGAAGGATTTCCCAACCCCGAAACTCATGATTGATACGCTGCATCAACTCGGGTTCAAAGTGGTCACGATCGTCGATCCCGGTATTAAAGTCGACACCACATACAGGGTCTACGAGAGCGGCCTGAAAAAGAACGTTTTTGTTGAGAAGGCGAACGGTAAATACTTCATCGGTGACGTCTGGCCGGGGGCATGTGTCTTCCCGGATTTCTTGAATGAGAGAGCCAGAGAATGGTGGGGTAATCAATATAGGTACCTGCTCGACGCCGGCGTCGACGGCATGTGGAACGACATGAACGAGCCGAGCGTGTTCAATACCCCGAATAAGACGTTTCCTCTAAATGCAATGGAAACAACCGGTGATGGGGAGAAGGTGACTCACGCGGAGGTACATAACGTTTACGGCATGCAGATGGCGCGTGCGACTCGTGAAGGATTGGAGAAGCTCGAGCCTGACAAGCGGCCGTTCGTCTTGACTCGCTCCAATTACGCGGGCGGTCAGCGATACTCTGCAATGTGGACCGGCGACAACGTTTCAAGTTACGCCCACCTGAAACTTGCACTCACGATGTTCCTGAACATAGGTGTAAGCGGACAGCCTTTCGTCGGCAGCGATGTGGGTGGGTTTGTTGGAAACCCGGGCCCAGAGCTCTTCTCGAGATGGCTGGAACTCGGCGTCTTTACCCCGTTCTTTAGAACCCACAGCACATGGGGCTCGAAGCCAAGGGAGCCGTGGGCATTCGGACCGAAGTACACTAAGATAAATCGTGAGATTATCGACAGGCGATATGAGCTCCTTCCGGAAATCTATACGGCGTTCCGGAATGCGCATCTTGACGGCTTACCCATAGTGAGACCTCTCTATATCGATTATCCCGACGACGAAGAAGCCTATAGACTCTCTGACGAATTTCTGTTTGGGAATCGAATGTTGGTTGCTCCTGTCCTTGATTCTGCCGCGGTTGAAAAAGATGTTTACCTGCCAGGGAAGAAGTGGCTCAGCTTCTACAGTGGGACAGAGATGGATCCAGGGTGGCATAAGGTTGAGGCTCCCCTCGGCCACACCCCTATCTTCGTGAAGGATGGAACAATACTCTTCACGCAGAGCGTTGTCCAGTCTACAAGCGAGCAGGCGGACACGCTCATACTTCGGGTCTACGCCGCCAGAAGGTCAGCAGATGGAAGTGCATATTTTGACGATGGCGAGACATATGCCTACAGGAACGGGGATTATTTTATTATGAACGTGTTCTGCAAGACGAACGGCACCGGCGGATCACTCAACTTCAAAAGCGAAGGAAGTTATCATCCGGGTTATAAATATGTGACTGTTCGGATCTGCTCCGCCCACCGAGAGAACATCTCCAATATGGCGGGTCGGATTGCGGTTATGAAAACCGGCAGGGGAAAAACAGAAAAAGCCAAAGTTGAACGGATGGGTGAATCCTGGGTGGAGTTTACTTTCCCGTTCAGCGCAAACATCGAATCAATTACTTTCTAGTAATTTCTAACCACATAATCACAGGGCTCACATAGGCTTTCTTGCAGTGTGGCTTGGCGAGTCCATGTGGTTTTGCCTTCTCCGGCGGATCGGCCTTTCCTGTGTGTTACATTTGCCGGATTAAATATTACGGTTACGTAACCAGTCGAAAAGACACCCCCCAAAAACATCGAATTCCTTTCGGATCAGAGCCTTTTCTTCGGCATACGGTTTGTTGTATCTCCTCGGTCAAGGGACATAAGATTCCTGAACAGTTTCAAGAAGGTATTAAGGTAAGAAGTTTCTACCGGCGGAAGATTTCAAACAACAAATTAATCCACAGGAGGTTAGAAATGAAAAAACTAATGCTCGCCACGGCGATGGTTCTCGGATTTGCCGGGATGTCGCTCGCGCAAACGAGTGCGAATGTTGCTGTCACGGCAACTGTAATCTCACCTATATCGATAACAGCAACAACCCCAACACTGGTGATGGGGAACGTCGCTCAAAACACGACCACGGCGGTCTCCGCAACAAGCGGCAGCGCTGCACAGCTCACCGTGTCCGGTCAAGCGAGCACAGCTTTCACAATCAGCTGGAACACGGATGTTACGCTTACCGATGGCACTGGCAGTAACCCAATAAGCTTCACGCCTGCTCTATATGGCAGCAATGTCTCAGCCGGTGTGTCAGGTGGAAACTTAACCACTAACACAGGGAGTTCAGGTATTATCTCGGGGACTGGCACATACTACATATCAGTTGGCGGCAGCATCAATCCCGGGTCCGCTCCTACGGGAAGCTATTCAACAGCCAACCTTAGGGGTAAGCCACTGACAGTTACTGTTGCTTATTAAAACATCGTATAACCTCCTGTGATTCGCAGCTTCCTAAATTTCGGTAGAATTAGGGAAGGCCTGGCCGTTGCGCTGGGCCTTCTGGTTCTTTTCCTGGTGAATGCTGCAAATGCACAGAGTTCCAATGTGGCCGTTACAGCTTCGGTTGTAGCACCCGTTTCCACTACTCTTTCCGGCGGAAGCGACGGGGCTGGCACCCTCAACTTCAGTTTGGTTCTTGATGGGAGCACGGGGACGGTCAATCCCAACACAAGCTCCTCAGCGGGTCTGTTCACAATTGGTGGAGGAGCCGGAATGCCGATGAACGTTACTTTCTCGTCGCCCACAGTTACACTCTCAGACAGCACGGGCACTAATACCTTGACATTCACTCCACAGGTTGTCGGAGACACATTATCTGCCAACCAGTCAACTGCGGGCGGGTTG
>JAMCXB010000068.1 GCA_023480735.1 Bacteroidota bacterium | reverse complement strand
CCGGGAGGATGCTGCGCTGGATGTCTCTCGCCTTGTCCAGATCCTGTTCAAGCTGCTTCGTCCGGGCGAGAGCATGCCTGCCGCGCAATACCGCCGTGGCAGCGCTTCCGATAACATTCAGATTGTCAAACAACTCGGGATTGTCCCCGTCTGTGTTGAAAGCCAGGATGTACTGATAAAGCGGGAGCCCCTTCACCTTCAGTTTCTCGCCGACGCCCGTCGCGGAATAACTTTCTATGCCCCCCTTCCGAAGGGCCTGGTTCCGTTCGGATGTGAGAAGAGTCTTCTGGCTTCCGATACGGACGAAGTCTATATATTCGGAAACCTTTATCACGAAACCCTCCGACAAAGATCTCACGTGCCCGAGCTGCTTGACAAGGACATAGGCATTCTTCCTCGGAATAAGTTTCCAGATTCTCCCGCCTTTGATTCTGATTTCATCGGAACTTATTATCTCCTGCACTACGCTGGCTAATACTTCTTCATCGTTCTTATGTTCTTTTGAAGCAATCTTTTCGATCGCGTGATATAGCTGTCTTTGATTCATCAGTAGTTAATCTTTCTCCACCGTTCCACGACATTATTGACGTCGACCGCCGGCGGAAGTATGCTCCACTTAGTGTAGAAGTCGACATCTTTGCTTCTTGGAAATGGATTTGGCGCGTCAATTTTCGTCCGCAGAGGGAGGATGCACGCATCACCGAGAAGGAGTCCTTCACCCTGCTTCAATGCGGGCACGACGTCCAGCAAGTCTGTCATCGAATCGGGCACCAGCTTTGCGATATATGCCTGGTCGTCCGGGTTTGACAATCGCAATGCGACGAAGTTGCTGCACTGGGACAGTATGGACTCCGAGATATCCAGCGGACGCTGCCCCACGATCATACAACTGACTCCGTATTTCCTCCCCTCCTTGACAACGCGCTCTATTGTTCTGCGGGCAGTCTGGGACGAGTTGTGGTCGCTTAAATAATTGTGTGCTTCCTCAAGCACAAGAAGTATAGGAACGTTTGCACGATACGGGTTCCACATGTTGAAGTCGAACACCAGCCGGGCGAGCAGCGAGACAAGACCGTTAATCACCTCCGGCGGCACATTGCTCAGGTTAAGAACAACAACCGACTTCCCGGATTTCAATCCAAAGAGGGATTCGATGAGTTGCGAGAAAGTCTCCGTAGATTTGAATCTCTTAGGCTTGAACAGAAACTCAAAGCGTTTATCATTCAGGCGCGAATCAAATTTGAAGATAAACCTGGTAAAATTCCCGTAGAACGGACCTTCTTTACCGTCCGGAAGCCGCTCCGTGTCGAGGGCCTGCATTTTTACCTTGATATCATTTATGTCGAAATATACCGGGGAATCAACGGTAATGAAGTCTTTATATGGAAGATTCTTCAGCCTCTTGCTGTTGAGGATTATCTCCGAGAGAGCCACGGTTTCCGTTCGTGCAAACGGGTCATCGCGGTCGATAAAAGTCTCTGCGAACTCATCAAAATTCATAGCCCAGTACGGAAGTTCGAACTCGCCGATGTTTAATTTCTCCGCTAGGTCTCCGAAGGCTTCGCCATATTCGTCATGGAGATCGAGCAGGATTATACGTGCACCGGGAAGTTTCGCAACCTTCTGCAATATCGATGCAACGGCGCAGGATTTACCCGAACCAGTCGCACCTACCACCGCGACATGCCTGCTAAAAAACTTGTCCGGGTCAATGTAGTTCTTCTTTCCGTTCAGTGCGGATATGTCTCCAAATGCGAAATCATATCTGCGGTAGGCATTAAATATCAGATCTAATTCTGCCTCCGAAGGTATGTCGACTGGTGCGCCCGGCCACGGAAGCCGCTCAGTTCCCCGCTCGAACTTCCCAGCTCCAAACCGTCCGAACAAATTCGCGGTAAACCTGACGACGTCTCCCTGGCCCAATTCAAGGGACGTTACGACGCCGATAATCCTGTATTCCTGTATAGGCACGGAAACAAACGACCCGACGCTGAAACTCTCGGCGGCAAGTGTCTCACCTGTGATCATTGCCCCGCGGACTGAAACGACTTTGCCGATTGGTCCCATTTAGTCTTCCTTTTCCGCCATTTTTTTAATTTCGGCGATCTTGTTAAGCGCCTCGACTGGAGTCAGATTGTTCACATCGACATCCTTGATTTTCCTCCGAAGCTCTTCGTCTCCAAGCTGGAACATTTCAATTTGGATGTCGCCGCTCTTGTTTTTCGAAAGGACACGGCGTGGTTTCGGCATTCCCGCAACGGGCTGTGCCGATGCAGACTCGGTTGCCGAAAGTTCAAAGGACTCAAGATTCTTGAGAATTTCTTTTGCACGCGAGGTGACCGCCTTGGGCAAACCCGCCATCTCCGCAACGTGTATTCCATAGCTGTGGTCGGCACTTCCTTCGACAATCTTGTGCAGAAATATCACCTTGCCCCCGTACTCGCGTACATCTGCCTTGAAGTTCTTTACCCGCGGATAAAGATCCGACAGGTCGTTCAGTTCGTGGTAGTGCGTCGCAAAGAGCGTCCGTGCAGCGCGCGACGGGTTCTGATGAAGGTATTCCACCATCGACCAAGCGATAGACACACCGTCGAAAGTGCTCGTGCCCCTCCCGATCTCGTCAAGCAATACCAGACTTCGTGGCGTAGCGTTGTTTAGAATGTTCGCGGCCTCCTGCATCTCGACCATGAATGTGCTCTCGCCCGCACTTATGTTATCTGAAGCACCTATCCTGGTGAACATCTTATCTACGACGCCGATGCGTGCTCTCTTAGCGGGCACGAACGACCCGGCTTGAGCGAGAAGAATTATGACGGCAACCTGTCGGATGAAGACGCTCTTGCCGGCCATATTCGGACCGGTTATGAGCGCGATCTGTTCCTTCCCTTCTTTCAGAACAATGTCGTTGGGCACGAAGCTTTCGCCACTCGGCAGGACTCTCTCGACGACCGGGTGCCGTCCCTCTTCAATTTCCAGATCGCGCGAATCGTCGACAACCGGTCGGACATAGTTATGCTCATAAGCAGTCTTCGCAAAAGAGAGGAGAACATCCGTCAATGCAATCGCCCGTGACGTAACGAGGAGAGACGAAGAATGTGTGGCGACTTCGTCGAGCAGCTTTTCGAATAGCTCCGTCTCTAATTTCTGAATTTTCTCTTCTGCGTGGAGGACTTTCTCTTCGTATTCTTTCAGCTCCTGTGTGATAAACCGTTCGGCGTTCACCAGGGTCTGTTTCCTTATGTAATCTTCGGGAACGCGAGAAAGGTTGGATTTCGTCACCTCTATATAGTAACCGAAGACGGAATTGTAATCGACTTTGAGGGAGGGAATCCCGGTGCGCTGGCGCTCCGTTACCTGCATCCGAGCGATCCAATCCTTGGCATTGAAAGCGAGCCCGCGCAACTCATCCAGCTCTGCAATATAGCCTTTCCTGATCACACCGCCGTCGGAAGCGCGAGCAGGAAGGTCGTCGGCCAGAGATTCCGACAGCTTCTTCAGAAGTTCCGACTCAAGATTAATTTTCGACTGAGTTTCCCGCCAGAGGTCGCGCTTGAGATCAGCGACTCGCTCCCTTATAGCGGGCAGTCTCGACAACATAGTACGAAGAGCACCGAGCTCACGCGGAGAAGCCCGCTTGGTCGATATCCTCGCTACAAGTCTCTCAAGGTCTCCGAACCCTGAGAGCTGGCTGCTCAATTCGCCCCTGATGCGCGAATTTTTCAGCAATTCCTCTACCGCATCCAGTCGGGCGGTTATCTCGTCGACTTTCTTCATCGGCTGCAAGAGAACCCGGCGGAGCATCCTAGCTCCCATCGCGGTTTCCGTCGAGTCGAGAATCCCGACGAGTGTGGTGCCATTTTCCACGGCGCTGTCGACGATTTCGAGGTGCTTTCGGCTCGTGCGATTTATTTCCAGAAAATCGGTGGATGTGAACTCAGACATGCCGACGATATGAGACAGGTTCCCGTTCTGCGTCTCGGCAAGATAATCCAGCGAGGCACCCGCGGCCTGGATGGCCAGCGGCTTGGATTCGAGGCCGTATCCCTTTAGGTTCTGGACTTTAAAATGATGTATAAGCTTGTCGTATGCGTAGTCGAAGTTAAAGATATAATCATCTCGTCGCGTGACGATTGCTTTTCTCAGGCAATTCTGAATCGTCGGCTCGAGATTATCGGCCATGTCCCGCGACACCACCACCTCGAGCGGTTCGATCCTGGTCAGATATGCGTCGAGCTCCTCAAGCTCACCCTGCGCGAAGTTAAACTCACCCGTAGTTGCGTCGCAGAATACCAACCCGAAATTCCGGCCGTCTGTCGTTAAGGTTGCGAAATAATTATTCACCTTGTCGGACTCGTTCGAGAAGTTGACGCCTGGAGTGACAACCTCGACAATGTCACGCTTGACTATCCCCTTCGCGAACCTCGGATCTTCCAGCTGCTCACAGACCGCAACCCTGTAGCCGGCCTTGACAAGCTTTGGCAGGTACTGATTAATTGCGTGGTGCGGGAATCCCGCAAGCGGGACGTCCGCCGCGGCTCCGTTAGCGCGCTTGGTCAGCGTCAGAGACAAAACTGAGCTTGCAATCTTGGCATCTTCCTCGAAAGTCTCGTAGAAGTCCCCCATCCTGAACAGCACAACGGCGTCGGGATAGCGGTCCTTTACTTTCCGGTATTGCATCATCAGCGGTGTGATTGAAGCGCCCTTGCTCATCTGCTTCCGTTTAATTCCATTTCCAGGATTAGTACTGACATGACTCCTACGACCGTAGAAAGCCGGCACAAATTTGCCGCCCACGAAAACAATTGTTCCCGCCGGAAAGGATGCTAAGTTGCAAAGTTTCCTCTCTCTTTCTCACATGTGTTTAGAATATACTTGAGGTCGGAAAGTTTATCAAGAAGTGCGACGGGGAATGACTGGAATGGAGGAAGATTTGAATGGTGGAATAACGGAAGAATGGAAGATTGGGATCAAGGACATCTTTATTTCTAAAGCTTCAATAGGGAGTGGGGACGAACCACTCGTTATCTGTATCGACTTCTGGATTTTGCAGAATGTGAGGAAGTCGTCCGAAGGGCTGCGTTGCCGAACTCTAGAACTGTTGAGCCGGCACCAACCCGGAGTTGCTCCCAAGATGGGAGCGCCGTATATTAATAAATGAGAGTAATTGCTCGCAAGACCTTGAAGGATTTTTGGAAAATGAGTGAGTATAAAGATTCGGAGACGTCGCTGCGCGAATGGTTTACAGAAGCGAGAAGTGCAAACTGGAAAACGCCGCACGACGTCAAAGCAAAGTATGCAAGCGCGAGTATAATACGAAATGACCGTGTCGTCTTCAACATCAAAGGCAACGATTACAGGTTGGTGGCAGCAATAAAGTATGATCTCGGGATAATTTACATTCGCTTTGTCGGTACGCATAAGCAGTACGATAAGATCAATGCAGAGGAGATATGATATGAAACCAATAAAGACGAAAAAAGACTATGAAGCCGCTCTAAAGAGAATCGGGGAGACCTGGAACGCGCGACCTGGCACTGAAGAAGCTGACGAATTAGACATACTAGCAACTCTTGTCGATCATTATGAAAGCCTGCATTTTCCCATCGAACCGCCTGACCCGGTGTCCGCAATCGAGTTCAGACTTGAGCAACTGGGATTACAGCGATCTGCACTCAACGGAATTATCGGAAGCCGAGGCAGAGTAAGCGAGGTCATGAACGGAAAAAGAAGCATGACATTGAAGATGATCAGAAAGTTGCACAAAGAGTTTAACATCCCGTATGAATCTCTGATAGATGCAGGAAAGTAATATCGTGTGCATTCGAAATCCAAGAATGCCGTGGGCGATATTCGCAGGATAAGAAGGAGGCAGAGAAAGAAGCTCTATTCCTCATTTCTCCTTTCGAAAATCTTGTCCGACAGTCCGGTGTTTATCTTGTAGTTGGAATAGTAAACTTCTACTGTCCCCTTCATCTCATTCATTCGCATGCGTCGACCTCCAAACTCGCGGGCCTGACCGTTCACATTTCCCATGTCCAGTTTCACATCGACCTTTACCGGCATCATGAAACCGCCAAACATTCCGTAAGTGATTTTGGCGCTTGCCGTCCTACCGGGAGAAGGAGCAGTGCCAATCTCTCGGATTAACCAGTCCTTTTTGTCGATGGTCAGGACAATATCATGATTGCCGGATTCATCTTTCTTCGGAGTCAACGAAAGCCGAACGGCAGGATCCCCTTCATAAGTCAGCGTATCGATAACCTGAATCAGGAATTTGGCGGGATCGAATTTCCGCGGATTGATCACGCCCACATCTTTAGGCATGAAGAAGAGACCCTTTGAATCAATTTTCACTTTGTCAGGCTCTTTGAAATAAACCTTGGCTTCCATGTCGGGCGCCTTGACCGCCTCGAGGTCAAGATGGACCTTCACATCCACTACATAGTCCTTTATCCCGTTAAACTTCGCGATGGCATTCTCCAGGTACCTGAGTCCATCGTTCTGTGCCGGCGGAGAAACCAGGAACAATAGTCCGAAAAATAACGATAGTAAATTCATCAGCTCTTTATGTCCTTTCTGACGAATACAAAATACGCAATGGCAAAGAATGCGGCATCATATCCGAGAAGCGCGAGAGCGTACTTGCCGACTTCGCCCCAGTCGACCGGGCTGTTGAGGAGTAATTGCCAGATACCCATGTATGTTGTGAACAAATAAGGCCGCAGCGACTCCAGAAACTCAAACGGCAAATTCCCTATTATGAAAGACAATATCACCACGGCAATCGATCCGATGATCGGGCCGATGGAGTTGTCGACAAGCGTGGAGAATAGAAACGCGAGCGAACCGACAACGGACATCGACAGTATCGCCGCGAGGAACGCCATGACAGTGCTGGCCGCGGCGACGTGCGCGGGAAGTATTACAATGTGCGGCATTCCCGTTTGAAAGCTGATGAGATCCCCGCCACCAAAGAAAGCAAGTCCTATCCCTACACATAACGCACCCAGGAACAAGATCAGCAATGCGGTGTAGAACAACATGGCAAAGAACTTAGCCGTAATGATATTCGAACGAGAAGGGGGACGTATCAATATGAACCTGAGAGTACCGGAGGTAGCTTCCGAAGAGACCATGTCGCCGGCGACGAGAGCTATTAGAAACGGCACGTGAATGTAGAGCGAATTCATTATGAAAGCGGTGATAACCCATGCATTAAGCACACTTCCGGAGATCAGGAAGTCGCCGCTTAAGCCGTGTGAGAAGTTTTGCGCCATTCTCGTCTCGTTGAGTTTTATGATCACCTCCAGCAGGATGACCGCGCCCGCCACTACGATGAAGCCGATGTACGTACGCCAGCGGCGGAAAGTCTTTCGGATCTCGATCGAGAGAAGACTCATACTTCCGACGCTCCTTCCGTTATTTTCAGGAAGTAGTCCTCTAGTGTCCGCTTGGCTGCGAAAGAGGCAACATCAATTCCGTTTGTGACAAGAAGCTTGTTTAATTCGGCTGCCCTCTTCGACTCGATTCGGACATCTATGCCGTTTCCGACGGAGACTATTTCTACCCACGGATTTTTTCTGAGAATCTGCACCGCGCCTTCCACTGGAGACGCTTGAATCGAATAGTATGATGAGTCACCGCCGAGAAGATCTGAGACGGGGCCTTGCGCAATCAGCTCCCCATGATTGAGAACTGCCATTCTGTTTGCTACGGCTTCCACTTCGGTGAGAAGGTGTGAAGAGAGGAATACCGTCGTACCATGTTCTTTAGACAGCTTCAGCACCAGCTCGCGCACTTCTTTCATACCCTGCGGATCGAGACCGGATGTCGGTTCATCAAGGATCACCAGATCCGGTTTCGTCAGAATTGCCTGTGCAACTCCCAGGCGCTGTTTCATGCCATGCGAAAACGTCTTGACCTTGTCCTGAGCTCTGGAGTCTAGTCCGACAATTTCCAGTGCTCCGAATATCTCGTCTCTTTTGACCTTCCGCGTCAGGGAGCCCAGGATTTCCAGGTTCTTGTATGCCGAGAGATAAAGGTAGAAATCGGGCTTCTCGACTATGCCGCAGACTCTCGACAGCACCGATCTCCTGTTCTCCCTCGCGTCCTTTCCGAAGATCCTCACATTGCCGGATGTCGGGAGGAGAAGCGTAAGGATCATCCTGATCGTGGTACTCTTTCCCGCACCGTTCGGACCGAGAAACCCGAACACATCTCCGGCGTTCACTTCCAGGTTCAGGTCTTTCACCGCCCACCGGCCGCCGAAGCGCTTGCCAAGACCGGCGGTCTGCAATATTGCCTCTGACATATGTAGTCTTTCCCGCTAATTCATTTCGTGTTTATGCGGCTCCCATCCTGACAAAAGAATTCGTGACCGTGTCATATAATCATTCTTTGTCAGTCGAGTAAAAGTCAACTGATTTAATATTATCGCAAATCTCGCCAATATGTTTCAGCACTTCCAGATGGTGGGGATGTTTGCTGTATCGCTGCAACGCATCCAAGTCGTCAAAACCGGAGACGAGTCCGAAGTCGAACGACCTTTCCGAGTTTATCACGTTACGTCCGAATTCATATTCCTTTATTTCGGAAATAATTGATGGAAGGGCGCCGAGTCCCTCCTCCAGCTTCGAAATGTCGCTGTCTGTGACGTTCGACTTAAATTTGAAGAGCACCACATGCTTTATCATATTCCTTATCCTATGATGAAGGTTTCTTTGAAGTCATTTATAATAAGAAAGTACACGCCTGTCAGGAGTGCACCGCAACAGGAAGCAATCCCTATGACAAATATCGTCTCCGAGATCGGTGCGGCGAGACTCATGTTGCCCAGGTGATTGAATATCCAGTTCCAATCGTGAATAGCGCTGTCGGAAATTAGCGGAAGGCGTCTGTACGGTGCATCGCCGATATAAACGGAAACGTTGACCAAATTCTGTCCGAGCCAATAGAGAGTCGCGATCAGAAAGATGTCAAGCAACAATATCAGCTTATTCAAAATACCTGCCCTCTTCTGCCCAAAAGATAGCGACTGGGGGACCAAGAAACACGCCAAAACGGCGCTATCATGCCAAAAATCTTATCCCCGCAGCAACCCGCTAAAGAAAGAAATAGATTTACCGATAAGCAGAGAAGTGGGCATAGCCCGAAAAACGTGCAACTTACACTATTCAAGAAAAAGACTAAAGGACATTTGACATGCCGCTCTTTCAATGGTCACAGAATCTTAGCGTGAACATAGCAGAGATTGACACATAGCACAAGCGACTCGTGGATCTGATAAACCACCTTCATGACTCGATGAAGGAAGGCAAAGGCAAGGAGGCTATGGGGAAGATACTTAAGGATCTTACCGATTACACGGTATATCATTTTTCTACCGAAGAAAAACTCTTTGAGAAGCATGGATACCCGGAATCCGCGAGACACAAGAAAGAACATGAAGATCTTACTAAACAGGTCTTGGACATCGGCAGGAAATACAACGCGGGGGAAATGGTGCTGACAATGGACCTGATGAATTTTCTGAAAGAGTGGCTGAACAACCATATAATGCAAGTGGACAAGAAGTACAGCACCTTTCTTAATGCAAAAGGGGTGAAATAATCCCGGGAGGAATTCCGAGAGAGAATCTCTCTTGTCTGAAAGGCACTGCTTCTTCAGATAGTTAGCGAGTAATCGATTGCAGGATCGACAGGCATCTGGCACACAGGGCCTGCCGGTCCTACTGCAATGACAGAAGCCCGTCCCCGAAATAGGTTTCAAGCACTTCCCTTTAGTAGGCACCGACCGCTTCATCTGCTTCTTAAGGGCCGTCCGCGCAGGATGCGTAAACCGCCTGCAGGAAGCCGTGGAGCTGGCACAGCCATCCGAGAATCCGACCTCCCTTGACAGCATCATCACAACGCATTATCTTGTTCCTAAACCGACCAGTCGGTTTATTGAAACTGGAACGGTTCGCGACGTCGGGTATCTTTCGGGACTGAACAACCCTTTTCCTGCAGGTTAAAAGTAAGTCGGGAAGCCTTCCCGACTTACTTAATTCATCGAAAGTATTTCAAATTCCACAGTTGCCGCTCTACGCAGCGGTTCGGAATGTTGTTTTTGGACAGCCACCGCGCGAACGGCTTTACTGCCAAGAACAAGCCGTGAAGCCTGCGCGCGAAGCTCCCTGACAGGCGTTCCTCCGAATGACTGCCTATCACGCCTGCTATTTCTCTTGACAGCATGCCGGCAAGCGATTATCTTATTCCTAAACCGACCGGTCGGTTTAATAATAAGATGCCAAGAAAAGCGAACATAGAAAATATCGCCAAACGAAAAGAGCAGATCATTAAAGCTGCGATTTCCGCCTTCGCCCGTAAAGGTCTGAAAAAAACAAGCATGAACGATATAGTCCGCGAGGCCGGGATCAGCAAGGGAGCGATCTACTGGTACTTCAAGAGTAAAGACGAGATCATCTCCGAGCTTATCAACGCTTTCTTCGATCCAAAGGAGATCGAAGATTTGGATAAAATGCTGGCGTCCGGCGGCGCTCTTGAAAGGATAAACAAACTGATCGAGTACTCGATCCAGGCAATAGGCAAGATGAAGCCGTTTCGTCCGGTGATCCAGGAGATTTACGCTCTCGCTTTTCGGGACCAAAAGATCAGAAAGATGGCAAGAACGAGCTTTGAGGCTTCCGCTGCCCTCATTCAAAAAATAATTGAAGACGGAGTCAAACAAAAAGAATTCCGGCGTACCGATCCTCGTAAGGTGACCATCGCGATCATCGAGGTAATGGAAGGAGCGACCGTTCTCTGGTTCATGGGGATGATAGGCGATGATTTTGCGGAACGACTCCATGATGGAATAGACCTGATAATTGATGCAATAAAGGTGAACAAATGAAAAGTAAAGAAAGCTCCCAAGGCCGCACTACCACATCACGACACACAAATGTTTCGACGGGACAAAATCCAAGTCTCAAATTACAGTCGACGAAAGCCAGAAGATTTAAGCGATTTGGGGTATTGGAGCTTAGCATTTGGAGCTTGTTTGGAACTTGGATTTTGTTTTTTGGAGCTTATCACAATTGCTACGCACAGGACGCCAAGCAGATCATCCAGAGAGCCGAAGACGCCATCAAGGGGAAAGTCTCAAGCTATTCCGTCATGGAGATGATTATCAGGACTCCCGACTATACCAGGACGATGAAGATGGAAAGCTGGACAAGCGGGACTTCGAAGGCGCTCGTCAAGATACTATCGCCCGTCCGCGAAGCCGGAAACCGGACCCTCAAACTTGGCAACGATATCTGGATGTATCTCAGGAACACTGAAACGACGATCCGCATACCTCCGTCGATGATGCTGCAGTCATGGAACGGCTCCGATTACACTTACGATGATATGGTTCGCGAGGAGACCCTTACAAAAGATTACGACATTACCCTCACAGGAACCGAGCAAATAGGCGGCGTCGATTGCTGGAAACTGCAGCTTATCCCGAAGCCCAACGCACCGGTTGTATGGGGAAAGATCGTCTACTGGGTTCGAAAGGCCGACGACCTTCCCGAGCAGGTAGAATACTTCGATGAAAGAGGCAAGCTGATGCGAACGATGATAATGAGCGACTTCAAGGTCATGGGCGGGAGGATAATCCCGACTGCGTGGACGATGTATAATTCCGACAAAACGCACTCGACGGAGATAAAGATGGATGAAGCTTCGTTCGATAAAAGAATACCGGATCAGATTTTTTCGCTTAAAGAACTGGAGAGATAGCCCGAATGCTCCTTCTGCAAATGGCCTGGCGAAGCCTGTGGAGGAACCGGAGACGTTCCATTCTCGTGATCGCCGCGATCGGCTTTGCTGTCACGCTTGCCATAGTCAGATTAGGATTCGACGACGGAACATTCGCGTTGTCATTGAGATCAGCCGTCAGATCCTCGACGGGATATGTACAGATTCAGAAGATCGGCTACAACGACAATCCCACACTCCAGAAGAGCTTCACCGTCACACCTGAAATCGAGTCGGCAGTTAAATCGGACCCGCTCATCGAAGGAAGCTCCCCGCGGATTCAGGCCGGGGGTCTCATCAGCTACCGCAATCATTCGCTCGGCGCGATGATAATGGGAATCGAGCCCAGGACTGAGAGTCTGGTTACGGATTTCCCTGAAAAAATCAACGAAGGCAGGTTCCTCGACAACGACACCACAGCGGACATCGTCGTCGGATACAAATTGCTCAGGAATCTTGGAGCGCATGTCGGGGATTCCGTCGTCGTGCTCGGCCAGGGATTCGACGGCATTCTCGGAAATATGTTTGTTCGAATCGTCGGTACCTTCAAGACCGGTTCCGACGAGTTCGACCGCACCGGAGCTTTCATGGCAGTGCCCGTTCTGCAAAATTTCCTCGCGATGGGAAACAACGTTAATGCCCTGGCGTTATCGGTCGGAAATCCGGCCGATGTAGAGAGGATCACCCGCTCCCTCGATCCGGTGCTAAAGCCGCTTGGACTCGTGGCTGTCCCCTGGCAGGAGCTTCTCCCGCAAATGAGACAAACAATAGCATTCAGTCACGCAGCGCATTTACTTTTTCTCATCATACTCTTCACCGTTGTCGGATTCGGCATATTGAACGCACTCGTCATGTCAGTCACCGAGCGTTTCAGGGAATTCGGGGTGATGCTTTCGATAGGAATGTCCAACACAAAACTGGCGATTACGGTTGCAGTTGAATTGTTCTTCATGATCGTGATCGGCTTCGTATCCGGCAACGCTGTTGGAGCCGGTATCAATTACTATTTCATGAAACACCCGATCGTCATCGGAGGCAATGTCGCAAGCTATGTTCATGAATGGGGATTTCAGCCCATCGTCCCATTATCTCTCTCCCCCGGAATTTTCGTCACCGCCGGAGAGATTGTCCTGATATTATCACTCGCTGCTGCCGTTTACCCGCTCTGGCGTGTCTTGAGACTGGAGCCTCTGAAAGGAATCAGGTACACGTGACATGAAATTCCAAATCCCAAAATCCAGACCCCAAACAATTTTAAAATTTCAAAAAGATAAACACCAAGTCAACCATCCGTGGTTTGAGGGTTGGGGCTTCAGATTTGTTTGGAACTTGACGTTTGGAGCTTGGAACTTTCCTGCCGATTCTCTGACAATTTCCGAAGGGCCAGGACAATGATCGGCAGAATTGCCTGGCGCAACATATTGAGAAACAAAAGAAGATCACTCATACTGATCACGTCGATCGTGGTTGGAGTTGTTGCACTTGTTCTGACGCAGGGATTTGCCGTCGGATTATTGCAGCAGATGTTGACGAACCAGATCGGTGCCGACGCAGGATATATACAGATTCACGAGAAGGGCTACCAGTCCGATCCTACACTGGAGAATTCGATCACCGATCCGGCACCCATACGCGAAGTGCTGGGCAGGCTGTCCGGCGTTCTGGAATATTCGGAACGCCTCAGGGCCTTCGGGCTTGTCAGCAGCGCGTACAACTCATACGGCGTCTCGATAGTGGGAATCGTTCCATCCGAGGAAGAGAAAGTGACGACGATATCAGGATACGTTACAAAGGGATACTACCTTTCGGGGCAGCCCGGACAGATTCTCATCAGCGCATCCATGGCCGAGAAGCTGAAAGTCGGCATTGACGACAAGGTTGTCATTATGGCATCACAGCGCGACGGGAGCGTAGGATCGGAGGCCTGCCGGGTCTCCGGAATTTTCCGGACTTTCAATTCCGGATTCGACCAGTCTCATGTTTACATACCGATTCAAACCGCCGATCAGATGCTCAATGCGAAGGGGATGATCTCCGAGTTCGTTATCAAACCGGCAGACGCGAACCGAACAGATTCTCTTGCGGCGATGATCCGACGGGCAATCGCCTCATCCGGTGATCGTCAGACTTACGAAGTTCTGACGTACAAGCAGATGCTTCCGCTTCTCGTCGCGCAACTGGAGATGTATAATCAGGCGCTCTATCTCATCGCGGCTATTATCGCGGTCGCGCTGATCTTCGGCATTGTGGACACAATGCTGATGGTGGTCATGGAGCGAACACACGAATTCGGTGTTTCAATGGCAATAGGGATGCCCGGCAGAAAAATATTCGTCATGGTAATGCTCGAGGCTCTTTTCCTGGCGATTCTCGGAACAGCAATCGGCCTCATAGTTTCATACGCGGCACTTACTCCACTTTCGCGCTCGGGATGGGACCTTTCGATGTTCTCGGAGAGTCTCAGGTCGATCGGGATAGGAAGCATCATCCACCCGGTCTATGAAACAGCATCGGTGCTTCGATCTGTGTTGATAATTCCCTTCGTGACGCTCCTCGGCGCGGTTTACCCGGCATTGAAAGCGGTGCGGCTGCAGCCTGTTGAGGCGATAAGAACTACTTGAGCATAGAATGACAGATCATGAATTCTACATCCTGAGTTAAAATGCTTCTGATAAGGTTGGCGTGGAGAAGCCTGTGGCGCAACTGGAGACGATCCCTCATCGCTATGTCTGCGGTTATATTCGCCATAACTATTTCGATCATCCAGCGCGGGATGCAGTACGGAACCTACGAGGAGACGATTAAGACCGCGGTCCGCATGTCCACGGGCTATCTGCAAATTCAGAAGATCGGCTACAACAAAAGCCCTTCACTCCAGAAAAGTTTCGAAGTCAGCCCGGAAATCAGCAAGGCAGTCGACTCGTCTCCGGCAATCGACGGGAGTTCACCGAGAATCGGCGCCGATGCCCTTCTGAGTTACCGCGACCAGTCACTCGGCGTAATGATCATGGGGATTTCGCCGAAGACGGAAAGACTCATTACTGATTTTCGGAAGAAAATAGTCAACGGACGATTCCTCACAACCGGTGCTCCGGGCGGTAAGAAAGGCGGTCCGGAAATTGTAGTCGGAAACAAGCTGCTGCAGAACCTCGGCGCACACGTTGGGGACTCCATCGTCGTACTGGCACAGGGCTTTGACGGGATGCTCGGGAATATGTTTGTCAGGATCGTGGGCACTTTCAAAACCGGCTCGGACGAGTTCGACCGGATGGGTGCTTTCATGGATATCTCAGACCTTCAGAATTTTCTCGGAATGGGAAATAGAATAAGCGCGATTGCAATCTCCGTTAAGAATCCCGAAGAGCTGGGCGATGTTGCAAACCATCTCGGCGCAATTCTTAAACCGATGGGACTCGTAGCACTTCCGTGGCAGGACCTTCTTCCACAGTTGAAGCAGACAATCGAACTCGATAATTCAAGCGGCGTGCTCTACATATTGATTCTACTGTTCGTCGTCGGGTTCGGTATACTTAATACCGTGCTCATGTCGATCACGGAAAGGTTCAGGGAATACGGCGTGATGCTCTCGCTGGGAATGTCACAGGAAAGACTCGCCGTCGCCGTGGCATTGGAAATTTTCTTCATGATCGTCATCGGATTTGCAGCCGGCATTGGGATCGGCGCCGCATTCAACGCTTATTGGGTTGCTCACCCAATCGTGCTCGGAGGCGACCTCGCGAAAATGTACGAGGAATACGGCTTCGCGCCGGTACTGATCTCTTCCCTGTCATTCAAAATATTTATCGACTCCACGTTGTCAATTCTCGGTATCTCCCTGGTCGCATCAGTGTATCCGCTGTGGAGAGTTTTGAGATTGGAGCCACTGAAGGGAATCAGGTACACTTAGAGTGAAAAATTCCGACTCACAAATTCCAAGCTCCAAACAAAATTCAAAAAGGCAAAATCAAAAAACAAAACCTGTCAGGCGTGCCGTTTTGTTCCTGGATGGCGCCGAATCGGAGATGGCGCGGGACGCGACAGGCGGTCATCGTGAAGCCGTAGAGCGGTGTTTGGAACTTGGAGCTTATCTGACATGATCGGCAGGATTGCCTGGCGTAACATATTGAGGAACAAAAGGAGATCACTTATCCTGGTCGTATCCGTGATGATCGGCGTGATCGCAATGATTCTTACCGACGCCTTCTCGGTCGGAATGATGCAGCAAATGCTGACTAACCAGATCGGCGCCGATGCGGGATACATACAAATTCATAAAAAGGGTTATCAGCTCGATCCGGTACTCAAGAACTCTATAACGGACACCGTCCCCGTGAGTAGGGTGCTTGCAAAGGACAGTTCATCGTGCAATATCTCTGAAAGGCTCCGGACCTTCGGCCTTGTCAGCAGCGCTTACAACTCCGCCGGGGTTTCAATCGTGGGCATCGTTCCAGAAGAAGAGACGAACGTAACGACAATCCACAACCACATCGTCGAAGGTTCCTATCTGTCGAACAAACCGGGCGACATACTCATCAGCACAGCTACTGCGGAGAAGCTGCGCGTCGGACTCGGAGACAAGGTAGTCATAATGGCGTCGCGGCTCGACGGGAGCATCGGTTCGGAGGCGTGCCGCGTAACCGGCATATTTGAGACTTTTGATTCGGGTTTCAACCAGACACACGTCTACATTCCTTTGGAAACAGCGCAGCAGATGCTCGATGCGCCGGGGAGAGTATCGGAATTTGTGGTGAATCCGGTTGATGCAAAGAAAACCGATCCGATCGCCGTGCGGCTCGAGTCCGAGCTTCCATCAGAATTAGAGGTGCTGACATATAAACAAATGCTCCCAATACTCGTCATGCAGATCCAGCTCTATGACCAGACGATATATATTTTCTATGCCATCATAGCGATAGCTCTTATCTTCGGAATCATAAACACGATGCTCATGGCCGTCATGGAGAGGACACACGAGTTCGGAATCGATATGGCTGTAGGAATGTCGAATAGAAGAATCTTTAGAATGATACTAACCGAAGCTTTCTACCTCGGCATTGCCGGGACCGCGCTCGGACTCATAGTATCGGCTGCCGTCTATATCCCTCTGTCCCATTCGGGCTGGAACCTCGCCATGTTTTCGGAAAGTCTGAATTCGCTCGGCGTCGGAACAACGATTTATCCCGTGCTAGGTGTGTCATCTCTTGTCAACACAACCGTGATAATCCCGGTCGTAGCAGTGATCGGCGCAGTCTACCCGGCTCTGAGAGCCGTGAAGCTCCAGCCGGTGGAAGCAATCAGGGCGAGCTAAAAAAAGGAATAATGGAGTAATGGAATTATGGATACAAAAGAAATTTCCGGAGAAATAGTCCGCGTCGAGAACGTCAGGAAGATTTACCACGACAACGGTGTTCCTGTCGATGCACTGCGCGGGATTAACCTGACCGTTTCGCCAGGAGACTTCTCCGTCATCGCCGGTCCGTCCGGTTCCGGTAAGACGACGCTGCTCAACATCGTGGGTACGCTCGATAAGCCGACGGAGGGAAAAGTCTTTCTGGACGGCGAAGACGTGTCATCAAAGTCGAGGCGCGAGCTTGCAGATATCCGCCTGAGGAAAATAGGCTTCGTCTTCCAGGCATACAACCTGAACCCCGTCCTCAGCGCCCTGGAAAATGTCGAATTCACGATGATGCTTCGCGGAATCGACGCCGGAGAGAGAAAACGAAGGGGACTCGTGCTGCTGGAGGAACTCGGTATCGGAGAGCTCGCCAACAAGCGCCCTAACGAGATGAGCGGCGGACAACAGCAGAGAGTGGCTATTGCCAGGGCTATCTCCAACGACCCAAGGCTGGTACTTGCCGACGAACCGACGGCCAACCTCGACTCCGAGACGGCAGTGAAACTGCTCGAGCTCATGGAAAAACTCAATCACCAGGACGGGATTACGTTTGTCTTCTCCTCGCACGACCCGCAGGTGATAGAACGCGCACACAGGCTGCTTATCCTCAGGGACGGCCAGATCGTCAACGATAAGGTGAATAAGTAAGAGAGAGCGTGTAAGGAAATATTGCAGTGATGGAATGCGGGATCATCGGTCAATCGGCGATTACACGGACAGGAATTCGATGAGAACACGGCAAACATGTTTCGTCCCACGTCTTCCGCGCTCAATGAGAGGTTCCGCACCTTCGATTATCATCCTGATGCTTCTGATCTCCTCCGCCGCGGCTCAGACAACCGTCATTCCAGGAACGTCCCTTAATTTCTCCGGCTACGTCATAGAACTTCCAGTCTACGAGAATGTACAGCCATCGCTTGCCCGGCTTGCAAACACCTCAACCTCGGAATTTGCCAGCCTCACCAGGCTTCGTCTTCGTCCCACACTTCGGATCGGCGACAACACGAAGATCGGTCTGGAGTATGAGATAGACGGCCTGTATTATTCTCGGAATGTTTCGTTCGGTCTCGCTCCGACCACCCCGCTCCGACAGGTCGTCAGCCTGCATTGGCAGCCGCTGAGCGAAGACCACATCACGATCTCGGACTATGTCGACAGGTTTTATCTCGACCAGGAATTCTCATTCGGGAAGCTCGTAATCGGAAGGCAGCGCATAAGCTGGGGCACCGGCCGAGTCTGGAACCCGACCGACATCTTCAACCCGATCAACCCGGCAGACTTCGGCAAGATCGAGAAAGACGGCGCCGATGCCGCCTCGATGAAATTCTACCTGGGTCAGCTCACTGACGTTCAGGTCGTTTACAACGCAGAGTATCATTTCAATTCTTCGAATTACGCCGCGCGCTTCAGAACAAACGTCTTAGGCTACGACCTCGCCGTGCTCGCGGGGTCGCTGGACAAAAGGTTCATAACCGGCGGCGACTTCGCCGGAAACGTGTGGACGGCGGGAATAAGAGGCGAGGCGCTGGTATCGCAGGATCCTTCAAAGGCGGGCGGCTATTACATAAGATGGATACTCGGAATGGACTACCAGTTCACCGACAAGCTCTACGGCCTTTTCGAGTATTATCACAACGGCCAGGGAACTCTCAACCGGTCCAACTACGACCTGGCCGGACTGTACGAAGGAAGGATCCTCAATCTCGCCAAGGATTACCTCGCGCTGAGCGGCTCATACCAGATTACGCCGCTCGTCACTGTAATGCTCTCATCGATTTCCAACTTCAGCGACGGAAGTGGCTATCTCGCCGGAACGGTGAGTTACTCGGCAAGCGACAACACCTCCCTCGCGCTCGGTTCGCTCTACGCTTACGGAAACACGTTTACCGAGTACTGGTACTATCCGCAGGCGTACTACCTAAAAGTGGAAACGTACTTCTGAAGGAATACTTTGGAGGGGTAATCCTTGATGGGCAGAGGGCAAAATGGAATGGTGGGATCCTTGTCACAGGATCCCTTCGGGGGAGAAATCTCCCATTCGTCTCCTCGAATGCCAAAAAGGGCGGGACATTACAGTAGATTCCTCCGCGCGTCCTGCCATCCCGGCCGGACTTAGTCGGAATGACATTTACCACTCATATGTGTCACCTGTGCCTACTGCCGAACAACCTCACAACGTCCCATTTCGAGCGACCCCGGTCGAAGACTTTCAAACCGGTGGAGTCTCACGAAGTGATCCCCTCGCCTATGGCATGAAGAAGTGCTCCGCACCGGATTCACCCGGTTGGGACGATACGAGGTCCCCTTCGCATACTCGAGGAATCTTATTAACTTACGGTGGTACACCCCGTTAATTCGTTCGTATAAGGTCCGCAGCCTTTCAGGAACCATGGTGCTAAACAAAACATACTATGTTTACATCCTCGCCAGCCATTCCTATGTTCTCTACGTAGGAATGACGAGTAACTTGTGCCGACGCGTTCACGAGCATAAGCACAAAGTATTCGGGGGATTTACAAGCCGGTACAATGTCGAAAGACTGGTTTATTACGAAGAGACCAATGACGTCTGGGTTGCAATCAACAGGGAGAAGCAATTGAAGAGATGGAGGCGCGACAAGAAAATCGCTCTCATCGAGGGGGTGAATGCCGGCTGGAGAGATTTGTACGAGGATTTATGCGGAAAGGACGAATAACCTCATCAACTGTCATTTCGAGCGAACGGAGTGAGTCGAGAAATCTTCCATTCGCCTCCACGAATGCCGGAAATGCGGTACACTTTAGAAGATACCTCAATGCGTCCTCGTCGTATCCGACCCGATCGTCTTTCCCGATTCTATCTCGTGAACCGTCCAGCCGTAACCGTCATCGACAAAAGAAATATCCCCGGAGATCTTGAGTATCGATTCTTTGAAACTCTCCCTATCCTCCAACGGCATGGGAACAGGCCGGTACCCCTCAATATTGTAAGACGTAATCTCCACCTGCACTTTCCCGTCGCGAACTGCCAGGCCGGCAATGATTCCCTTCTTTGTGATTGCGTCTCGCTGGTCGAAGACGAGATTCCCGAGACTGAACAGTATCGATCTGCCCCTGTAATACCGTATCGATTCGACGACGTGAGGATGGTGGCCGATGATCATATCGGCGCCTGCATCGATAAGCTTCGCGGCGATCTGTTCCTGCTCTTGCGAAGGGAACCGACGATACTCAGTCCCCCAGTGAAGGTAACATATGATGTACACGGACGGGTTGTCGTGCTTATACACCATTATACTTTTCAGGAAAAGAGTATCGAGGCAATACCAACATGACTGCCTGCCGGACGAGGACGGTATCGTTTTTGACTATCTTCCACAGACTGTATTCGTTGTAGTCCACGGAATCCTTTGCGTCAAAATTGCGGTTCCCGATATTTTTGAAGCGCAGCGGATCACTCGACAGCCACCTAACCAATACCGGTTTCCCGTTTATCATTTTGTACGCCGATTGCGTCCAGCAGTCCCATCCGCATTTCGCAAATGTTACTATCTCTTTTCTTGCAGTGTCCAGAGTGGGCCACACAAGATCATCGAGCGCTTCATTTTCCACAAACCTGCCGGAGAGCGTATCATAGACCCAGTAATGATAACGCTGGTTCCCTGTAGCTCCCTGGTCGAAGAGACAGCGGAAGTCCTTATAGCCGTCAAAGTCGATGTCTTCCACCTGAAAAGCATCATCGAAAGTCCATGCGGCGACAGTAGGCTCCGTACCATCTCGAATTGTTTGAATCGTATCCGAACCCGACTTGTGCAGCCTCCTTTCCGGCAAATGATTCTTGAAAGATTAGGCATTTGACGATTTTCACGACTCAAGGCCTGTTTGACACGACAGTGTGATCCAAAACGTGACATTCGAAATTATCGTGCGGCACCAAGGCAACGGAGATACCTTGCCAGGGTCCTGCGTTACCTTGCGAAGGTACCTCCGTCTTTCCTCAGAAACCTTCGCAAGGTACCTGGGCGTCCAAGGTGGCCTGATGCCAACCGTGCAGGATCAAAGTAGATCCTGCAATTCCTTGGAGCTTATCCTTGCCTGGCGCAGAATAGACTTCAATGTCTCGAGGCTCAAGTCGTGGTCATGAATTGGAACTGTAACGAGAAGATTCCCCTTCTTCAGTTGCAGATGGCTCCCCCTGGTTCTTACTTCAATAAATCCGACTTTCTTCAGGATCTGGAGAATCTCTCGCGGTTTGAGAACCGGGAGTTTAGACATACGTCGTGATTTTGAAATTTACATTGAGCACAAATTCTTCGACAACATCTGAGGCCCTCGCAAAGAGGGGATTATCTTCCTTTGGAATCGGGCGGATTACAGGAAGATTATTCTCGACGGCGGACTCAATATATAACTCCACTGCCTCCTGCAGGCTTGCCTTTGCCTGTTCCGCGGTCTCCCCGTCGCTCGCCACATCCGTATCAAGGCATATCGCTGAATACGCGTTTGCCTCTTTTATCAACACAGACCGAAGTATAAGGTTTGACTTTTCCATCAATTCGCTCCGCTTGTTGTCATAATTAATTTGGTTCAAAAGTCACTAACAGTCAATTGAGTCGTGTGTAGAGCTATACCCGGCATTTGACGATTTTCACGACTCAAGGCCTTTGCGGTGTTACCGCGTAATCCAAAACATGACAGTCGAAATTATCGCGCGGCACGAAGCCAACGGAGGTACCTTGCGAAGGTTTCCAAGGAAAGTCTTTGCTACCTTCGCAAGGTAACCACAAGACGGCGCTCTCAGGGTACGAGGTCGCAATACCAGAACCCCGTATCGAACGGGTCCGGAGCATCGGAGCCGGTCTTGCCGTCCAATTCCTCCTTCTGCTCCTGACGCGTGTATTTCCTGTAAACAATTTCCCCTTTACTGAATTCGACAGGCTTCCTGAATATCGGCCCGTCGTAGACGAAAGAATGGAATTCCCCGTTCTCTCCGCATGGATCTACGTTATCAGGAAGATCTTTGACAAACGACCGGTCGATAGTCCTGCCTGCAAAGCTCTTGTCGAGGAACCTCTCATCGACACAGACCGTCACTGCCCTGAACCCGAGGTCGATGAATTCTTCGACCAGCTCCTTCGTCGGTATCTTCCATATTGGAAACGCGCACTCAATGTCTATTTGTGCAAGCTTATCTTCCCTGTACTTACGAAGGTCCTCCAGGAAGATATCTCCGAACACAGCCGTCCGAACCCCGTCGCTTTTCAGTTTCAACAGATACTCCGTCATAATCTTTTCATATGCCGGCATGTCGGGCATTTCAGGGAGCATAACCTTCACCAGAGGAATCCCTATGTTCTCCGCCTGCCGCTCCAGGAGTTCTGTTCTTACGCCATGCATCGAGACCCTGTTGAAGCTCTCGTTCACGGTTGTGAGGAGACAGGAGATTTCCGGATTACCGTGTTGTATATACTTATGCAGTGCAAGTGAGGAATCCTTCCCACCGCTCCAGTTGAAAACCGCTTTCCCGTCGTTCATGTGAATCTCTCCATAGACTTTATTTGGGAACACTTTACACCACGAACCGCTGCAACCACCGGGTGCGAATAAATGCGCGTGCAATATACACAGGCGTAAAATACTCTGCAATCTACGCGGCTTAAAAGTAAGCTTAGAGGCGCGACCGAAAAGTCGAGCCACTGAGACCCGGAAGCACAAACTATTGATGTTTTATATCTTTTCTCTTTGGCTCAGTGTCTCTCGTGTTTTTGTTTTCTTTTCCACCGGTCTCCCGGCGTGACGGCCAGAACCGATGCTATTGTCAGGCTGTTAGTATAGATAAAGCATCACATATCCACAGAAGCAAAAAAGACTGAGGATTCACAAACCGATTCACATAGCACAACGCCGTAAGGCCGTTCGGCAGGATCGCCTGCATTCTCGCGCCGCAGGGAGCTTTATCCACGTTATCCAGGAACAACATAACGCTGTACGGCATTTCCCTGACGCGCAAGAGGAAGCGACTCGAAGAGATGAAGGCGGTGTTCAAATTGGGAAGGACGAAACCACTCATAGGTGAAACCCTCCCGTTCGGACTGGAAGGAATCGGAAGGGGGAACGAGAAGCTCGAAAGCGGACATCTAAGGGGAAAGATAGTACTGAGCTTCAAGTAACTGGGCTTCCGCGCCGTGACGCATGGTGCCTTCCGAAGTTCAGCAGCAAGAGGCAGCTGAACTCACCCCCCTGCCCCCTCCCTTACGAGAAGAAGAGGGGGAGTGGCTTTTTGTTCTTCCTTTTCAACGGATCGGACGAGTCAAATATACCGGCTAGGTCGAGTGCACTCTCTTACTTCGTTCGAGTTCCAATTTCCCCGGGACATGCTGATGCCCGTTTCCGCCGGCTGCACCCTGTACGGCCTCGCCAAACCTCCGCGAGTTGTCGACCGTGAATTTCGACACGAGGTTCCTGAGATTTTCGGTAAGCCTGTTCAGGTCATCGGAAGAGCGCGCAATCTGAGAGACGCCCGCCGCGGATTCGGACGAGACCGAAGAAATCGACTCCACGTTTCTCGATATCTGTTCGCTGGTGGTCGACTGTTCCTCGCTCGCGGCCGCAATCTGGTTTATCATATCGACCGACTTCTGGGCTTCGGCGACCATCTTCTCAAGCGCTTCACCCGCCTTATTGGCAAGCAACATTCCTTCTTCGACTTCCTCTGTACCCTTCTTCATGGAATCTACGGCCTCGCGGGTCTCCGACTGAATTGACCTGATCATATCTTCTATTTGCTTCGTCGCCTGAGTCGTCCGTTCTGCGAGCTTCCTCACTTCATCCGCGACGACGGCAAAACCCTTCCCCTGGTCGCCTGCGCGCGCGGCTTCAATCGCTGCATTCAGCGCCAGCAAATTTGTCTGGTCGGCTATGTCATCGATCACCGATATGATCTCGCTTATCTCCTTGCTCGACTCGCCGAGTTTATGGACGGTGCCGGCAGAATCTCTGACGACGTCCGCAATCTCACGCATCTTGTTCGTCGTCTCGCGTACGACGTCCCCGCCGTCTTTCGCCATCTTTCCGTTTTCCATCGCTGCCTGAGCCGTTTGTGTCGCGTTTTTCGAGTTTTCGATGATCGTGCGCGTCATTTCCTCGACTGCGGCGGCGACTTCGTTTGCCTGGGCGGATTGCTCCTGCACCCCGGCTGCAAGCTGCTCGCTCGAGCTGCTGATCTGGGTTGCGGCGCTGGCAGTCGTCTCTATGGATTCCTGGAGCTGCCGGATCATAGCGTGGATGTTGTTTACCGACTTGTTGAAACCGGAAAATAGTTTGGCAATATCGTCATCGCCATCGACATCCAGGCTGACCGTCAAGTCGCCCTCCGCAAATTTGTTCATCTTGGATAATATGGATTCGACGCTGGACGCGAGGTATTGAGATTGTTTTTCGGAGAGCGATTTTGCCTCTCCGGCTTCCCGTGCAGCCGTCTCTGCAGCTGCGCCTTTCTCCCGAATTTCCTGCATCGCCGTCCTGATGTTCAGCACCATACGGTTGAAGCTGGCGGCGAGATTGCCCAGTTCGTCTTTCGAATCCGCTTCGACGGAAACATTGATGTCTCCGCCGGCTACTTTCCCCGCCGCCTCGTCCAGCATGAGAATGGGGCGGCTGAGTATGCGGGATATGAAAATGCCGTAAATGATTCCCATCACTACTGCGCCGATGACAAACCAAAGGAGTTCGCTGCTGCTGCTGCGATAAATTGCGTCACTCCGGTAATACGCGTTTTGACCGTTGGACTCATACTCGCGTGCCATCTCAGAGATGATTGTATCTACTGCGTCGGCGGTTTCCTGGCCGAGGGTGTTTGACAAGTCGATCGCTTGTCTGTTTTGCGACGAGGCCCTCATGGAAGTAGCGAGAGAGGCTATGCTGTCGGCTACTTTCTTGTAATCCTGCCATGCGGGCCAGAATCTTGAGAGAAGCTGCTTGCCGTTTTCCGATTTCACTGTAGGTGTTGCTTCCTCCATCTCCGCCAGCATGTTCGACTCGTAAGTCTTCATGTCTCGCAGCGACTGGCTCCGTTCCTCATTTGAAGTCGCCAGCAGAAGATTCCTGATGGCCCGTTGATGGGCGACCAGGTTGACATTTGCCTGTTTAATATGAGAGATCCCTACCGTATCATTATTGTAAAGCGAATTAAGCATTCCGTTTATTGTTGACATGTCTCTGATCCCCACATACCCCAGGAGCGTCATAAAGGAACACATGATGGCGACGGACAAAAGGAGCTTCGTCATCACCTTGAGACTCTTGAACCACTTCATCTTTGGATCCTTCCATAATTGGTTTAATGACCAGTTCCTGAATTTGAAGGCGAGTCTTGTCGGATAGTTCAGCCGTATGAGCGGTTTTTCACCGGCCCCCTGAGCTCTTCCAAATGGAAGCGGCAGTTGACTAATATTCGCATGATCTAACCAAGCACGACGCCCTGACGACTCATATTAGGCAATTGCTATGCCATGATGCGGCCATGGTTTCTCATCATTCGGATGCCGGATAGAGGACAGGAACTTGACGGGCTGAGTAATAGTAGTCATGCAGGACACAATTAGCCCAAGTTCGACACTTCTCGATTGAAAACGGCGATTCCGTGCGGAAACGAGGGAAGGCGGGCAAAAGTCGGCACTACAATTGGTAATCTTTCTTGAGTCGCTCGGGTGGGACGATCTGTAGTTTCTG
>JAMCXB010000022.1 GCA_023480735.1 Bacteroidota bacterium | reverse complement strand
TCTTACCGTCCGGGCTTCTGACGGTATTGTGCGATAAATCCAGGGAGGTGATACGCGTCGACGGGAAGAAGTCGACATTCTTGTATTCGCCGCCTCTCCAGATCGATTCGATGGGATCGCCTTTCCACAGTCCCTTAGAAAGCGGTGGACGGTTGTAAGGAGGGTCCTTTTCTTCCCCGAATACCGCGATTGAGCCGGAATTGTCGGTCTCTCTGATTTCCTTCACCGCTGAATCGGCGGTCATTCCTGCACCGACGATTATGTATTTGTAATCACTCACTATACTGCCTCCTGGTGGTTGGGTACTTTGTAAAACCAATAATAGTTAACGGAAAACAGCTTCATAAGTTCCGGGAGGGAAACCCCAGCGACATCAGGATACCATCACATTACGATGCCGCGATTAATCGTAGTTTTCTGAAACACAACCCGATCCCCTGAGACTGCGATTGCAATTTTCTTGTCAAGATTTTAAACTGTTTCGCAGTCCAATGAAGACAGAGTATCTGGAACGTGCCAATCGCATAGCTACGGACAATGTGTCCAGCGCCCAACAGGTGTTGAAAGACACGCTTGGTTTGCTTTACGATTTCAGCATGGAGAATTGCGAGACCGAAAGCTTCGTTCGTGAGTTAAAATCGCTTGCGACAAATCTATCAAATGCCCAATCACAAATGTCGGCTCTGTCGAATATCTGCCGGCTGGTCGTCTCTGCGCCGGACAAACTGAAGCCCGAGGAGATGTGTCCATACCTGGACGCCCTTCTCCGCAGAGTCGGGGATGCATCTTCCAAAACGGCAGAACACGCCTTGAGGCTGATCACGGACGACGGGCTTTACGCGACTCTAAGCCAGAGCGAATTCGTGCTCAAATCGTTCGAGCTTGCGGCAGATCAGGGTAAGATTGCAACTGTGTACGTGATGGAGTCGCGACCGCTTTTTGAGGGAAGGCAGACCGCTCGTGCGCTCAAGAAGATGGGGCACAGGCCGATTTTGGTGTCGGATGCGTCCATTGGGGCGTTCATAACGTTCATCGATTCCGCCTTTGTCGGTGCAGACGCGATCCTTTCGGACGGAACGCTCATAAACAAGATTGGTTCATACTCGCTGGCTGCCGCGTGCGCTGTTTCGAAGAAGAAGTTTTATGCGGTTACCAGCGTGCTGAAATATGACTCGGAAAAGAGTGCGAACACCTTCATCAACAAAGAGGAAAGCACGCACGAGATCTTTGCCAACCCGGAACTCGAAGTCAGGAATTTCTATTTCGACAAGGTCGACGGCGGGTTGGTAACGGCATTGATTACCGAGATCGGAATGGTTTCACCGGTTTCTGAGATCGGTAAATTAAATGCCGCAATGCGGGAAATGTATGGCTGAAAAGGTCTCGGTCCTCGAACGCGAGGTCAACGCGACAACGATACCCCTCATTGCCTTCGGAGTCGCACTGAACATCGTTGTCGGACAGGCAGTTCAACTGATCAAGCTTCCGCTCTACCTTGATTCGATCGGGACAATACTAATCGCTTGTATCGTAGGACCCCTTGCGGGCATGTTGACCGGAGCGTTTGCCAATCTGACTCTCGGTCTTTTTTTCAATTATGCTTTTATCTTTTTCATTCCCGTCACGCTGGTCATCGGAGCCTTCAGTGGCGTTGTAGCACGGATTGGAGTGTTCAAGCGATGGTACTCGGCTCTTCCGGCAGGGCTAATACAGGGTGTGCTGAGCGCGGTCGCGTCAGCGCCCATTTCCGCGCTTATGTTCGGCGGCGTGACTATGGGTGGCACCGACTTTCTCGTTCTCTACTTCCGTGCGATAGGTAAATCAATTATCCAGAGCGCGTTCCTCCAGGGGCTGGCTGCCGATCCAGTCGACAAGGCCGTGAGTTACTTGATTGTGTATTTTTTGCTGACGAGAATTCCGCGTTCCATCCTCCTTCGTTTACCGGGATATGCCAACACCTGATTCCTTCACAAGAAATTACAACCCATTCTATCATTATCTCGTTTTGAGTATAGTGCTGGCGGCATTCGGCTTCAGACTGGAGTGGCAGCTTCCTGTGTTGTCCGTGCTGATGGTTGTCGCGGCGTTTTCTCCCGATAGAAAACAAATCTATCGTGGATTCCTGAAGTTTGTCCTTCCTTTGATACTGATAGGGTTCTTCGTAAACGGAATGTTCTTCACAGGCAATGTGGTCTTCGCTCTTGGTCCTTTGAAGTTCAAAGGCGACGGCCTCTTGTTCGCGTCGCGCGTAGCCGTCAGACTGATGCTTATCGTAATATCCATCGGATTTTTCTTCTCCAAAGTGAAAGCCGAAACGATATCCGAGTATCTTGTATCAGAGGGGGTGGACAGGCGATTCGTATATATTTATCTCCTTTCCGTTGCCATGGTTCATCTAATGCGCGACAAGCTGCAGAAAATCTATATTGCGCAATCCGCCCGCGGGCTTGATACGACAAAAAACCTGTTCGCACGGGCCAAATATCTCCTGCCGCTCCTCGTGCCGCTTTCCTATTCATACATTGCGGAGAGCCTCGACAGAGGCATAGCATTGCAGGCGACGAACTTCACGGGGAAAAAGGATGTCCTGCACGGACAAACGACGGCACTTCTTAAGATCGAAGTGAACCGGACAGGATTGATAATCGGTCGAATTCTCCTGGTTGCTACACTGGGGATCACACTATGGAGGCTCTTCGCTTGATGCTCATTTCATTCAAGGATTTCTCGTTCGCGTACTCCGAAGACCTCGCTCCGGCGTTGAAGCACATCAATCTCGAGATAAACGAAGGAAAAAGCGTGGTGGTAAGCGGATTGAGCGGTGCAGGCAAATCAACACTGTGTCTGGCTGCCGCGGATTCCCTGTCGTCTTATCCGGCAGCGGTGGCAAGCGGAGAAATCTTGAGAAGGAGGGATTCTGGCTCGATCGGAGGGACCGCGATAGTCATGCAAAATTTCTATGCCCAGATTACGTATCTTCGCTCGACGGTCTTTGAAGAAGTCGCTTTCTCGTGCGAGAACAACGGCTTGCCACGAGATGAGATCATACGGAGAGCCGGGGAAGCGTTAGAAAAAATCGGGATCGAGCACCTGGCCGACCGTAACCCGCTCGAACTATCCGGTGGCGAAAAGCAAAAAGTGGTACTGGCAACCGCGCTTGCCATGAAACCGACATTGCTCATCCTCGACGAACCAATCAGCCAGCTTGATCCGGAGAGCGCTGCTCACTTGGCCGATGTCCTTGCAGAACTAAAGAAAGAAATAGCCCTGCTTATTGCGGAAAACGATCCATACCTTACTCTAAAGGTAGCAGACAGAGTCGTCGTCCTGTCCGAAGGCGAGGTCATAGCCGACGGTGCTTTCGGGCGCATACTTGAGCCCGGAATAGAAGAGCATGTTGAGCTCCCCGCATGGACCAGATGTGTTTCCGAAGCCGTGAAAGAAAAGCATCCTGACATGGAGGACAGTACGAAGCGATACGAATTGAGTTATAAATCTGCTATTGCTGCACTGCGAGGGATTCGATGAAGATTGTCTACGATGGAGTGTCGTTCTCATATCCGTCAAAGACTGCGTTGAAGAATGTTTCGTGCGAGATAAGCCCGGGTTCGGTTGCGCTTGTGGTAGGGCATAACGGCTCGGGTAAGAGTACGTTCTTGAAACTGATGAACGGAATTCTCAAGCCGACGCAAGGCGACGTGCGGCTTGAAGACGTAAACACGAGGGACAAAAGGGTCAGCGAGCTGGCGCGCTATTGCGCACTCAGTTTTCAGAACCCGGACGACCAGCTGTTCGCATCCACGGTGATGAAGGAATTGCGGTTTGGAAGCGAGAACATAATGGGTGACGGCTCACTCGTCGACGCGGTTTCAGGAATTCTGCATCTTGAAGATTACCTGCAAATGAACCCGCTCTCGCTCACCTATGCTCTCAGGAGGCTTGTAGCTATCGGAGGCTCGATGGCGATGGACACGCCGATCCTCGCACTGGATGAACCAACATCAGGGTTGTCTCAGCGTGAAAAAGCCTATTTGGGGAGCCTGATTTCCCACTCAAAGAGCCTCAAGAAGACGGTTGTGATTGTAACGCACGACCTGAACTTCCTTCTTCCATTTGCAGACGATATACTGATGCTTTCACATGGGGAAGTGAGATACTTCGGCGGCCGGGATAATCTCTTTGACAGGAACGACGTGCGGCAATTAATGGCAGGATGCGGGGTCAGATATCCTATTTACGCACGTATGTCGGCGACCCTCGGGGCCGGAAAGTACTGCTACGAGGGGAAAGAACTGATCGACGAGCTGATAAAAAGGAAAGCTGGCGCCGCCCAGCGCACAAATGGGCAGCACCAGCTCGAGGGGGCTTAAACTCTCTTGCCGGCTCTTCTAATGTCCGGCTGTATTCAGCTCCGCCAGCAATTCGCTCTTAGTGAAGTTTCTTCTGTCGATATAACTCACTTTGCTCTCGCATTCGCTTCCGAGAGGTCCGGAAGACAACAGATCCGAGATAGATCTTATTTCTTCGGGTTCCGTGAGAAGCAAAACCTTGGATGCGTCTTTGCAGGCCGAGATTATGTCGCCGTTCAGATTTTCGGGCGAAGCGTCTATTACCCACACTGTGTTTTCGTTTGTCGAAGCGGCAACATCTCCAACCAGTCGGGGGTCCACCTTTTTAAGTGCGAAGCCCATTCCTTCTACGACGACGGCCATGAGTTCGAACAGATGATCGTCGGCCGTCAGGAACAATACCTGGCCTTCATCGTCCGGAACAGGTTCCTGCTGCTTCTTTTCCATGGCTCCGTCCGGGCAGTTCGGGAGATACGTAACGACGGTAGTGCCGTTGCCATACTCGCTGTCTATCCAAATCACTCCCCCATGAAGCTCAACGAGGCGTTTTGTCAGGAGGAGACCGAGACCGCTTCCTCCGTTCTTTCTGCCAAGCTGGGCAAAAGGTTTGAAGAGTTTATCCAGATCTTCCTTCTTTATTCCCGTCCCATTGTCGATCACCTTCATCTCGATTCCGTCGGCTGATCTGGCGATATCCAGCTTCACCGTGCTTCCTTGCGGGCTGTATGTGATGGCGTTGTTAAGGAGATTATACAGTATCTGTTTGAATTTCACTGTGTCCGCGACGAAGACATCGAGTCCGTCTTCGATTCTGGTCTCGAGACCTATGTGTCCCTTGTCGAGAAGCGGTTTGAGGATTCGCCGGATACTCTCGACAACTTCATTGAGTGAAAATTCCTGCAGGTCTAGTTTCATATTTCCAGTCTCTACTTTTGTCAGGTCAAGGATGTCGTTTATCAGACTCAACAGATGCTTTCCCGCGGTGACAATGTTCCCGCTGAACTCACTCAGAAGCCCGGAAGCCAGGTCGTTTGACTCCGAATGAATTATGTCTGCAAATCCAATTATTGAATTTAACGGTGTGCGTATTTCGTGACTCATGCTAGCAAGAAACTCGGACTTGGATCTTGTCGCCTCATCGGCGCGCTTTGCCTCCGAAACAGATCTGACGTTCTGCAGATGAAGTTCGTGGTTTTCTCTTTGCAGGAGATTATGGGCTTCAAGAACTTTTGCCCCTAGTATGAATATCTCAATTGCCTCTTCGTTCGGCTTCAGTGCGATAAGGGCGTCGGTAACCGTGTCTCGTCCTTTCATTGGGACGACAAGATAACCTTGTGAATTTATCAAATCGCGGCTCGACAGATCCTCAAGGAGCATCTGCGGCACGTTTATTATGAAACCTACCTTTTCGGCCAGTTCGAACCCCTTCAGGTCTGCCGTTCTCCTGGCAAGTGCAATTCCGTCCGAATGGGTCGCATCTCTGACTTCTTTCAGGTATAAACGGACGTCCCCGGTTGCAAAAAGGTGATGTGCCGCATTGATTAACTGGCGATAAGACGACATAAGAAGATGAGTGTTCTCCATAGGTTCAAAGACGATGAGGCGGGAGTCGTCAGCCCCCTTGACCACCGTTAACCGGGCGCGGACCTTCAAACCGTCGCGCCGCATGTAAGAGAAGTCCGTGGTGGAATGGGATCCGCCGACGGAAAATTTCTTTGTCTCGTCCGGTCCCAGGGCAGCGGACAAAATTTCCTCAACTTCGTCCGATTGCGCATTAGAGCCGTCGAGGCCGAAGATTCTGTAGAAGGCCCTGTTTATGTTTGTGATTCTGTACTGTGAGTCTTTTCGGCGATCGTCTTTATTTAAGACAACCACTCCCATGCTGAAATCATCCAGTGTCTGAAAGAGCAGGGATTCGACCGCCCCGTATTTGCCTTGTGAGCCTGCCGGAGTATCTGACGGGAAAAACGCGGCAAACACTTCCTTGTCGACCTTCCTGATCAGAATTTTTTGCTTGCTCTTCTCGGCGGTGAACATAACCTGCTCTGTCTTGGTATCGCTCAGGTCTCCGATTGCCCTACGGAGCTCCGCTTCATCGACGTCCTGGAGGAGCCCCGCAGCGTCAGTGTTGCTGAGGAAAGGCTTTCCGTTGACATCTAAAGCCGCGTATGGTATTCCAATCTCTTTCAGTGCGGCTTTTGCGGTCTGATTGACCTTTTCGTTCATAATCCATGAAATCTTTTCCCGCATCAATTCCTGTATGTACCAGTATTCGCTGTGGGCCGGCAGGACGCCTCCGTCAAGATCAACGCGGCAAGAGAAGTCCTCATCGTTGATGATAAACGCAACATGTCCTTCCCTGGTCTCGTCATATTTTCGCGGCCCGATGGAGCCTTCGTCCACTCCGGTCGAATTACCGTCATTCTTTTTAGGCAAGGAGAACTGTCCTCTTTCTTTGTCTCCGACCCTGATTGAGAAATCGCCGAATCCCCTGCCGTGGAATTCCAGTACCGCTCCGCACGAAGCGTATGCGCGCGTTAACGTGGTCAGAACTTCTTTCAGGACTTCTTCCAGTGAATAGGATTTCGAGATCCTGAAGCCTGCCAACGATTCGATTCTCCGCGCCGATAGAAGCTCGGCTTCCAGTTTCTGGCGCTTTCTTGCAATCCAGTACGCAACGGTAAGAAGGAGAGAAAAAGCAGCTGCAAGGTACAGTATAGTCTCGCTCAAAGAATTGCCTCCTCAATAGTCGAGCTAACTGGAATATTCTAGTGCGTCGATAATCCAGTTGATATAATTTTTACGAAGTAATTTCTCGGCGGCGGTCTTCATTCTGGTTGCTTCCTTGAATGTGTCCGGCTCATCGCCGCCAACTTGAGTGTATTCCGGTTCAACGACCAACGTCGGGACGTGATGTCTTATAGAGTTTACTTTCTCGTCGTCTGCAAATCTTGAATCCACTATGAACATGTCGATGTGATTGGAGAAGGCGCGTGCGGTTGCCTCCTCTATGTTATCGACGAATTCCAACTCGTATTTCGGATGCGGGAAAGCCTGTGCGACGATCTTCAATATTTCCGAGCTTTCGACGTATACGAGTGTCTTACAAACGAGTGACATCTTCTTCTTCCTTTCATAGGGAGAGTAGTAAAAGTGTGCCAGACGCCACGATACTGGCCTGGAAAACGTGGAAGCCCATAAGGTGCAGATATTGCGTGGGTTACGGTGGCCCTCTTCCCGGAGCGTGTATTGGGGGGAGAGCGAAAACGAGTAAAGATTACAAAAAGACTGAAATATTTACCTTGAAACTTGGGGGATTATCGGCATGACGAAGACCACTTCTTCACGATCAAGGAACACCGCCCCCGGTTTTCCCCTTGCCTTTTTCACGAACTTCCTCATCGTATACGCGACGGGTACAAGCTTGCTCGACCTGGCCTTGCTGTAATATGCGGCAATGCTCGCTGCATACTCTATAACCGATTTCTGCGGATAGTCACGGGATTTGTTTCTGATTATGACATGTGAACCTGAGACGCCGCGGGCGTGCAAAAAGACGTCGTTCGGTTTCGCAAATCCGAAGGTGAGTTCATCGTTGTTTGCAGCGTCCTTCCCGACATAGACACTGTATTCGTTAATCTCGAAATGCCGGAAAGGGGTTTGAGCCTCACTCTTCGCCTTTTCTTTCTTATCAAGAGAGTCGAGAACCTTGAAATCGGTTTCCTTCCCGACCATCTCCAATTCCCGTTCAACTTTACTCAGGCTTTTTGTTAATTCTTCCTTTCTCGCAATTGCCTGCCTGTGCGACTCGCGCGCTTTCTTAGATTTGTCAAAGTATAATTGTGAATTCTGGATGGGAGTCAATTTTGTGTCAAGGGGAATGATCATCTTTGTACTGCCGTCATGTATTTCGAAAGAGGACCGACCCCTCTCGATTTCAACAAGATGCTGCAAGAGGACCGTCCCATACATGCGGTATTTTTCTTCCCTGTTGACCGACAGATCCTTTTCGATTTTCTGGATGGTTCCCGCCAGTTCGTCTCTTCTTTTCAGCAGACTGTTGACCAGCGAGTCTTTTAATCCAGTCCGGGTATCGTATCTGTCGGCTTCTGAGACAAAATCCGCGATACATGAATTGACGGAATCATAAGACACGACATTGCAGGGGCCCAGATGTCTCATTTCCAGGAGGCTCATCAGGACCGGCGCGCCGTCTTTATAGTATATTCTCGGACTAGGCGAGGCAAGCTCGGTTAGAATCTCGCTTACCTTATCGTACAATAGAAGAAGCCGCCGCTCATCAGGAAAGGAATCGGCAAGTACTGATGGTGTAAGAGCTTCCTCACCGCCGAGCCTAAACAGAACTTCCTTCACAAGTTCTCGTCCGAAGGTTGGAAAAATGCTCGACAGCCTCCTTTGAGGCTCGCCCGCCATTGCCTTGAATCTGTCTGCGAAATCCTGCGCATTCTTCGGATAAAAGGATTCTTCCTTCGGGCTGCCGGAGATCGTCGGTTCGTTCGTATGTCGCTTCAGGAATCTTCCGGTAGACCGGTTCTCCCCCTCCATGAGATACACGTTGGAGTGAGTACCGAACAGATTTATTACGAGTCGTTTGTCGTCCGATAGCCCCAGGATAGCTGTCCTGTTGTTTTTCTCGACAGACATCGAATATATGGATTCACCAATTGCTTCCTGTAGGACATTGGCGCCGCGGAGCTTCTTCCCGGGATATCTATTCAGGAACATGTAGTTCATGCGAGGTTTGCAGGAAATGATCAGGCTCACTTGGCTTTCTGCCCGTCCCGCCAGAACAACCTCAAGAACGTTTTCCGAATTGGTCTTGCAGGCAATTATCTGAGTTGACTCGATGTCGGCTTTAATTTCCGATACGAGCGCTACGAGCGTATGGTGGTTGTTAATCATTCGGCTATTTCTTTTGACATTTCAAGTTAACGGTTGAGTTTGTGCCGTTGCAAGTAGGATTCAAATTCGGATGCCGTCGCAATGGCGAAGAAGCTACTCATGGCTTTGTGGATCAAGGGGGTGAAGCGGCAATCTGTTGATATGCCTGCCCTGGAGTTATAAGATTGCGTCCTGAGAATTTCAAAACGCGTTCTCTATCGCCCGTATCCTCGTTGATTTGTCCCGCACATCTACCACCAGTACGTCGAACCTGAACTCGTTCTCTTCCAGGTTCCGCGCGGAAATGTACCCTTCCGCAACTTTGCGGATTTGCGCCTGCTTCCTGGCGTCCACGGAATCTTCTCCGCTGCCGTATGTGCTGCTCTTTCTCGTCTTTACCTCGCAGAAGACGATCAGGTTTCCCCTTCTGGCAATCAGGTCGATCTCGCCGCGGTTGTATCTGAAATTTCTTTCTACGATTTCGAATCCTCTTCGGCTCAGAAATTCCGCTGCCAGCCGCTCGCCTTTCGCGCCGAGGACCTTGTTCGATGACATCCTGTCAGACCGGTATTGTGAAACTTCTGCGATGAATGGAGGAGAGACCGTGTTTTTGAATAGCCTCAAGATGTCTCTCCGTCAGATACCCCTTGTTCTTCTCAAACGAATAATGCGGGAACTTGTCGGCGTACTGCCGCATGAGGGCGTCACGGGCGGTCTTTGCGAGAATCGATGCGGCAGCAATAGAGAAAACTGTGGAGTCTCCCTTGACGATGGAGATGCAAGTCCTGTTCTTCAGGTTTAGGAATTTTCCGTCAATCAGGATGACCGAAGGTTTTATTTCAAGAGATTCGATCGCCTTGGTTATGGCAAGGCGCGTCGCGTTCAGAATGTTAATTTCATCGATCATCTCATTCGACACATGCGCGATTGAGAAGTCGAGGGCTTTCTCCTTGATTGCGGATAGGGCAAGCTCCCTTTGTCTCTCGGATAGTTTCTTTGAGTCGCGCACAAGTGACAGATAGGGTCCGGCTTGGCTCGTCAAACCGCTCTCTTTGAGTTCTGTAATCATCTTTCTGATGGGGAGGATTACCGCGGCTGCGGTAACCGGACCGGCGACAGGACCCCTTCCCGCCTCATCCACGCCCGCTATGAACTCTATTCCTTCGCGGATCAACAAGCCTTCCAGCTCTAGAGTAGGGGAACTATTCATCGTTGATCCAATTTAGTGAATGCGCCGGATAAAATCTTGAGATTGCTAATTGAAAGGATGTGTGTTAAGATACTGACGTGAAGTCGAAACTCATATTTCTCCTGCTGCTGTTCACGGGAACGAGGCTGTATGCGGCGGAGAAAGTCATCCTGATTCGTGTTAACGGGACCATCAATCCGGCGACTGCCGAATATATGGTCAATTCTATCGGTATCGCTGAAAAGGCGAATGCGGCCGCCATCGTGATTGAAATGAACACTCCCGGCGGCCTGCTGGAATCGATGAGACAGATCGTCCAGGGGATTTTAAGCTCATCCGTGCCGGTGATAGTGTATGTTTATCCGAGCGGATCGCGTGCCGGGTCGGCCGGAGTCTTCATAACGCTTGCCGCCAATATAGCGGCGATGGCTCCCGGGACAAACATAGGCGCTGCCCATCCCGTCGGAGGCGGCATCGGCCACGACACGACCTCCGTGGAGGCAGTTAAGATTACAAATGATGCGGCGGCATTCATCCGGGCTATTGCCGAGAGACGTCACCGAAATGTTGTCTGGGCGGAGAACGCGGTCCGAAAGAGCATTTCTAGCTCCGAGGTCGAGGCGCTGAAGGCAGGCGTGATAAACCTCATTTCACCGAATCTGGATTCACTTTTGAAGCAGGTGAACGGAATGACCGTTGAAACCAGTAAGGGGGAGACGGTACTGAAGACGGCGGATGCGAATGTAGAGTTCGTGCCGATGAACTGGCGCGAGGAATTCCTCGGCATCATCAGCGACCCTAATATAACCTATATCCTCATGATGATCGGGATCTTCGGAATCATGTTCGAACTGTTTAATCCGGGTTCCATATTGCCGGGAGTAGCGGGGGCGATATCGTTAATACTAGCATTTTATGCTTTTCAAACCCTTCCGATAAATTACGCGGGACTTGCTCTGATAATTCTGGGCATTATTCTCTTCATCGCGGAGGTAAAGATCGTGAGTCATGGTATACTCGCTATCGGGGGAGTCATAGCGCTGTTCCTGGGGTCGATGATGCTTATCCATTCGCCGGGTCAATTTGTCAGTATATCACTGAGCGTCATCATTAGTATGGTTGCTGTCGCGACGGTGTTTTTCCTTTGGATTGTCGGTCTGGGACTTAGAGCTCAGACGCGCAGGACTGAGACCGGCCTGGAAGGAATGCTGGGGGAAAGCGGCTCGGTGATATCGGAGATATCTCCCGGATCGGTCGGACAAGTAACAGTTCACGGAGAGATATGGAAGGCGACATCAGATGAGCATCTGGAAGCCGGCGCTCAGGTTGTGGTTGAGTCTTTTTCAAATTGGGTGTTAAAAGTCAAAACCAAGAAATAGGTGAACATATGGACACATCATTCAGTCTTTTTTTTGTAATAATAATTTTTGTAATCTTTTTCCTGGCCAGTGCCATCAGAATCCTCAGAGAATATGAGAGGGCGGTGATCTTCCGTCTCGGAAGGCTGATTGATACAAAGGGGCCGGGTATCATCATTCTTATTCCCGTCATTGATAAGATGGTGCGTGTCAGTCTCAGGACGATAGCGCTGGATGTTCCGCCTCAGGACATCATTACGAGAGACAACGTATCTATTAAGGTCAGTGCTGTAATTTACTTCAGAGTAATGGATCCGAGAAAGGCCGTCGTGGAAGTGCAGGATTATTTGTTTGCAACCAGCCAGATGTCGCAGACCACCCTTCGCAGCATCGTCGGGCAGTCGGAATTGGACGACCTCCTGGCTGCGCGCGACAAAATCAACAAGGAGCTGCAATCGATAATAGACAGCCATACGGAACCGTGGGGGATCAAGGTGTCGAATGTCGAAGTGAAGCAAATCGATCTTCCTGTGGAAATGCAGAGTGCGATGGCGCGGCAAGCTGAGGCAGAGCGTAATCGCCGTGCGAAAGTCATAAACGCAGAAGGTGAGTTCCAGGCTTCCCAAAAGCTGTCCGATGCGGCGAAAGTTATCAGCGAGTATCCTGCAGCAATCCAATTGAGATTCCTGCAGACAATGTCTGAGATAGCTTCCAAGAACAGTTCAACGACCTTTTTCCCCGTGCCAATAGACTTGCTGGCTCCATTCTTAGATAAGAAGGGTGAAGCGAAGAAATAAAACCGCACGATGCCGCGCTTTTCCGCGAACGGGACTATGTGTCCTCCGAACGAGTCGGGAAGGAGCGACAACATGACTAAACCCGGATTGTCACGCAAGGCGGGGTCTTCATGTTTAGGGAGGCTGATAAATCTCGCCTCCCTGATGCTTCGACGGATGTCTGCTCAACGGGAGTGAAATGATCGGTTTTCAATGATTCCTGTGATGTTAATGGTGCTAAAGTACGTCTGTAAGTCGACCGGCGCTTTGCGTCCGTGCAATTAGGTGAGTTGCCTTGAACAATACCGACAGCTAAATTTGACCCGGAGGAAAAAAGCATGAAATGGCTCATATCGATGTTCTTGTTGGTCGCATTCTCCTCTGCCATGGCGCAGGAGATAAACTGCAGTGTTACCCTGAACTATGACAAGTTAGACGGCACGGACCGCGTAAATGTCACAAATCTTGGACCCGCCATCCAGAAGTATATTAACGATCACAGATGGACTGGAGAAAATTTCAAGGGCCCTAAGATTCAGGTTACTCTCGACATATATCTCCTCTCCGCATCGGGCGGCGTTTACAATGCTCAGGCTTTCATCGGCAGTCAACGCCCGATTTACAAGTCGACCAACACATCGCCGATGGTGAGAATACTTGATAACTCCTGGTCGTTCAGTTATACGAAGGATCAGGCATTATATCACGACGATTATCATTTTAATTCCCTCACCAGTTTTATTGATTACTACATGTACATTGTCCTGGGTTTTGATTACGATTCCTACGATCCGCTTGGCGGGACAAAGTTTTTCCAGAAGGCATCAAACATCGTTACTCTCGCGCAGACCGGCGATTTATCACAGGGGTGGCAGCCCGGAGGTTCAGGTAACTATTCAAGATACGCGCTGGTGAACGATGTCTTATCGGGAAGTTACGACGTCTTCAGAAAAGCATTCTACGAATATGAATACAACGGAATAGACCTGCTTTCCACACAGAAAGACTCTGCTCAGGCTACAATAGCCAGCTCGCTGGATAAAATTGCCAATATCATAATACAATCGGGTACACGGAGCACTCTGATCAAGGTGTTCTTCGATGCCAAGTATATGGAGATCGCCCAATCTTTGCAGGGCTACAAGGGAGATCAGGCGATCCTACAGAAATTGTCTGTGGTGGATCAGGCACACCAGAACACTTACGAGAAGTACTTGAACTAGAGGTCCTGTCAAGAGAGAGGGCGTGGGACGCTGAGGCAATGAGATTCAGGCTGCAGCATGATTTTATCGGTGTCCATAAGCTTCTCACGCCGGATACTTACTCGTTTTCGGCTGCGCCTCTGAACCTTCAGCTTTCAAAGTAGAGATTCCCTTCCGCAGCACCTCCTGTTGAGGCATTCGTTCATACGTCTTATGAGAAAGGGTGTGTGGATGATAAACGCGGGTTGTGTGATGCGCCTATCCGCAATTTCATTGCTGGTTCTTTTAGGATCGGAAGAATCCTTCGGAGGTTTTGAGCGCAGGTACGTGGGGCCTCGTTCGCTGGCAACTGCGGGGGCATTGTGCGCTTTCGGCGAAGACGCCTGGTCCTATTACTACAATCCCGCTCATTCTACACAAATTGGAGAAATAGGATCGTTTTACACTCCTTATGTATTAGGTCTCCAGGAAGTAAGGGCGGAAGGCATTTCATTCCGCAGCAATATGTTCGGGTTCGATTTTGGTGCGGCAGTACATACTTTCGGTTTTGAATTGTATCGTGAGAACGTATTCACGTTAAATCTGTCCACACCTATTTACGGCTTCCTGTTTGCAGGCTCGAACATCAACCTTAATCAGTTATACGTCAAGGATTACGGCACCGATGCAAGCGTCAGCATAGACGCTGGCGTCAGGATGCTCCTCTCGAGCAGTTACTCTGTCGCCTTCAGCGTGGCAAATCTGAATTCGGCGTCAATGACGCTGTCTAAAGACAGGCTGCCACAAACGTTCACTGCCGCAGCCGCTTACCGGTCCGAGGGATTCAATATGGGAGTGGAATATTATAAAGAGATAGGGTTCCCTTCGGCCATCCGGATTGCTGCTGAATATTCACCGGTAAGTTTCGTGACATTCAGGGCAGGCTCCGCAAGCGGGACGAATTCGTTTAATGCCGGCGTGGCATTTCGGTTCCTATCGATCCATCTGGATTACGGTGCGTCGTTTCATCAGGTCCTCGGAATTACGCATTCCTTCGGATTATCGTTTGTATTTCGGGACATGGAAACGGGTGAAGACTGAGGGATTGCCGGTCACCGGAGAGTATTATGGGAAACTATCATATAGAAAAGTTCAGGGTTCCTTGAATGAATTTCTTCAGGAGCCTTTTTGCCGCTTGCAGCCTGGCATCGGCCTTCTGGCCTGACTCCGTCCGTGCGCAGTCTTCTGAGGATGAAATCAGGGAGGAAAACTTTCTCGAGGCGGTTCTGACTTCGTCGGATGACGTGCCGGAGATGTTCGAGACCATCGATCTGAACGAGGCGTCCATGGAAGAACTCCTCTCCATTGCGGGTGTGGACTCGAAATATGCGTCTTCGATATTGGAATATCGAAGAAAGGTGAGAGTCATTCATAAGGTTGACGAGTTGTCCCGTTTGAATGGTGCGACCCCCGCTGCTCTGGCCGCCATCAGGCAGCGTGCGCGCATCTCTGAAGAGTTTAAGATTCACGTGGAAGCGACATCGTATTCCAGCGCCTCACCTCAGACTCTGCCTCTTTACCAGGATGCCTACAGCGAGAATGGCCTCAGGAATTTTCAACGACTGGATCTCAGACTCCGAAACTATGAGCTCTGCATGGTGACCGACAAGGACCCGGGTGAAAAGAGTTACCTGGATTTCTATTCACTCGCTGCTGCTGCGAGGTCCGTCTCCATTTTTTCCACGGTTAACATAGGGAATTACAGGCTGAGCATGGGAAACGGGATGCTGTTCTCGAACGGCGGCGTTGTCTCGAAATCGGCGGAAGCTATTACGCCGCTCTTCAATAAGAGTCCGTACTCGTTGAAGTTGTACAGGTCGAGAGGTGAAACCAGATACCTGAGAGGCGCCGCCTTTGAGATTCCTGTCGGGAAATTCGGGCTCACTGGATTCGTGTCCAGCAAAAAATTTAAGGCACACCTGGACAGTACGGGAAGTGTGACCTCAATCGATTACTCGGGTTTGAACCTGCCGACAGGCGGCCCATCCGGCGGAGGGCTTCACGAAACAATCGAAGGTGGTATACTTCAGTATGGAAGTGATTGGGGCGTATGTGGAATCTCCGGAGCATACCTGTCGTACGACAGGCCGTTCTCGAATTACTATGTAGGCAAGCAGTTTGTGGTCAATATGTTTTTGCGTGTGCGCGCCGACGGGCTGGCCTTTTCTGGAGAGGTCATGGCGGACAAGTCTGTCTCCTTCTCAACGAATGTGGGAATCGATTACGAGCGTGCGCGTTTTGCGGTGGGCCTGCGGGACCTCAGATCGAGGATAGTCTCAAATTACGGCGGAGCCCTGTCCGAGGGTTTCCCGTCGTCGCCGGAGCAGGGGATTTATTTCGGGGCGTGGTTGAGACCTACGGACGAGATAAAACTCGGCTTCTATTATGACAGGTTCAGGATCATCTCCCTCTCCAATACTCCTGACAGGAACGGCGAAGAAATCTTCGCCGATTGTTACCTGGCACTGTCCCGATTGAAGCTTCTGGACGGCAACGGGACCCTTGTTTATCTTCGCTATAAGTACAAGACAAAGGAAGACTACTACATCCCGGAAAGCGATTTCCCGGCTGCACAGTCGTCGCTCGCCGGTTCCAGGCAAACTTTCAGGGTTGAACTGAGACACGTCTTTTCTCGCACGGTTTCAATCCGAACCAGGCTGGAGAAGAACTTCCTGTCTTCTGGAGAGAAGGGCGAGCTGTTCGTGTTCGATTGTACTATAAAAACTTCCCGGCTTTCAATCAGTCCGAGGGCTAGCTTTTACAAGACCGATTCGTACAATTCTGCATTCTATGTCGTCGAAGGCGACCTGCCTGGAGTTGCCATGTACACACTTTTGTACGGAGACGGTGCCAGGATGTCGTTGTCCGCTAATTGGAAAGTGACCGATTTCTTTTCTATCGGTGCAAAGATATCCAGAGACATCTATGACGGAGACAAGGAGGTTACTGTGGAATCTTCGTCGAGACGCATTGCCGGCATTACGACAATCAGCTTGGAATTGAGTTGTGTCATCGATTAAACTGTTGCGGCCAAACCATATGATAGGTCCGCTTAGCGGCGTCTCACCTGTGAAGTGCGGTTACCGTTACGAGTTTTGTCCCAAGAAACTTGCCTTGCTTGTCGAAGTCAAAGGCATACACGATCGTCCCAATCCGTTCACATGCATGACAGCCGTTCTGCAGCCAATAACCCACGAGGAATCTTTGTGTGCCGTCCGGCAGAGTCTCTGATTTCGGCATGTCCAGGCGATAGCGGTCCCCCGGCCAGACGGCCGCATCCGGGAATTCCCGAACTATCTTCAGATAGGTGGAGTCGCTTTTCAGCGCGGCGAGGTCGATAACCGAAAAGTCGTCGACGTCAACCATCTCGGGGTTTCCATTTACCAGAACGATTCCGAAGTTTTCATTTGCCCGGAAGGGATAGAACACGTAGGCAATATCGACCTTTCCCGCGTTGCGGAAATTGCGGACATAACCGGCTGTGTCGGTAAGTGACGTGAAACGCAGCGCTGCGGGAGAAGCCCCCAGGTTTCTCATCAGCGAGATGAAACAGGCCTGGAACTCCGCGCCGGACAGATGAGAGCACTCCCGATCCATTTTGTGCCTGAAATTATCGGGCGGACTCCACACGGATTGAGAATCAATGCGAGAGACTGTGGAAGGGCGTGGGAGAGTCTGGGCGTATGTACGGACGCCAACAAGGGACAGGAAGATCAGCAGCAAAAAGTAACGCGTTGCCTGCAAGATTGTCTGATGATATCGATCCGGTTCTGAAATCAAAGCGCTCAAAGGTACTCAAAGTCAAGTATGAATGAAAGAAGGAAACTTCCAAGAAAAGTCGGGAGTGCAATTGCCTCACAGCCCAGAGACAGCGACCGGTAGAGGTGGGGAAATTGGGAACAGGCGGAGCGCGGAGGTTTTCATGTTTCGAGGCTGAGTCGTATTATTAATGAAGTGGCCGTGGCCCAAGCGCAAGATTATCAACGAGGTTAATCGAGTCCACTAGAACCAACAACTTCAATCGGAAAAAGAAAAACAGATGAAACAAAAATATTCAGTAATTGTATTTGATTTAGGGAACGTGCTCCTGCCCTTCGATTTCAACGATGTGATTCAGGGTTTCGAAGAAATAGAGAAGGGACTCGGTGTGAAATTTGCCGAGTTCTATAGGACGAATTACGAGGTGCATAGGAAGTTCGAGCGCGGGGAATACTCTGTCGATGAATTCACCGAGATTATGCTCGGCGTTTTGGAACAGAAGGTCGCCAGGAAGGAATTCTACAGGATCTATTCCGGTCTCTTCAGTGTGAACGAGGAGCTGGTTAAGCTTCTTCCGGTTCTGGGGAAGAATTACCGGCTGGTTGTCCTGTCTAACACGAACGCCTTGCATCGGAAGTATGGCTGGGGAAGCTACGAATTCCTCGGGAATTTCGAAAAGCTCATCCTGTCTCACGAGATCGGTGCGGTAAAGCCTGAGGAGAAAATATACAGGGCCGTCGAAGCCTATACGGGAGTTCCGCCGGAAGAGCATTTGTACACCGACGATATTCTGGAATATGCTGCGGCAGCGCGCAGCCTCGGATGGGATGCGGTGCAATTTGTGGGGAACGAAGAACTGATCAGGGAATTCGGCAAACGCGGGATTCCACTCGACGGCGATCTGCGCGATTGAGATCTCCGGTCGCGACCGGAGGTTCTATTCTTGCTCCAGCATTGAGTGAAATTTCGCCCAGTCGAAATTCCATGGGTCCGTTTTTCTTCCCGGTGCAATGTCTTTGTGGCCGAGAACGTACTTGACGGGATATTTGCTCTCCAGGCACCTGACCAGCTTCACAAGGGAAACATACTGCGCCTTCGTAGGAGAGTCGTGCATCGTGTTGACTATCTCGATTCCTAAAGAGACTGAATTCACGTCCGTCTTTCCGTCGGGGAGCCGGCTCTTGCCGGCCTGGTAGGCAACGTTGTTGTCCGGTGCGAGCCTGAAGATCGTGCCGCTTCTGTCTATGATATAGTGAGGCGTCACACCCGCGTCCTTGTATTCCCGGAGTATCCCTTTGACGCTGAACGAATCTGCATCCAGTGCGTTGTATGAGGAATGAATTATTATTGCCTCGATCTTTCGTGGATGCTCCATCTTCCGCTGTCCCCAGTTCACGATATGGTTCACTATCTTAACTCCGGTGCATGGTGCCGGACGAGCACTGTGCGACTGGCCGGTTATGAGGAGCAGGTTCAAGATTGCGGACAGGACTAAGTTCATTTCATTTTCCCCGATGTACTTGTAAAAAATAGGCCGCCAAAAATTGCTTTCCGGCGGCCTTTGGTTTAAGTCTAATTGAAACTCAGGAACAACCGCTCGTCGAACCGCAATTCAGGCATTTGTAGCACGAGCCGCTTCTAATCATGATCGAGCCGCATTCGTGGCAGGGAGGCGCGTCCGCCTGTTCCTGAAATACTTTCTTCTCAGCTTGTTCGAGCGAGATGTTGAATTCTTTCTTCTCTTCAGCATTCGGTTCTGCCGCAATGGAATCGACCACTACAGACGCCGGCTGCTCCTCTCGCCGAAGGAACTTCAAGCCCATCCAGCGGAAGATATAATCCAACACGGATTTGGCGATCGGTACATCCTTGCTGTTCGTGAACCCGGAGGGCTCGAAACGCATGTGGCTGAACTTATCGACGAGAACCTTGAGCGGAACTCCGTATTGCAGCGCCAGGGAAATGGCCGTCGCGAAGCCGTCCATGAGGCCGCTTATCGTGGACCCTTCCTTCGACATCGTTATGAATATCTCTCCGGGGGTTCCGTCCTCGTAGAGTCCAACCGTTATATAACCCTCGTGACCGCCGATACTGAACTTGTGAGTCACGGCACTTCTCTCGTCAGGGAGCCTGTGCCTGACGGCGTAGGCGCCAGGAGCCAGCGGTTCGGCCTTCTTTCCGTCGTCTTTCTTCGTGCTCAGAGGCTGCGTTCTCTTGGATCCGTCGCGGTAAACCGCGATCGCCTTCAGACCGAGTTTCCACGCCTCGATGTATGCTTGTTCGATGTCTTCGACCGTTGCCTCTGTCGGAAGGTTAACTGTCTTCGAGATAGCGCCCGATAGGAATGGCTGCACTGCTGCCATCATCTTAATGTGGCCCACATAATGGATCGAGCGCACTCCGTTGACCGGTTTGAATGCACAGTCGAAAACGTTCAGGTGCTTTTCCTTCAAATGGGGAGCGCCCTCGATCGTGCCGTTGACGTCGATGTACTTGATGATTTCATCTACCTGTTCTTCAGAATAGCCGAGTGTTTTTAAGGCAAGCGGTACGGTGTTGTTAACGATCTTCATGTATCCGCCGCCGACGAGCTTCTTGTATTTGACCAGGGCAATGTCGGGTTCGACGCCTGTTGTGTCGCAGTCCATCATGAAACCTATCGTGCCCGTCGGAGCGAGGACTGAGATCTGAGAGTTCCTGTAACCATACTCTTTTCCGATGGTCAGTGCATCGTCCCAAACCTTACGGGCTGATTGGACGAGATCGCCCGGGATAATGTCGGCATTGATCTTGTCTACATGAGCCCTGTGCTTTCGTATAACGCCGAGCATCGGCTCCCTGTTAGGCTGGTACCCGTCGAACGTTCCGTGCGTCTTCGCGATTAGTGCGCTTTGCTTGTAACCTTCCCCGGTCATCAGCGATGTGACAGTTCCGGCATAAGCTCTGCCTTCGTCGCTGTCATAGGAAACGCCGAGCGACATCAGAAGGGCGCCGAGATTGGCATAGCCAATTCCGAGCGGCCGGAAAGCGTGGCTGTTCTTTTCAATCGACTTAGTAGGGTAGCCTGCGTTGCCGACGATAATTTCCTGCGCCGTGATCGTTATGTCCACCGAATGGAGAAATGCGTCTACGTCGAAAGAACCGTCTTCTCTCCTGTATTTCATTAGGTTGAGTGAAGCGAGGTTGCAGGCGCTGTCGTCGAGGAACATGTATTCGCTGCAAGGGTTTGATGCGTTGATGGAGGCGGTGTTAGGGCAGGTGTGCCAGCCGTTTATCGTGGAATGGAACTGCATGCCGGGATCTCCGCTGACCCAGGCAGCCTCCGAGATTTCGTGCATCAGGTCTCTTGCCCTATAATTCTCGGCAGGCTTTCCGTCTCTGACGTTCTTGGTTCTCCACTCTTTGTCTTCCAGGACCGCACGCATGAACTCGTCCGTTACTCGAACGCTGTGATTCGCGTTCTGGAATTGAACCGAGTCGTAAGCTCCGCCTGGGACATTGAAGCCCGGGTCGTAGCCCGCGTCTATCAATGCCCAGGCCTTCTTTTCTTCCTCTGATTTGCTTCTGATAAAGTCGAGTATATCGGGGTGTTCTGCGTTCAGGATGACCATCTTTGCGGCGCGGCGTGTCTTTCCACCCGATTTAATCACTCCCGCGAACGAATCGAAGCCGCGCAGGAATGAGACCGGACCAGAAGCTGTACCACCACCTGAAAGCTTTTCCTTTGAGGATCTTAAAGTCGAAAAATTCGTCCCTGTGCCGCTGCCCCACTTGAAAAGCATTCCTTCGGTCTTGGCGAGCTCAAGTATGGACTCCATGGTATCCTTGACGGAGTTGATGAAGCAAGCAGAACATTGCGGCTTTTCTTCGATGCCCACGTTGAACCAAACCGGGCTGTTGAAAGACACGTACTGATTTACCAGCAAGTATGTCAGTTCGTCGAAAAATGTTGAGGCGTCTTCATCCGAAGCGAAATATCCTCCCTTGATGCCCCATTTCGTGAACGTCCTGGCGACACGGTCGACGAGCTGTTTCACGCTGAACTCTCTTTCGGGAGTTCCCAGTTGACCGTGAAAATACTTCGAAACCACGACATTTGTCGCCGTCACGCTCCAAAAATCGGGAACTTCGACGTTATCCTGCTGGAATATTACTTCGCCCTTCTCATTCGAAATTGACGCAGTTCGCTGTTCCCAGTTGATCTCATCGAATGGGTGAATTCCCTTTCTCGTGAAATGACGTCGCACCGACAGGCCGCCCCATTTTGACTGCGCCTTTATCTCTTCAGAGGTGAACGTATCTGTGTAGCCCATGGACACTCCTCCCTATATATTGAAAATTCAGCTGCTTTTGCCACCATCGTATACCAAAGAAAGGTGCCTCGCGCCAGCAGCTCCGACAGTAGCTCTCTTTTTACTAGACCTAAACCATTTCTTGAATGACACTCACTTTGGCTAAGTGTCGATGAGCAAATTATTGTCATCATTGGGTAAAGTCAAGATATTTAGCTTGAGAATTGACTTTAACTCAAGTTTTGTTTGGTGGTTCTCGTAGAAGCAGACCTAACGATGTATCTCATGCGGAAACAATTTCAAGTCAACGAAGACGATGCGGAAGGTAAGAGGCATAACAAATGCATTTTAGTACTTCTGTCTCTCCCTGAAAAGACGTTCTCGTTGGACCAGCAAAAGTATTGTTCTTAAGCCGAAAAATGGTTTCTAACTGACTTCAGGAACGGAATTTTTCCCCGTGCCGTCCCTTAGAATGTCGGATACCATTTTAAGCAGGTCGGCAGTGCGGTAAGGCTTCGGAAGCAAACCGTCGGCATGGCTCCCCAGTATAGTCTCAAGATCTGACAATTCGCTGAAGCCGGTACAAATCAAGACTTTGGGAGGGGCAGGCAGCTTCTTAATCTCTATGCAGGCTTCCTTTCCGCCCATCACCGGCATCACCATGTCGAGCACAACCAGCCTGACATCGGGGTTTTCTTTGAGGCGTTCGAGAGCACGGCTGCCGTCATTCGCTGTGACCACGGTGAAACCCTGTTCGCTGAGTATGTCGAAGGCCAGCTGTCGTACACTTTCCTCGTCATCTACCACGAGAATCTTAACCCCGTCCGCATCTAACAGTTCCGGAGATGAAGTCTCGCTTCTCGGTTTTTCCTGATCGGAATAACGGGGTAGGTAGATCCTCACTCTTGTCCCGGTTCCCGGATTGGAATCAACGTTGATGAATCCTTTGTGGTGCTTCACAATATTGAACGCGGCACTTAGGCTCAGCCCGGTGTATTTCTTGATGCGCTTTGTTGTAAAGAAGGGTTCGAAGATCCTGCGCCTGATCGCCTCATCCATTCCGACACCATGGTCTTCGACTTCCACGAAACACCTTCTTCCGCCCGGAGTGGAGCCGGAATGTGTCCCTTGCATATCGGAAATACCTGTTGAACATCTTATAGTCCCGCCGGCCTCCATCGAATCGGCCGCGTTCTCCAGGATAGCGAAAAGCACCTGTCTGAATTGTGAAGTGCTAATGCGTGAATAGACGGGTTGTTCGGCACAGTCCGTCACCAGGCGGTATTTCTCACCGTGCATCTTTTCGAATTCCGCCGCTACGTTCTTCAGGAATTCATTCAGGTCGACCACCTCAATTGTCTTGGCGTCCATCTGGGCAAAGCCAAGTACCTGCTTCACCAATTCGCTTGTCCGTCTGCCCGCATCTTCGATTATGTCCGCGTAATGGTGTTCCTTCGATTCAGGCGGAAGCTTCCTTTTCAGGAGGGAAGCGTACCCTGTTATGCCTCCCACTATATTGTTCAGGTCGTGCGATAGAAAAGACGCCATCTTCTCAAGCGTAGCAATCTTCTGTTCGTATGCGGTGTAGTCCTCGAACACACGCCGATCGCCTATGTCCTGGACCGTGACATTGAATGTCTTGGATTCTCCATCGAACTCGACGGCAAATTCGACTTCGGAAGCCGTGTCTGATCCTTGCCGGATCTTCGCTTCGAATCTTACAAACTTTTCGGTTCCGACCGTCGCGAGACTCGGCAGAAGCTCGTCAAGGCGACGTGCATCCTCGGGAAAAAGGTATTCGTGGACTTTCCTGCCCACCAGCGCTTTGTCGTTCAGCATTTCGGAAGCGACCAGGTTCGCCGTTTCAATCGTTCCGTCGAGAGACAGAGTCAGCAATCCGAAGACCGTGCTGTTGTAAAGCTTTTCAATCGCGGTTTCCTGCTTCTGAGTGATGGCGAATAATTCCGCCCCCCGAATTGCCGCCAACAGGTGCCGGATATACGAAAGTACCGATTCCTGCTGGATTCTCTCGGTGAACGGCACCATGTGGTCGAATAGGATAAGTGAACTCAGGGTGCCTGCCGGCGGTCTTACTACGGTTACTTCCTTGCCGTCAAAGAATTCCGCCAGGAACCTCAAGACACTCCTGTCTTCGTCAGACAGGTTGCCGCTAACGGATACGAAGTCGCCTATCTGAACATCCCATAGGGCGTCTCCATGCACAGATTGTTCCGTAGCCCACGTCAAAACGTCGCTATTGAACATCTTAGCGTCTGAAACGACTTCGTTGTTCACGAGTTTGAAAGTGAAGAGGGTCCACTTGGTGGTTGAATCGGACAAGGCACAAAATATGACCGAGGTTATTCCAATATGCGGGTTCAGCTTCTTGATGATACGCTGGACTATTTCATTCCTGTCAAGCAGGCCGCTTAATTCGGCTATGCTGTCGTAAAGGAGGCTCGACAGTCTTCCCTGTCCCTCTAGCTGCTCTGTCTTCTGCCTGATCTCCCTGCGAAGCAAATAATTGAAGACAAATAGTGCAATGAGAATCCCCCCGGCAAGAACAGCCATGATCATTATGTCTGGGGAATAACGAGCGAAAAAGTCCTCGCCCAAAGGAACGATGTCCGATGGGAATCTCAAGTAGACCTCGTTCCCATCCAGGTAGGGTTTGTTCATTGTGTAGCGCGACACGACCCCCGTGATCAACAAAAGGTCGGCCCTATGTATGCGGCTGATGACGTAGGGCGAAACTGCATAGTTCTCGGAATATAAAATTACAGTGCCCCCGCCACTCCCCCTAAGAGAAATTCTCGTCCCGTTGGTTTGCCGTTCTTTGCTCAGTACGGTGCCTTTCAGGCTTACCAATCTCCCTTCATATTCGCCGGAGGCAATCCGGGCCGGCGTGACCGGTACGGGCGTAACCTTCACGTCTCTCTTGAGAATCCTGATCTCAGGATCCAGCAGCTCCTCTTGGCCCCTGTAGAGTCCGAGCTTCCCCGTTGCAATTACACTATCGCCGACACGAGGCGGGGTTCCTCTGTAATTCAACTGGAAGAGTTTTATTCCACCAGTGTTGTCCTGGATGTACGACCCGAGCATTGAGACAGGGGTGGGGGAGGGGGTCGTTACGACGCCGGTAACTGTCACAGTTGTGTTTGTAGTTACCACGCTGCTGTCGCGGGGTATCAACTTGAGCACATCCGCAATCGGAGTTACAGCAGGCCGAGTCTGAAACAAAAGGAGAAATCCGAAAAGGAGGTTCAGGCCTGCAAGGCTCAAGAGACGTCCATTCCTCCGAGCTCCTCGCCGGCGAGAAGGTTCAACACTGAGTGGACGAGCTCTGCGGTAGAGACAGGCTTCGCCAGCCATTGATCGGCGCGCGAACGCTTCAATCGGTCAATTGCAGAAGCGGTCAGATTTCTCGACAGGACGAGTACCTTGAGCGGATAGTTGGCCTTGCGATTTGCGATGAGATCAAGAACCTTAAAGCCGTCTATGCCCGGCATCATCAGGTCGAGGACGATAAGTTCGGGCTTGAACTCGCCGAGCAGTATTAAAGCCTCATACCCATCCTGTGTTATTGTAACTTCACAATTCTCCAGCTTGTCATGGAGCACTTCCCTGACCAATTCTGCGTAAGACTCATCGTCATCAATAACAAGGATCTTTCTTCGCTGCTCCCCTTTGAAGTCGAAATTGATATCCATGTTGTGCGCTTTCAGGAATTTTTTCAGATCAGACGGCCAAACCCTAAAATGCCCCCCGGGTGTTGCGTAAGCTTTTAGCTTGCCTGACTTGATCCAGTTGTTGATTGTACGTGTTGTGACTCGGATCTGCGCGGCTTGACCAACACCCAACGGCTTAGCTATGGATACTTCCTCAACTAGCATTTCCCGTTTTTCCTGTTGTTCCAACTTTAACACTTTAGCACCACACATTCAACCGGTTGAGCATAATAAATGAGGGGATCACGGAAAGTTGCTCACTGATGCTTACGGATGACATATCATCTCTTAGAAGATATTCATATCTACTTATTTCACATTAAGGGTGCTTTTGCATAAGCGGCAGATACGAAGAAGATTCACTTGATTGAAGAGGGGAGTTGTGTTAATATTCAGATAGAAATGTCTGATATATGTCACTGATATTCAGTAGGCAGTGTGAATATGCCCTTCAGGCAGTGCTTTACATATCTGTGCAGGAGCCTGGGAAATTCACCAACATAAACGAGATTAGTGAACGCCTTGACATTCCGATGCCTTTTCTGGGCAAGACGTTGCAGCTTCTGGTACAAGACAGGATACTGTCTTCGCTTAAGGGGCCTCGGGGAGGTTTCAAGCTTGCGAAGGACCCCTCGGAAATAGCGCTGTTTC
>JAMCXB010000046.1 GCA_023480735.1 Bacteroidota bacterium | reverse complement strand
GGGAAAATCTGCTGACCAGCGATCTTCCACTCGGTTGGCGGCAGCGGCTGGCTCTCGGATGCGCGGTTCTCCATCATCCGAGGATCGTGTTCCTCGACGAGCCGACAAGCGGTGTGGATCCGGTCGTCAGGGACAAGTTTTGGCAGCTCATCGGTCAACTGTCAGGGGAGGGCGCGACCATAATAGTAACGACCCATCATCTGGAGGAAGCGGAGTTCTGCGAGAACATCATCATGATGCATCTCGGAAAGATAGTCGTGAACGGTTCGCCTGAGGGAATACGCCGGCAATTCTCCGATCTTCCGCTCTTCGAAATCGAGACAACCGAACCGCTGAAGGTTTTCAATATTGTGGAACAGGAACCCTGGATCACTGACGCCGCGATCTACGGGAATAACGTACACGTCTATGCCGAGACCGAAGCTCCGGTGCGGCAGCTGGAAGGAGTTCTGAAACGAAACGGGATCGCTAATTTTCAGATCGTCAAGGCGGCTCCGACACTGGAGGATATATTCGTGAAGGAGACTCGCCCGAAGGGAAAAGCACCGAATGTTTGAGAATATCCTCACCATATATCTCAAGGAATTCAGGCAGTTGAAGCGCGACAAACTATCACTCTCCGCGATTATCCTTGTGCCGACGCTTATGCTTCTGCTCTATGGATATGCCTTAAACTTTGACGTTAAGCACGTCAAACTCGGAGTACTTGACGAATCAGTGACGGAAGAAAGCCGGGCATTGCAGGAGAAGTTTTTCAGCACGGAATATTTCGATTTTGCCGGAACGGTGCCTGACGAATCTGCCATCGACAAGTTCATCCAGGACGGTAAAGCTAAGGCAGTGCTCGTAATTCCGCACGACTACGCGAAAGAAATCCTACTGGGAAAGAAGGTCGATGTGCAGGTGCTTCTCGACGGGGCTAATTCTAATACCGCTACTATCATTATGGGGTACATAGACGGCGTTCTTCAGAGTTATTCCGCCAACCTGACCGCTCGTTACCTGGATCGGCTGGGTATCCATATAGCGTCTGAGGGGATTGACTACCGGCCGAGAGTCTATTACAACCCGGAACTGAAGAGTGCCAAGTTCCTGGTCCCCGGTCTAATCGGGTTCATCTTAATGATTCTGAGTATAGTGACTCCCGCAATATCCGTCGTCAGGGAAAAGGAACGGGGGACTCTTGAACATATCAGTATGGCTCCAACCACCTCTCTCGAAATTATTCTGGGCAAGACTACCCTTTACTTCGTCCTGTCGCTTGCGGCGGCGGTCCTGGTCATCTCGGCGAGTTTCGTGCTTTTCGATGTGACTGTACGCGGGAGCCTGCTTCTTCTGGCCGTGACAATAATAATCTTCCTTATTGGAACGTTGAGCATAGGCATCCTGATCTCGACATTCACGAACTCGCAGCAGATGGCGTTCCTCGTAGCGAGCCTTCTTTCGATACTTCCTACATTCATCCTTTCGGGTTTCGTGTTCCCGATAAACAGCATGGCACTTCCTCTTCAGCTTGTAACATATCTTCTGCCGGGAAGGTACTTCCTTTCGGCTCTCAGGGCGATCATGCTGAAGGGATCGGATTTCGCTGATATCTATACTCAGATTTATCCTCTCGTTATTTTCGCGGTGGTCGTTCCCGCATTCGCTTCGATTAGACTGAGCAAGAAAGGATTCTGATATGAAGAGAATTTTGCGAGTCGTAAAGAAGGAATTCCTACAGCTGAGGCGTGACAAGCGAATGTTCGGCATGCTGTTTATCGCCCCAGTTATGCAACTGATACTGCTGGGATATGCCGCGACGGTGGATGTGAAGAACATCCCGATAGTCATATGCAACCTGGATAATACGAAACAGAGCAGAGAGCTCATATCGCATTATACAAGCTCCGGATATTTCACCCCGATAGCGTACATCGACGACATCAATCAGATAGACCACTATTTGAAGAGCGGGAAAGCAGGGATGGCTGTCGTTGTACCGGTTCATTTCGGCCGCGACATCCTGGCTGGAAGGACACCGCAGCTGGCGGTGATCGCCGATGGCTCAGACTCAAACACCAGCGGGATCGGATTGAGTTATGCCAGCGCCATAGCCCTTAATTATGCTCGCAATATCGTCGTGAAGCGGGCAGAAAGCTATAACCTCATCAAGAACCCTGACGACCTTCCGCAAGTGGTCGCTCAAACAAGGGCATGGTACAACCCAGACCTAGAAAGCGTTAATTTCATGGTTCCCGCGGTTCTCGTAATGGTGCTTATGGTTATTACGCTCACTATCACTTCACTGGCAATCGTAAAGGAGAAGGAGAACGGAACGATAGAGCAGATAGTCGTCACTCCCCTTCATGACCTGGAATTCATACTCGGCAAGATGATTCCTTTTACGCTTATCGGAATTGTGGAAGTGTTCCTTGTCCTGTTCGTGAGCGTGTATGTTTTTCACGTCCCCCTCAGGGGAAACGTCTTCACGCTGTTAATTCTGAGCCTGTTGTTTGTCCTAGTGGCGCTGGGTTTGGGGCTCTTCGTTTCTTCCATTTCCAAGACTCAGCAGCAGGCCACTATGACGGCGCAGTTCTTCGTCATGATGCCTATGCTTATCCTGTCGGGTTTCATCTTCCCGATCGAGAACATGCCGAAGTTCTTCCAGTATATAACCTACCTCATACCCGTTCGCTATTTTATGGAGATAGTGAGGGGAATATTCCTGAAGGGCGACGGTTTTGCCGACCTTTGGCCGCAGACACTGGCCCTCTTTGTCATTGGGGCCGTTGTGTTATCGCTGAGCGTCTACACCTTCAGGCGATCCATTCGCTGACGAATAGGAAAGATTCGGAAGTGTGTGGGCCGGACACACCCTTTTCATAGTTAAATCATATTATCCGGTGCGTTATCGGGGGAAAGGACAGGGAAGAGACGGACTACTTCACGTTGACTAAGGCGAAGTGTGCGCCGATGCTTGCACTTACCAGTGGATGATATTATAATTTCATCTGCATGGGGGCGTGTTAGTTCTTGCCTCTCGCGAAACATCATTGAGCGGACGTTTCTTAGTCAGGGAAAGGAAGTTAGCCGATGAAGAATCTCCTTACCACATGTGTCCTTTGCATCCTTTTTTCGTCGCTGGGATCTGGCCAGACATTGGTCGACAAGTCAGTAAAGCTGTTCAACGAGGGGAATTACCGGGAGGCAACCGGTCTTCTCCAGGAAGCATTGCGACAAAACCCGAAGAATGACAGCGCCTATTATTATCTTGGCATGATCAATATGAATGACAGCTATGATAAGGCGATCGAGTATCTCAAGAAGGCTGTTGAGCTTCAATACGGAAATGCAAAATATCATTTGATGTTGGGGAATGCATACGGAGTAAAAGCTCAAAAGGCAGGCATCTTCAGCAAGTTCGGAGCAGCAAAGGATTGTCTCAGTGAATTCGAGACGGCAGCAAGAGTTGATCCGAAGTATATCGATGCAAGGCGCAGCCTCGTAGAATACTACCTGCAGGCGCCGGGGATTATGGGAGGAAGCGTCGACAAAGCGGTTACACAGTCCGATACCATCTTGATGCTTGACCGGTACGCAGGCTACTTAACTAAAGCCAGGATAAGTGAATATCAAAAGCGGCAGAAGGATACGGAGGGAGACTATCTTCAGGCGATAGCAGTTGATCCCAGGAAGACGCCGGCATACAGAGGGCTTTGGTGGTTTTATGTCAGCAACAAGGATGAGGTTAAAGCAGACGCAGTCCTCGCGAGGGCAGTAAAGGCGGTTGACGACAAATCGGAAATTTATTATTGGGCGGGTCTCTACTACGTGCAGGTGAACAACCTTGAGAAGGCGAAAGACATGTTCCACCATGCGCTCAAGGAAGACTCCACGGACGCTCCGGTCTACTACCAGCTTGGGAAAGTTGCCTGTCTATCTGGTACCGATTTGCAGGGAGGGCTGGCGAGCTTGCGTAAATACATTTCGATGCCTTTAGCGAAAAACAGCCCGACCTATGACTATGCCCACTGGCGAATGGGGATGATATATGAGAAGCTCGGAAACAAGGAGGCGGCGAAGTCGGAATACAGAAAGTCTCTCCAGATCAATCCGGACCTGGATATCGCAAAGAAATCGCTCGCGAACATGAAATAAGATTCCGTTGGATTAAGCGCCGTGGCTACACAGATTGTCACACACTCCGGCTCTCTTATCAAAGCACCAGTCGGGATTTTCGAAGTCGCTCACCTGAAACATGTCTGTGCCCGGCCGCCGTCCACGCTGTAGGTCACTCCCGTTATCCATGCGGCCTTATCCGAAGCGAGGAAGAGTATTAAATCTGCCACTTCTTCCGGATTGCCAGCGCGACCGAGCGGGTGCGTGTCCTTCGAGTGTTCGAGGAATTTTGCATAAGAGGCCTCGTCCATACCGCCGTTCCTGTGCAGGTTTGTTACCACGACACCGGGATTGACGGCGTTGACGCGTACGCCTTTGGGGGCGAGCTCAAGTGCGGAGCATCGCGTTAACTGGTCAACTCCGGCCTTGCTGACGCAGTATGCCAGAATACCTGGAAAGGCGCGTGTCCCCGTCACGCTCGACACGTTCACTATGTTTCCCTTTCGCTCTGTGAGAGAGGGAAGCGTAAGCTGCATCAACCTGAAAACGGAGTTCAGGTTTATATCCATCATGTCGTTCCACTGCGTACCGGTCGTGTTCTCGATCGTGCCGTTGGCGATTATGCCCGCAGCCTGCACAAGTATGTCGATTCCACCAAATTCCTTCACTCCTGCGTCCACTGTTTTTTTTCGGTCGCCCTCTTGAGTTACGTCGCCGGCCAGGACCCGGATCTGTCCTGCGGCACTTTTGCACTCATCTTTAAGTGATTCGAGGCGAGAGGTGTTACGTGCGACAGCAAGTACCTTCGCTCCCTCTGCCACGAATGCCTTAGCTGTTGCCCTTCCAATACCGCTTGACGCGCCGGTTATGACTGCAACCTTTCCTTCAAAGCTCTTCATTGTGTTTCCCGTTAATGATTTTAAAATGGTTGGTAATACAGAAACCTGCCTTCGATTTATTACGGTCAGGTAATAAAAACTAGAGAACTTGAGGAAATTTTTCAAATTGTCGCCGAAATCCTGTCGTGTGATTACTGTGTATCCTTGATACATTGGCGTTTTTTGGCTAATATTTGAACCAACCTAGTTAGCTTCTGCACGATTGTTGCTGCCTGCAGAAGGGTTTGCGAAACCGGCTTGCTTTGAAAGACGAACATAAATATTCCTACCCTAAATCTTGAGGTTGCAATGGCAAAGTTTAGCGGCGTTGATTACTACAACACCGAAAGTCTCTTAACTACGGAAGAAAAACTTGTCAGGGATACCGTACGCGATTTTGTCTCGGATGAAGTTGTTCCCATCATAGAGAAACATTACCGGGAGGGAACTTTCCCAATCCATCTTGTGAAGAGGATGGCTGAACTGGGCATTCTCGGTCCTACGCTTCCCGCACAATATGGGTGCGCTGAACTCAACAATGTTTCCTACGGCCTAATTATGCAAGAGCTGGAACGGGGCGACTCGAGTATCAGGAGCTTTGCCTCGGTTCAGAGCGGGCTTGTAATGTACCCGATTTTTACTTTCGGTTCTGATGCGCAGAAGGACTACTGGCTTCCACGGTTAGCAAAGGGCGAGGCCATCGGATGTTTCGGTTTGACGGAGCCGGATTTCGGCTCGAACCCAGGGGGGATGATAACGAGGGCTGAGAGGAAGGGTGATAAGTATGTGATTAATGGGGCAAAGATGTGGATTACGAATGGAACGATAGCGGATGTCGCCGTTGTCTGGGCGAAGTTGGACGGTGAAATAAAGGGCTTCCTCGTCGAGAAGGGAACTCCTGGCTTCTCAGCGCCGGAGATGAAGGGAAAGCATTCACTGCGCGCCTCTGTAACAAGCGAACTTGTTTTTCAGGATTGTGAGGTATCGGCAGATAATATTCTTCCGAAATCAGGGGGGCTGAAGTCTCCTCTGATGTGCCTTGATCAGGCGCGATATGGAATTGCGTGGGGTGCGATTGGTTCGGCAATGGCGACATACGATGCTGCGTTGAACTATGCCAAATCACGAATCCAGTTCGGGAAGCCGATAGCTTCGTTTCAGCTTACTCAGGACAAGTTGGTGTTTATGCTGAGCGAAATCACAAAGGGACAGCTGCTCAACATTCAGCTGGGTAGACTAAAGGATCAGGGTAAACATAAGTTCACTCAGGTCTCAATGGCAAAGCGGAACAATGTGCATTTTGCCCTTGAGATCGCCAGGGTTGCCCGAACCATACTTGGTGCAAATGGAATCCTCGACGAATATCCGGTTATGCGCCACATGGCAAACCTGGAGAGCGTGTACACGTATGAAGGGACCCATGATATTCACACCTTAATAATCGGGAGCGACATAACAGGAGTCCAAGCTTACTATTGATGGAGAAAAAACAGATGGAAATGAGCGAAAAGATAGTCGGTGATGCGCTTACGTTTGATGATGTATTGTTGATTCCTAACTATTCCGATGTTTTGCCGCGGGAGACGGTCGTCACTACAAGATTGACCAGAGAAATCCAGCTGAACATCCCGCTTCTGAGCGCGGCGATGGACACGGTCACGGAAAGCGAGCTTGCGATAGCTTTGGCACGCGAAGGCGGAATAGGCATTATCCATAAGAACTTTTCGATAGCACAGCAGGCAGAGGAGGTCGATCACGTCAAACGTTCGGAGAGCGGAATGATCTCGGATCCTGTTACTCTCGGACCGGAGCATACTGTACGCGAGGCGATTGCCTTGATGAATAAATATCATATCTCCGGAATCCCGATAGTGAGCGGGGAAACGCTTGTTGGAATACTCACAAACAGGGACCTGCGTTTTGTCGACGATCACGACCGCAAGCTCTCCGACTTCATGACGAAGGAACATCTCGTTACGGCAAAGGTAGGCACGACGCTTGAGGATGCCGAGGAGATCCTGCAGAAGCATAAAATTGAGAAGCTCCCGGTCGTAGATTCATCAGGCAAGCTCCGTGGGTTGATCACCTTCAAAGATATACAGAAGAAGAAGCGCTATCCAAATGCATGTAAGGATGAGCGTGGGCGGCTCAGAGTCGGCGCCGCCGTCGGTGTGAAGTCCGATACAATCGACCGCTCTGAAGCACTGATTAGGTCCGGAGCGGACGTATTGATAGTGGACACGGCGCACGGGCATTCCAGAGGTGTGATCGGAATGGTTAAGGAACTCAAGAAGAAGTTTCCACAGATCCAGCTCATCGCAGGAAACGTAGGGACGAAAGACGGGACAGTGGAGTTGATAAAGGCAGGAGTCGATGGCGTTAAGGTTGGAATCGGGCCGGGAAGCATTTGCACGACTCGCATTGTTGCGGGCGTCGGAGTGCCGCAGATTACTGCGGTGATGGAATGTGCCGCAGCCGCAGCGAAATACGACGTGCCGGTTATCGCCGACGGCGGGATAAAGCAGACTGGCGATATTGCAAAGGCGATAGCGGCGGGCGCCGACAGCGTTATGATTGGAAACCTGTTCGCCGGCGTCGAAGAGAGCCCGGGTGAAAAGGTCCTCTATGAAGGAAGGGCCTACAAAACATATCGTGGAATGGGTTCACTCGAATCCATGAAAGCCGGAAGCAGTGACAGGTATTTTCAGGACGTAGAGGACGACATAAAGAAACTTGTACCGGAAGGCATTGAAGGTCGGGTGCCGTACCGCGGTCCTCTGAGCGATACCGTTTATCAAATGGTCGGCGGTTTGCGGGCAGCCATGGGTTACCTCGGATGCAAGAGTGTCAGTGAACTGAAAGAGAGAGGGAGGTTCGTTAAGATAACTTCTGCGGGACTAAGTGAGAGCCATCCTCACGATGTGGATATCGTCAAAGAAGCCCCTAATTACCACTTATGATGCTTTCCGACCTGCAGAAGCACTCGCTGAAGTCCGTAAAGAGTCTGCAATCTTATCTGAAGAAGAACTCGCTTGACGCATTCTTCGTTGCCGACCTTTCGAACGTTCGTTATCTGACGACGTTCAGCGGTACCTCCGGATTTTGTCTGGTGTTCCGGGACACTGCTTATTTTCTAACCGACTTTCGTTATAAGACGCAGGCAAATCGGCAGGTAGCAAGCTGCGAAGTACTCGTTTACAGCGGCAATGTCTTTGAATTCCTCCAGAAGAAATTGTTCAGAAGAACCCAAGGAAAGGGTTCCTCCGTCGGTGTCGAAGATTCCTTGCCCGTGGGTACATTCGACGAGGCTGCGGCTAAAATATCGTCATGCAGTTTCACGAAGACCTCACTCGTCATCGAGAAGCTGGCGGCTGTCAAATCCAAACCGGAGATAGACAGGATAAAATCTGCCTGCTCGATAAGCGCGGATGCTCTGGATGTCCTGACTCATGAAGACTGGCTTGGAAAAAGAGAGCGTGATTTGTCGGCAACTCTCGAATTCAATCAGAAGGTTCTCGGGGCTGCAAAGGAATCCTTTGATACGATAGTGGCGAGCGGATTGAGAGGCGCAATGCCGCACGGCGTCGCTTCCGATAAAGTCGTTGAGCGAGATGAATTCGTGACAATTGATTTCGGCTGCTTCTATGACGGGTACGCCTCCGACATAACGAGAACATTCCAGACGGGTGAGAGGGTTAAACCGAACCTGTTAAGAATCTATCAGATAGTTTACGATGCACAAAGAACAGGAAGAGACGCGGCGCGTGCAGGTGTACCGGCGAAGAAGGTCGACAGGGCTGCCAGGGACTACATCGAGAGGAAAGGATACGGAAAGTACTTTGGTCACGGCCTCGGACACGGGGTCGGGCTCAGGATACACGAATTGCCGAGAGTCTCAAAAGTGAGCGAGGATGTACTGGAAGAGGGAAACATCATAACAATTGAACCGGGAATTTACGTGCCGAAATCAGGAGGAGTGAGGATCGAGGATGATTTCCTGGTAACCAAGGAAGGCGTAGAACAACTTACACATTTCTCAAAAGATAGGGACTATTACATTTCAACCTATGGAAAATAGAGTACTAGTTATAGCTTATTACTTTCCACCGATGGGGCTCAGTGGAGTACAGAGAATACTGAAATTCGTGAAGTATCTTCCTGAGTATGGCTGGCAGCCCACGGTTTTGACGATCACGCCGACGGCATATTTTGCCCTCGACTACAGTCTGATGCGTGAGGTTACGGAGAATAACATACAGACTGTCCGCACCAACTCTCTGGATCCAACCAGGCTGTTCGAAAGCGGAAAGCCCTTGAAGATGCCCCATGAAAAGCTGAGAAACTTTCTGAGCCGCGTTAGCCAGGCTGTCTTCGTTCCGGATAACAAGATTGGATGGAGGCATGAGGCTCTTAAAGTGGGAAGGAAGCTATTTCAGTCCGGCAGTCCCGACGGACGTGCGGCTTTTGATGCCATTCTTTCTACGGCCCCTCCATATACGTGCCATCTTATCGGCGCAGCACTCTCGAAGGAATTCAGCGTCCCTTTGGTGCTGGACTATCGCGATGCATGGGTAGACAACCCATTGCATTTCTATCTCACGCCTTTTCATAAACTGATGCATCAGAACCTGGAAAAGAATGTTCTGAGGACCTCTAACAGGATCATTACCATAAATCGAAGAATCAAAGAATTAATGATAAGGCGTTATCCCTTTCTTGGATACAATGATATTGCCATAATTCCGCAGGGATACGATGCGGAAGATTTCCATGTGGACGACACCCTCCGTCTGCCGTTTTCTGAGAAGATGAGATTCACTTACGCCGGCACGTTCTATCATAACAGAACGCCAAAGTATTTCCTCAGGGCTTTGTCCGAATTATTGAGGGAAAAGCCCGGCCTCAGGAACAAAATTGAAGCGGTCTTCATAGGAACTTTTAGGAAGGAAAATCTTGCATTGATCGAGTCGCTTGGGCTGCAGGACGTCGTAAAGGTCTTCGGCTATCTTGATCACAAATCGACTGTCAGGTATCTCATGACAAGCGACGTACTATGGCTGACTATCGGTTACGGAAAAGGCGAGGACATGGTTTCGACGGGTAAACTCTTTGAGTATGTTGGCAGCCGTAAGCCGATATTGGGACTGGTCCCGGATGGAGTTGCAAGAAGCACGATACTCGAGTCCGGAGCGGGCAAAGTAGTCAATCCGGATGATATCGCCGCAATAAAGAAGGCACTGGCTGAGTATTATGAACTCTGGGAAAAGAACTCATTACCAGAGATACCGATTCCATTTGCACAGAGCTTTGATCGCAACAAGTTGACGGGCGACCTCGCTCGCGAACTCTCTTTTCAGTTAGACTATAGAGGGTCGTATATCAAGGTTGGAGACTTAAATTGAGAGTATTGATTCTGGGGAGCGGCGGACGCGAGCATGCGTTGGTCGACGCTATTCTAAGAGACAAAGGCACACTGATTTATTGTGCACCCGGCAACGCGGGCATTTCTAAGCAGGCGGAATGTGTTAATATCAAGCCAGATAACATCACCTCCCTCTTGCGGTTCGCCAACGATAACAAGATCGATCTTACAATCGTCGGACCGGAGCAGCCACTGGCCGCAGGCATAGTGGATGCCTTCGAAAATCGTGGAAGGAAGATATTTGGACCGCGAAGGCTTGCAGCACGATTGGAAACGAGCAAGGCTTTTGCCAAGGAATTCATGAGACGCTGGAAAATCCCGACTGCCGAATTCATGACTTTCACGATCAAAGAGGTCGACAAGCTCAGGAAATACCTGGAGACGGCCAGGTATCCATTAGTACTCAAAGCGGATGGGCTTGCCGCGGGAAAGGGAGTCTCCATCGTGCAATCCCGAGAAGACTCCGAGACGGAGTTGGACAAGTTTTTCATCAAAAAGGTGTTCGGAGAATCGGGCGAAAGAATCGTCGTGGAAGAGTTCATGTCGGGCACGGAGGCTTCGGTGTTTGCAATTACCGACGGCAAAGACTATGTAGTTCTTCCTCCGGCCCAGGACCACAAGCGCGTCGGCGATAACGATGTTGGAAAAAATACCGGTGGGATGGGCGCATTCGCGCCGACGCCATTCGTCTCTGATAGCGAGATGGAGAAGGTAAAATCCGAAATAATCGAAAGAGTGATTGAAGGAACAAACGCCGAAGGATATCCTTTCAGAGGATGCTTATACTGCGGGCTTATGTTGACTGAGGAGGGTCCAAAGGTTGTAGAGTTCAACGCACGGTTCGGTGATCCTGAAACGCAGGCCGTGCTTCAGCTTGTAGACTCTTCAATCCTTGGGCTCCTGCAGACTGCGGCGGACAAGAAGATTGGATCATATAAGCTGGCCCTCAACAATGCAGCAGCCGTTTGCGTGATTGCTGCGTCGAAAGGATATCCCGATCATTACGAGAAGGGCAAGGAAATCACCGGTTTGGAAGATAATTTTCCCGATACCAAAGTATTCCATTCCGGATCGACGCTGAAGGAAGGCAGAACGATGACTGACGGTGGAAGAGTCTTAGGCATAACGGGCATCGACAAGGGCGGGGAGCTTAAACGGGCGTCAGAAGCTGCGTACGCGCGCATCGAGCAGCTTCACTTTGATGGGATGTTTTACAGGCATGATATTGGAAAAAAGGCCATTGATTTCGAGATGAAGAAAGGATCCAATATATGAACATTCTCGTAACCGGCGGGGCAGGGTTTATCGGCTCAAACATCGTCGACGCATACCTCGAGCGCGGGCACGAAGTCTCAATCGTAGATAATCTCATTTCCGGCTCAATCGACAATCTGAGCCCGAGGGCAAAATTTTTTCAGATTGACATTCGCGATCCGCAACTTGAGAGGATTTTCAAGGAGAAGAAATTCGATGTTGTCAACCATCTGGCAGCGCAGATGGATGTGAGACACTCGGTCGCAGATCCAATGTTCGATGCAAGCGTTAATATCGTCGGCACTCTGAATGTCCTTGAGAACTGCGTGAAATCCGGCGTCAAGAAGGTGATTTTCTCTTCCACCGGCGGAGCCATCTACGGAGAACAGGATTATTTCCCGGCGGATGAACAACATCCTACGAGACCGCTCTCGCCATACGGCATTGCGAAGCTTGCAGTGGAGAAATATCTTTTCTTCTATCACGCGGTGCACAACCTGAATTATGTCGTGCTGAGGTACGCGAACGTTTATGGGCCGCGTCAGAACCCCCATGGAGAGGCGGGAGTTGTAGCGATTTTTGCCGGCAGGATGCTCAAAGGTGAGTCACCGGTTATAAACGGGGACGGAAAACAAACCCGCGATTACACTTACGTGGGAGACGTTGTCAACGCGAACGTACTTGCTCTCGATTACGGCAAGCCTGATATTTTCAATATAGGAACCTCTACGGAGACCGACGTCAATATGCTCTTCAGGAAATTGAAGAGCGCAACCAAATCATCGGCGGAGGAACGTCATGGACCCGCGAAGAGCGGAGAGCAATTGAGAAGCGTCATCGATTACACTAAGGCAAAGAATTTGTTAGGATGGGCACCAAAGGTGTCCCTTGATCAGGGACTAGGCATGACTGTGGAATTCTTCAAGAAGAAGAATTGAGGCAATGCCGGATAATAAGCTGATCGAAAGGTTGTTCTCGGGCGAAAAGACGGCAGTGGCGAAAGCCATATCGCTGGTAGAAAACCAGGACAGCCTTTCACTGGAATTACTGGGTTCGATTCACAAGAAACTTGGACATGCGTACCGCATAGGTATTACCGGGCCGCCGGGAGCGGGTAAAAGCACTTTGGTGAGTAAGCTTGCCCGTGCTCTAAACGACTCCGCCAAAAAGGTCGGTATAATCGCAGTAGATCCAACAAGCCCATTCTCCGGGGGCGCTCTGCTCGGAGACAGAGTAAGGATGATGGACCTCAGCCCACGCAGCGGAGTCTTCATAAGAAGCATGGCGACGCGGGGAAGTCTGGGCGGACTCAGCAAGACCACTCAACAGGCGGCCGATGTTCTGGATGCCGCCGGGTTTGATTACGTCTTTCTTGAGACGGTAGGTGTGGGGCAGTCTGAGTTGGATATCGTCCAGGCAGCGGATACTACGATTGTCGTGCTGACTCCTGAATCCGGAGATTCGGTACAGGCAATGAAAGCGGGGTTGATGGAGATTGCCGACTTCTTCGTACTGAATAAGGCCGACCGACCCGGAGTGGACCAATCTTACAACGCAATCTCGACAATCCTCCAAATCTCCGGACACCCTCATGAATCAGGAACACAGACGAACGGATGGACTCCATTTATTGTTAAGACTGTCGCAAGCGAAAATAAAGGTATCACTGAGGTCGTAAAGGGAATCGAAAGACATTATGACTACCTGGTGCATGCGAATAAACTGTTTTCGAAGCGTAAGGAACGACTCAGAAAAGTAGTTATCGAAATCGTAGAAGAATATCTGCATAACGAGTTCTGGACGAGAGCACGGCTTTCGGAATTGGACGAGAAGTTGGAACTTGTTCTCTCAAACAGGCTTTCTACGGTTCAACTTGCACAGGACCTGACGAAGGAATAACAGCGGTTATCCAAAAGGGACCGCTCGGTAGAAGATACACAAGGCTTCAAACTTTCTTCACGAGAAAGGAACGCGTCATGGATTTCGAACTCACACCCGAAAACAAACAAATAAGGGAACTGGCCCGCGATTTTGCTCAAACAGAGATCAAGCCGGTAGTGATGAAGTATGACGAGAGTCAGGAATTTCCGCTTGAGATCATGCATAAACTGGGAGAGCTTGGGTTCATGGGCGTCACAATTTCTGAAAAATACGGGGGATCCGGATTAAGCTACGTTGACTATTGCAGTATCGTAGAGGAAATCTCCAGGGTCGATCCATCGATAGGTCTGTCGGTGGCCGCGCACAACGGACTTTGCACGAGTCATATATACAACTTTGCGAGCGGTAGTTTGAAAGAGAAGTACCTGCCGGATTTGACCTCCGGAAGGAAAATTGGGGCGTGGGGGCTGACGGAACCCACCAGCGGAAGCGACTCCGGAGCAATGCGCACAGTAGCAGTCCGTGAGGGTGACAACTACGTGTTGAACGGGACGAAACAATTCACAACCCATGGGTCTGTCGGTGAAACGATTGTTGTGATGGCATTGACGAACCCTTCAAAGAGAAAGAAAGGTATCAGTGCGTTTGTCCTTGAAAAAGGGATGCCGGGATTCTCCGTAGGCAGAAAAGAAAACAAACTGGGGATGCGTGCAAGCGACACATCAACAATGCTCTTTGAGAATGTTATCCTCCCGGTTGGAAATCTTATCGGCAACGAAGAGGAAGGTCTCAAACAGGCACTGTGGGTACTGGATGCGGGGCGCATAGGGATCGCAGCCCTTTCAGTAGGCGTTGCGCAGGGAGCTCTGGATGCGAGCGCAAAGTATGCCAGGGAACGCGTCCAATTCGGGAAACCACTCGCTGAGTTTGAAGCAATCCAGTGGAAGATCTCTGAGATGGCAACAAAGATAGACGCCGCGAGACTTCTGACCTACAAAGCCGCCTATCTCAAGGACAGCGGCAAGGATATTAACCTCGCAGCAGCGACGGCGAAGTACTTTGCCAGCGAGATTGCGGTCAAATGCACAGAGGAGTCTATCCAGATACACGGTGGGTATGGATTCACAAAAGACTTTCCGGTGGAGAAACTGTATCGTGACGTTAAACTGCTGACGATCGGCGAGGGCACTAGCGAAGTTCAGAAAATGGTGATTGCGAGGAACATACTGGGCCGATGAAATGATAAGGGTCCTCGCTGTCATTTGTCTTCTGCAGGTCGCCGCTTTCGGGCAGCACCAACATGATTCACCGTGTCCAAAGCTCCTCGGAAATGTGAATACTTTTGCGGCAGTCTACTATGACGAACAGTCTCTGGCCGAGCTGGGGAAGTTTGATATGGTTATTCTCGATCCGGCTAATTATACCTCCGCACAAATTGCAATTTTAAAATCAATGGGTTGCATGCCTATCGCATACCTGAACATCGGCGAGGTGGAAACGTATAGAAGCTATTTTACTTTAGGGGATACTAATTTGTTCCTCTCACCGGATCCGTACTGGCGGAACCGTTACTATGCCGACGTTTGCAGCTCCGCTTGGCAGAAAATCATATTGAAGGAGCGGATCCCCGACCTTCTCAGAAAGGGGTACTGCGGCCTGTTTATTGACCTTTCGGACCTTTTGCAGGAGTATCCACAAATGAGCGGCTGTGCCGTCTCCCTCATAGGACAAATCAGACGGGAGGTCGCGGAGTCCAATTTGATTCTTGACGGAGGTGTGAAGATCATAAATAGAGTCGGCAGTGAAATAGACGGCGTTGCCGTTGAAGGGCTGATGGGGTTCTATGATTTTAATTCTGATACCTATAAGATCAGGCCCGACAGCATTGAGGACCATGAGTCGACGATCCTTCTCCAGGCAGCAAAGAAATTCAGGATTAAGATTTTTCAACTCGATTACGCGGCTCCGTCGGATGTCTCGAATCGAGACGGCATCATAATGCAATCGAGAAGACTCGGGTTCGTCCCGTATGTTGGTACAATCGAGCTTGACACGCTGTTTGTCAACACTGTGCGGCAGATAAGGATTCTGAATTCTGAAAAGAAGAACCCGTTCCCTGATTGATACGAGATGCGGATCTCCTTTCAGTGAGATCTATGGATAGCCGCCGTGGATGGCAAGAACTTGAAAGAGGGCCGACAGTGTCACGTTGTAAATTTTCGAGGGGAATGCTAAGTTTATAAATCGTTTATTGGAGGATGTAATGACGCGTGACGAAATAGTAGCTGTACTTACAAACATAAAAGATCCAGACCTTCATCGTGACATAGTCTCATTGGGATTTGTTAAGAAAGTAGATGTTACCGACCACAAGGTCGATATAGAGATTCAGTTGACTACGCCGGCCTGTCCGGTCCGTGACGATATGAAGTCGCAGGCTGTGGAAGGCATCAGGAGGCTCGGGTTCAAAGGTGACATAAACGTAGTGATGACGAGCCAGGTTGTGGGACAGGCAAATCATGTCAGGGAGCAGATACTTCCGGGTGTCAAGAATACAATCGCAGTTGCCAGCGGAAAAGGCGGTGTGGGGAAATCGACAGTTGCTGTCAACCTGGCTGCCGCGCTTGCCAAAGACGGCGCGAAGGTAGGGATAGTTGATGCAGACGTTTACGGCCCGTCTCTTCCGTTGATGCTCGGAGTAACCGAAAGGCCGGAGACTGAGCCAATTGACGAAAAACATTTTAAGATTCACCCTGTAGAGAAGTACGGAATCAAATTGATGTCAATCGGGTTTCTGGTTGACACCGAGACCCCTATGATTTGGCGCGGTCCCATGGCGAGCGGCGCGGTAAAACAGTTCCTTACTGATGTTATCTGGGGCGAGTTGGACTACATGATTTTTGATCTGCCGCCGGGAACGGGGGATGTTCAATTAACTCTTGTCCAGACGATTCCTCTCACTGGAGCGGTCATTGTTACTACGCCGCAGGACGTTTCCCTTGCAGACGTGAGAAGAGGGGTCAGGATGTTCCAGAAAGTAAATGTTCCGCTTTTCGGTATCGTCGAGAACATGAGCTACTTCGTTTGTTCTCATTGTGGGCATCGAGAAGAGATATTCAGCCACGGCGGAGGCCGAAAGACCGCAGAGAAGTTCGGTGTCCCGTTTCTCGGAGAAATACCGATTTACACCCCGATTAGAATCGGCGGCGACACGGGGAAGCCGATCGTAATGACCGAGCCTGAATCTGAGCAGGCACAGATGATTCAATCCGTGGCGCGGCGGCTTGCGGCACAGATCAGCATCACTAACATGTCGCCGGCAGGGAAACCCAAAATAGAAATTGCGATTTGATCGTATGTTGGATTCCGGTGAAGATGTAGTTGAAAGAATAAAACGAGTCCTCGTCGAGGCGAACAGGTTCCTGGCAGTTGATAACGGTAACGTGGAGTACGTCAATTTGGAATATGACGGTATCCTGAGGGTGAGATTCTCCGGCTCATGCGCCGTCTGTCCGCTCAGGCCGATGACACTCAGGGCAGGGGTTGAAAGAGCAATACTCTTGAAAATTGAGGAAGTAAAACGGGTTGAGCTCGCAGTAGGCTGAAGCCGGCAGTTTTCTGGGGGCAGCCCAGCGGAAGGCTTTCTACAAAGATAACGGGTCGAGTTCTCCGCATTTATAGTCCTTTATGGCGACCGTTCTCGATGGGAATTTCTTAATCAACTCGTAGTTGTGTGTTGCGAGGAGGATTGTGGTCCCCGAAAGATTAATCTTCTTCAAAAGTGTAAGTATGTCCTCCGAAGTAGCGGGGTCCAGATTGCCCGTCGGCTCGTCAGCAAGAATCGCGATCGGGTCCTTTGCAATAGCACGTGCGATGGAAAGTCTCTGTTGTTCGCCCCCTGACAATTCCCCTATGGGAGAATTCTTCTTGTGAATGAGTCCTACCTGGGTAAGTGCCTGAGTGGCCTGCATCTTTGTGTCCCTGCCCGAGTAACCTACCGCCCGCAGGGCAAACGTGAGATTATCGAATACCGATCTGTCGTGAAGGAGTTTGTAATCCTGGAATATTATTCCCAGTTTCCTCCTTAGAATATGTAATTTCCTCTTTTTAAGTGATGAAGACGAAAACGAATCGACTTTCACCAAACCGGATGTGGGTAAAAGGTCCATATAGAGGAGACGCATGAGGGTCGTCTTGCCGCATCCGGTCTCTCCTACGAAATAGACAAACTCGCCCTTTTCGACGGCAAGATTAATGTCCGAAAAGATAACGTGGTCGTCGAATGCGAAAGACATATTTGTGCATTTAATCATGGTCGCCTTTCAGTAAAACGAAGTGGACACGCTCCGATTGTTCGTTCGCCTCAAGCATCGTAAAATCTCCGGCGGCAAACTTCTCCTCAAAACCGGCTTGTCCAAAAAGCTCTCTCAAAGTGGCAAGCTGGTATACACACTCCTGGTGAATCTCCTCGAATACCCGCCCATCCTTTTTTATACGCACCAGGGTGGTATGTGTCTTTTTCGTAGGGTCATACTCGGATTTGCGTTGGTATTGTAAGCCCTTATGAACTCCTCGCTGAACAAACAGCGATGCATCACCAAGGGAATTAGATTCCATGCTTGCATCGAAAACGAAAACTCCTCCGGGTTTCAGGCTCCTGTACACGCTTTTGAAGAACCGGACTATGGCAGCGGTATCATGAATGTAGTTTATGCTGTCATACACGCATATTGCTCTATCGAAGGAGTCGGCCGAGACGTAATTTGTCATATCGTAGCATATGAATCGCGGCCCATCTTTTCGGTTCTTGGAGAGTTTCTCGCCTGCAATCCTGAGCATTTCCTCCGACCTGTCGACGCCGGTTACGTCATACCCAAGCCTCGACATTATGAAGGAGATGTTTCCTGTCCCGCAGGCATAGTCACACAATGTTTCCCCATGGACCTGGGAACGGCGGGATTTCTTTCCCGCCAGTGTCATCAGCATAATCAAATACTTTGCCCACGACTTGTAGTCTACTTCTTTCATCATGTGATCGTAAACGAGCGCAGAGGCGCTGTAAGGAGGTGCACTTGCTGCTGCCAATTGAAACAAGTCTTCTTCGGTACGGCGGGAATGTCTCTTTGCTATCACTGTAGATACTACTTCCTGTTCGCTTTTCTGTTCTTGGTTATGTCCAGAGCCAGCTTGATCGCCTCGATCGTGCTTGAAGGATTTGCAATCCCTTTGCCGGCTATGTCAAATGCGGTCCCATGGTCCGGAGAAGTCCTGATAATGTCAATTCCCGCCGTGAAGTTGATTCCGGAACTGAATGACTTCATCTTCAATGGGATGAGACCCTGATCGTGGTACATTGCCAGGATACCGTCAAAGAGTCCCTCACGGTAGGTCCCGAAGAACGCATCGGCAGGGAAGGGGCCGATTGCATTTATCTTCAGTGAATGTGCCTCGAGAATCGCTGGCTTTAGTATTTCGTTTTCCTCTCGCCCAATCAACCCGTTCTCGCCTGCATGAGGGTTAAGACCGAGAACGGCGATTCTCGGAGATTTGACGCCGAAGTCTATTCTAATTGAATCGTTGAATATGGATAATCTCTCGAGAACCACTTCTTTCGTCAGGGATGCCGCTACATCGGAAAGCGGAATATGTATCGTTGCCAGTGCAACTCTCGCGAAACTCGAAGCCATTATCATGATGGACCGCTTGGAATTCGATAGCGTCGTTACCATCTCTGTCTGTCCCGGATACGTGTAGCCTGCCAATCTCAATGCCTCCTTGGAAAGTGGGGCTGTTACCATCGCCACGGATTGATTCTCCATGCAGAGTTTAACAGCTGTTTCTATTGCTCTGCCCGCTGAAATTCCGGCTTCCTTTGTCAGCTTTCCGGGTTTGATTCGCTCGTTAAAATTATCGTCGTCGTCGAAAATCGTGATTTCGCTCCTTCCGACGGCGTCGGAGGGAGAGTCTACCCTAAGGATCTTTCTTCGAAGGGAATATTTCTCAGCGTAGTATTCAAAGGCCTTGTACGGACCGATGAGTAAAGGTGTACAGTTACCGCGAATTGTACGACTTGCCGCGGACTTCAGGGCAACCTCAGGCCCTATTCCGTTGTAGTCTCCGATTGTGATTGCAATAACACTCATGATTTCTCCGTTCGGTAAAGCTTGAATTCTCCGAAACGCTCCTCCTTGAAGATCAGGACACTCTGCAAGTTTGGATAGTACCAAATCTCGTATGTACCGCCGCTCAGGAATTCTCGTTTGATCTTGGCAGGGGGGCCGTAGAGTATGTAAGCCTTTCCCCGGTCTGTGGCCGCGCCGGTTTCACTTACGAGCGTCCTGAAATGTTCGGTGGCATAGTCTGCTCGCTCATAGAACTCGGTTTCTAATTCGTTGTAGGCAGTGTTCGGAGTGGGATCGTGTGATTTCCAGTAAGACTCGAACTTCTCTCTCTTTTCTCGCTCGTTTCCCGAGTTAACGAGAGAATATAGCGAGTCAGGAACAATGTATTTTAAAAGGGAAAGCGCTGTGGTAAAGTCAACGAGCGAAAGTGGTTTATCCAGCCAGGAATAATGAAAGTTTAGCTTTTCACTCTTCCCGCCGGACGTAAATTCCAGCTCATACTTTCCATCCCGAAGTGTATCGCTTCGGAATCGGGCGATGTATGTAGAAAAGGCGGAGTCCGGTCTCTCGGTGAACCCGAAGACATTGCCGTAAGTCCCGGGCTCCAGTCTTACCTTTAACGGAGTTATTGAATCTGAGCGTGAAATAATATTGCCGGTCGTTGTTTTAAGCGTCGCTTCAATGGGCTCGGAGCCCGTCCCCTGAGCCAGGACTACTGCACTTATGCTCTCCGGAAATGGAGCAACATTCTCCCGCATCTCGGGAAAAAGAATGCTGCCGGACAAGGAATCGACGAAAAAAGTGGAGACAATCCCGATCTGGGAAACGGGATCGAGATGCTCAATTTCTGTGTAATCTAAATACTTTATTTGCTGATTATCATCACGCACTTCTGACGTGGCCCGGTAGGTCGATCTCGGGAGGGTCAACACTACAAAATCCTGGCAATACAACTTCGGGTCGCGAGTCATGGAAAATCTGTCCACCGTTATTTCCTTACGATGGAAACTGTGGTAAGTGGTACCGGTGACCGAATCAGCTTCGTCTAGCGAGAAAGATAGACTAGCTCCGAAGGTATTATGCGAACTTCCGATCTTCGTGAAGATTATTTTCGGGCACGGGAGTGAATAGGCGACGCAAATAGTTACGCTGTCTTTAGATGCCGCCACAACCCAAGTTGACAGTGGGGGTCGAGAAGGCTGTATTTGACGATGACGCGTGTATTGCGAGAAGCCCTGGGAAATCGATAGTAATAGGAACGCTGTCAAAAAGAGAGATGATTTAGCCGCCATCATATGAAAGTTAATCACACCGCGAATTTTTATCAAAATTGTGGGTGTATGTAACCCTGCCTGCTCTTTGGGCGCATGTGAGGCCTCCAGGCATGGGAAGCCGGAAATGTGAACCCAAGCGGGATGAGAAAAGTGAATTGGGAAATCGTAACGACTCCTGAAACAAAGTGCCGGCCTCGGGGTATGGGCATAGCAAAATTAGCAACGTTTCCGAGAATATCGTCACCAAGCTTGATTTCCCGAAAATGATTCCAGTTATACTCAACCTTCGAGGCAGGCAGGCTTTTACCCCTAGATGACCGAGTCGAAATCGGTTATTGTGATAGCTTCATTAGTCCAAAACGGTTCAGCGTATCTGACTCCTGCCATGCGGCCAAAATATCTCATGCGACCCAGGAGGTACTCCATGAACTCAGGAGTGGAGAGAACTGTCTCAGGGTCCTTGCTTGCCGGATTGAAGAATTGCGACTTATGTGCCTTTATGGAGGCAACCTTCGTTTCAAAGTCGTTCGAAATATCGACGTACATTGTTGGGATGAATGTTCTATGCTGCATGTAGTAAAACGCGCGGCGCGGCCTGTAAGCCGCCAAAGTCCCTGTCTTAAGCTTTCGAAGGCCGGAATAGAAAATGGCATTGCTCACGATCTGATGAGTATGCACGTGGTCGGGATGTCTCTCTTCTCTGTATGGGGCGAAGACTATTTCCGGTTGATATTTTCTGATGACCTCCACGACTTTGAGCAGGTTCTTGCGGGTTCTTTCTATGTCTGAGTCTGATATCCCGAGATTGACCCTGACGTCGGCGCCGAGTATTCTGGCGGCTTCTTTTGCCTCCTTAGCTCTGATAGTCGCGTTTCCACGCGTTCCCATCTCTCCGCGAGTGAAGTCAACAATTCCAAACGGCTTTCCATGTCTGTGTAACATTGACAGTGTCCCGCCGCAGCTCATCTCGACATCGTCCGGATGGGCACCAAATGCAAGTGCGTATAATCTCATATTTTCTTTATCCTCAAGAAATTTGGTACTAGGTTGAATAGTGATTTCGTCTTTTTGAAAAGACTCTTTGAAAACAAGAAATCCGTCGCCGCCTCAAAGAAGGAGAGAAGAGCGGCATCGTACCTATACCACCATAGCTTTTTGGTCCGCCGTGCCCGCTCCACCTCGTAATATTTCGGGTAAACCATCTCTAACAAGCCTTCTCTTCCGTGTACATGCCCTGTGCCGCTCTCTTTCGGACCTCCGACAACGCCGTCACTGTTCCCGTAATAGCTGATGACATCGTTCAGGATCACCGCACCAGTCTGTAGTCTCCTTGCTATTGCCATTCCACGTCTCTTGTCCGCTGTCCATACGCTTGCTGATAGACCGAATCTGGAATTGTTCGCGAGTCTAACCGCTTCCTCATCGGAAGTAAATTTGATTATCGGTAGAATCGGGCCGAATGTTTCGTCGTTCATGAGTGAACACTCCATCGGTAAATCGAGAAGCACGGTCGGTGAAATGAAGTATGTTCCTCCTCTGTCCATGAAGTCGCCGCCCGCAGCAATTCTGGCTCCTTTACGAACGGCGTCTTCAACCTGAAATTTTATCGTGTCGAATTGCGCCTTATGAATTATCGGTCCAATATCTATTCCGGTTTCGCTGCCGTTACCGGTGCGGAGCGTCTTTGTTTTTGCCTGGAGTGTGGCGAGGAAATAGTCGTAAACTTTGTCGTGGACGAAACATCTTTCCACCGACACGCAGGTTTGACCGGCATTCATAAATGCGCCCCAAAGTGCTCCGCTTGCAGCAGAGTCGATATCCGCATCATCCAATACAATCATCGCATCTTTGCCGCCTAGTTCAAGGGAGAGGGGCATCAGTGTTTTTGCGGCGAGCTCGGAAATCTTCTTGCCTGTCGTTGTGCTCCCGGTGAAAAACATCTTGTTGATTTTTGAAGAGAGAAGTGCGGCACCCACATCACCTCCGCCCTGGACGATGTTGAATATCTTTCGCGGAATTCCTGCCTCCCAGAGAAACTGTGCTATCAAATCGCCCACGAGGGGAGTATACTCGGATGGTTTGAATACCACGGCGTTTCCGGTCAGAAGGGCGGGGATGATCTGACCGAGTGGAAGGAGAAGGGGATAATTCCACGGCGATATAATTCCTATTACCCCATACGGTTCGTATCGAACAAAGGCCTTCTTTGTTTTCATGAGAGGGATACGGTTGTGCACTCTTCGGTCCTTAATTGCCTTTGCAGAACGGGAAGTGTAGTACTTTACAATATCAAGAACCGGAATAATTTCGGAAGTGTAAGACTCGGCGACGGGTTTCCCATTCTCGCGGGAAATTAGTTCAGCAACGATCTTCTTTCTTGACAACAGGATTTCCGCAAATTGCTGCAGGAGGTGTGACCGCTTTCGCAGAGAGAGCTGGCTCCACTCCAGTTGAGCTGTGCGAGCTTCGGCGATAATTCCTCGGATTGAATCTGGAGAAGTAGTCTCCACTTCCCCCATGAGGTTACCCGTGGCAGGATCAAGAGAATCCATTTTCACTATGAAATTTACGCGCTAGCCTCCTGTTTTACAATTAACCGAGAAATGGTGATGCATCCCCGTGAAGCCCCGATTTTGTCTGTAATTCCACTGAAATTGAGGGCCCTTTTTGATAGAAGACTCCGGAAACTGTTTGCCCCCGACTCTTCTTCTAATTTTTGAGCCTTGTGATTGAAAATATGTGCGCGATTCTGTTATATTCTTCGCAAAATGAACGAACGCCGGCGCCATCTAATCTGAATTTCTCTAATGAACGAAGAATCTAAGAAGCCAGTAAAACGGTATGTATTTGACGACATCAGTTCGGAGTACTATGCCGAATACGAAGAACCGCAGGTCGTCCGCGTAGAGAAAGACAACCCCCGTCAGCCACAACAGGCACAGACTGCAGAATCTCCCAGGACATTTGTTCCGAGGAAAGAAGGACCGCGCTCAAGTATAATCGACGCCTTCTACTTTAAGCCGGAAGAACAGGTACCCGCTGAGCCAAGGGCAGAATTTCATTCAATATTACACAAGCTTCTTGAGCTTGTGCAGGAGGTGCTCTTCGCCAACACCACTGCGCTGTTCTGGATCAATAGGGAAAGGCATCTCCTCGCCGTCGCCGACAAGATGACGAACTCTACTGTTTTCACGAAGGAATTGCGTCTCCCAATTGGAAACGATGTAATAAGCAGAATAGCTTTAAGCGGGAAACCCGAAATCATATCCGAGATAAATCCGGCCGCCGAAGTAGACGTCGTCCCGTACTATGAGGCGCCGGGCGGTGTGAAGAGTCTTATCGGTGTTCCAATATTCTTTCGTGACGAGGTGATCGCAGTGCTCGTTGCAGATAGTCTGACTGACGAAGGCTTTGGCAGGGAGACCGTTCCGTTGCTCGGGAATTTTACTCGTTTGCTATCGGCGGTCCTGCGCGCCTTGGCGGAGAAGTATGACCTCGGCGTTATAAAGACGACATTCAACTCGCTCAAGTGGTTTACAAATGAACTTATGTCTAAGAGCGATGTTAGCTCAATCCTGTCAACTATCGCAGCCGTAGTTTCCGATACGGTAGATGCCGAGTTTGTTGCGTTGGTTTCTCAGAGCGACTTGCAGTCATGGTCGGTGTCGCGTGTCGTGAAACGTTCGGGAATCGAATACGTAGAGGAAGGGTGTAAAATCAGCCTGAGTGATTCGCTGGCCGGCAAGGCCATCAGAGAAAACAGGGCGCTCTATCTGGAAGATCTTTCGAGAGTAGAGGATCATCGCTTCACCCAGAACGAGCCGTCTGGGAAAGGATCTTTTGTTGCGCTGCCGATCTCCGGATATAACACATGCTTCGGTGCAATTACCGTGGAAAGCCTATCGACTTCAAAATTCTCCTCACTCGAAATTGATGGCATGAAACAACTGGTGAACCTGGGAGCATTTGCTTCGGAAGTCAGCTCTGCAAATCAGCTCGTAGAAAAATTCGTTGTCTTCGACAGGGTGACAGGCACACTTAATAAGAAATTTTTTATCGGAAGGCTTGAGGAAGAAATAGGAAGGGTGGCTGATCTCGGTATAAAGAGTGCTCTGGTGCTAATGGGCCTCGACAGGGTTGACGAGATCAGAAATCGATTCTCCGTAGAGGGAGTGGATTACCTGCTCACCGACATCGCGGAGACCGTAAGGGGATGGCTCAAGCCCTATGACGCGATCGGCAAAATCTCGGCTCATTCTTTCGGGATAATACTCGAGAGTTTTTCGCAGCATGAGGCGCTGGCGTGGGGGGAGAAGTTCCGGAAAAACCTTGCTACTAAGGTATACCCAATAGGAAGCAGGAATTACATGGCAACAATAAGTGTTGCCGTTCTAAACATAGATGGAAAGAACGATCCATCGGAGCTTGTGATGACAGCCCAGAAGGTCTTGCAGCGGGCGCATACGAGCGGCGGCAACGTAGTCAAGATTCTATAGAAAAAGGAGAAAGATAAATGGCAAAAACAACCAGTTTTGCTGAAAAGGCCGCCAAAGCTATGGCGGGTAAGAAAGGCTCTGAATGCCCAAAGTGCGGCGAGATCATGCAGAATATTTTGGTGGTCTCAGCAGAGAAGAATGAAAAGACAAATTACAAGTACAACCGGCACTTTGTCAAAGTCTGCAAATGTAACGAAAAAGAGGTCTACGCTTAGGAAAGGCAAACTCTCGGGCCGATATTGAGCAGATATCATATCCGCCTGCGGGTCAAACATCAAAACTTGGCTAAGGTGCAACGGTTTGTTTCTTACACAATCTTGATTGTACCCCTCCGTCGATCGACGTTATTCACCAAGTAAACTTTACCCGGAAATTCTCTCGAGTGTAATTGGTGCCTTTTCCGGGAGTTTATAGGAGGCGTTTCTTGTTTTGATTGTGTAACTAATTTGAGATTGTAATGTCAAATGATAGGATATAGTAATCGTGAATGACGATAAGATTGCGCAAAATAAGCGAGGTAATAAATGATAAAAGTCGGTAAACAATATCCTTCTCGTGAGAATCAGACTATCGACAAGTATCTGCAAGAGATAGGGAAGGTTGATCTCTTGACTCCCGGGGAGGAGATTGAGCTGGCGATTAAAGTTAGAGAGAACGATCAGAAGGCTCTTGAAAAGTTGATCAAGGCTAATCTTAGATTCGTTGTTAGCGTTGCCAAGCAATATCAGAACCAAGGTCTTTCCCTGGGTGATCTGATAAACGAAGGAAACCTCGGTTTGATCAAGGCCGCAAAGCGGTTCGACCCCACGCGCGGATTCAAGTTCATCTCCTACGCTGTATGGTGGATCAGACAGTCAATTCTGCAGGCGTTGGCCGAACAATCCAGAATCGTAAGGCTGCCTCTCAACAGGGTTGGCGCACTGAACAAGATTGGAAAGAAGTTCAGTGAGCTCGAGCAGGAGTTC
>JAMCXB010000069.1 GCA_023480735.1 Bacteroidota bacterium | reverse complement strand
AGAGTAACCACATCGACGTTGTTTCCCGACATGCCCATGCTCGTGCCGTTGTCGAACGCCATCGGGCTCAAATAGAGGTCGTAACCAGGATAACTTTTTATGTCGGGTTCACGCATGGTCCCCTGGTTGTAGTCGCTGTAGTACATTATCGGTTTCAGCGTAGTAGTGGCGGAACCGTCCTGCATTTTTACGACGTAGGCATCCTTGCCATCGACCTGTGACTTGCCGGTATACGTCAGCTCGTGTCCGCCGACCTTTACCGGCGTTCCCTGGGGGAGCTGCACGGTGGTCTTTGATTCGAGCGCGGTCGAGGCTACGATGCCGATGAACATCAATGCCAGCCCGGCATGGGAAATCGGTCCACCGATGAACTTCGGATTTCCCTTGACAATTCTGAGCATCGCGGCAGAATGCGCAACGAACGCAAATGCAGCGGTGCTCATAATGATGATCGCCCAAACATCCCTGACTGAAAGAAGTAAGGCCACGATGGCCGTTAAGAGTGCCGCGGCAACAGGCAACGTTAGGTTTTTTCTGAAAACCTTCTTGTCCGACTTGTCCCACCAAACGAGCTGGGCCAGGCCGATTAGTGCAATAATAAGGAACCCGAGCGGGAGGCTTGTTGTCACATAGTATGAGGAGTCAACCGCAGTTGGTTTTCCCTGGAGCAGTCCAGTGATTATGGGAGAGGAGGTTCCTACGAGGACGAAGAGCGACAGCACAGAGAGGGAAGCTGCGCCTACGAACAACGCGTTCTCTCGTGACAGCAAATTGTGGCCTACCCCCACGCTCGGGATTGAAGCTCTGTTCCTGAAAAAGGGGATGAATCCCAGTAATAAGAATGTTCCGATGAGCACCAAGAGAATCACATACTCACTTCTTCCCGGATCCACGAAAGCATGGACCGAGGTGTCTCCAAGCACTCCGCTGCGCGTCAGGAAAGTGCTGTAGAGTACGAGGAGGAAACTGATTATCGTTAATACAAAACTTGTTTTAAGGTAACCTTTCGTGCGACGCGTCACCAGGATGGTGTGGAGCGCAGAGGCAGCGAACAGCCATGGTATGAGGGACGAGTTCTCGACGGGATCCCATCCCCAGAAACCGCCCCATCCGAGTGTTATGTATGCCCAGTAGCCGCCGATGATGATGCCCGCCCCCAGCGTGAGGACGTTCAATACCAGCCACGGCTGCAAATAGCCGGTCCAGTTGCCGTAATCTTTCTTGATCAGGCCCGCTGTCGCGTATGCAAACGGGACGATCGCCGTTGCGAATCCGAGGAATAGGATGGGCGGATGTATCACGATCCAGAAATTCTGGAGCAGCGGGTTCAGGCCCCTGCCGTCTTGCGGCATCGTTCCCACGGGAACGTTGGCGAAGGACTCCCATACCTTTGAGAACGGGCTCTTCAGCGTCAGTATCACAAGTACGAAAACTTCGAACAGAAGAATGATCGGGATGACGATCGACTCATATCCGTGCTTTCTCGAATACCTCAGCAGGAATATGCTGATGATTGCGCTGTAGAAGACCCACAGAAAGAAACTCCCTTCCTGACCGGCGTACGAAGTCGAGAAGAGGAGGGGGATCGAAAGATTATTTGCGCTGTAGCTCCAGACGTATGTGTACTGATATTGATGCGATAAGATCAGGTAAAGAAAGTACGCGTATAGGATTACAATCGAATACACGTTGATAAGAAAGAACGATCGCGCTGGCCGAATGTAGCTCTCTTTTCTATTTGAAAGACCATAATACACGATGCTCACGATTGCCGCAAGCAGCGGTATTAATGTCAGATAGCGTTCCATTGAAATCTCTCCCTTATATATAGAAACTGGCTCATACTTTCCTCTTATTGTCAACGGCTATGCCGGAATCGTACCACCAAAACGGGCTATTTAGGCACCTAACGAGGAGAGAAAAAGTGTTCGGGGTGGCAAATAGGAACATGCCTTCGGATAAATTGCCACGTAATGTGCAGAGTTTCACGAATCTCTTCTATTTTTTGCGATACAGGGTTATATTTTTAAAAAGGAAAAACGCTGGATACTCTGAACGCTCTTTTTGTTGGCGATATAGTTGGGACCCCGGGGATCGGGATGGTTACTAGTTTTCTGAGGAGTTTTGTCGAGAAGCACAAGATCGACTTCGTTATCGCCAACGGCGAGAATGCCGCCGACGGCAAGGGGATAACCGACAAGATTGCGCAGAAGTTCTTCGGCGCGGGTGTTAACGTAATCACGAGCGGCAACCATATCTGGGACAAGTTTCAGATACACGAGTATATGATGCAGGAAAAGAACCTCCTGCGCCCGCTGAATTTTCCGAAGGGCTCCTACGGGTCCGGCTACGTCGTATACGATCTCAGCCAGAAAGGAAAGGTCGGGGTGCTGAATCTGCAGGGACGAACGTTCATGTACCCTATCGATTGCCCGTTCCGGACTTCGGATTGGGCGATCGAGAAGATCAAAACCGAGACCAACATCGTAATCGTCGATATGCATGCCGAAGCTACCGCCGAGAAGGTGGCGATGGGATGGTACCTCGACGGGAAAGTGACCGCAGTCATCGGGACGCATTCTCATGTTCAGACTGCCGATGAGAGGATTCTGCCAAGCGGCACCGCGTACATAACCGACGTCGGGATGACCGGGCCTTATGACTCGATTATCGGGATGAAGAAAGAGAATGCGATGAGGAGATTCGTTTATGCCACTCCATCCCGTTACGAAGCCGCCGAGGGTGAGGCGAAGTTTGCCGCACTTGTGATATCGGTCGACAGATCGACTGGTAAGGCAGTGAGCGTGGAAAGAATTCTTTATCCACCATTCAAATGACAAAGTTCCAAGCACCAAGTCACAAGTTTCAAACAAGAATGAAGCTCCAAGTTCCGGATGTCCTTGGAAAAGGGGCAAAAGAGTCAGAAGATTTCGAATTTTGTTCTTTTTGTTGTTGGAGCTTGTTTGGAATTTGGCGTTTGGAGATTGGAGCTTAGTACTATGACAGCAAAGATAATTGACGGTAAAGCCGTATCGCAGGAAATAAAGGAAGAAGTAAAGGTTCTTACCGAGAAGTTGAATCGGGAGCACGGGATAACACCCGGTCTCGCGTTCATACTGGTCGGCGACAACCCCGCCTCGCAGGTTTACGTAAAGAACAAGGCGAAGGCATGCGAATCGCTCGGCTTCTACTCGTTGACGGAGAAGATGCCCGAAGACACTTCTGAGGAGAAAGTCCTTGCGAAAATAGACGAGTTCAACCAGGACGACAGAATTCACGGCATACTTGTGCAAATGCCGCTTCCGAAACAGATAAGCGAGTACGGAATCATCGAGGCGATTCACCCGTCGAAGGATGTGGACGGACTTCATCCGTTCAACATCGGTCTCTTCAGCGCCGCGAAGGCGTGGGACGAGATAATGGAGAAGCGTCTTCTCCTCCCGTGTACTCCGTACGGCATGATGGTGCTCCTCGAGAAATATGGGATCGAAGTTACCGGGAAAAGGGCGGTCGTGGTGGGCCGTTCGAACCTCGGCGGGAAACCGACGGCTATGCTCCTGCTTTCCAAGAACGCTACTGTCACTATCGCTCATTCCCGGACGGCAAATCTTGCCGCGGTTTGCAGAGAGGCTGATATTCTGGTCGCGGTAATAGGCAAGCCGCTGTTCATCAAGAAGGAATTCATCAAGCCGGGCGCCGCCGTGCTGGACGTGGGGATCAACCGGACGGACGGCGGTCTTGTCGGCGACGTCGATTTCGAGGCGGCCAAGGAAGTTGCGGGATGGATAACGCCGGTCCCCGGCGGAGTCGGAGCGATGACGATATCAATGCTGATGAAGAACACCTATATGGCGGCGGAGAAAACAGTTACTGAGGCAAGTTCCAAATCTCAAATTCCAAGCTCCAAACAAGAAGCTAATCTCAAACACAAAAATGATAAACCTTTCGATTTGGAAGAGAGAGCAATGTTGTTTGCTCAGAGTGTTATCGGGTTTCTGAAGGTGCTTCCGAACACAACCGCCAATGCAGAGATTTCCAGACAGTTAATCAGGTCCTCTGGAGCAGTCGGGGCCAACTACATTGAAGCGAACGATTGTCTTGGGAAGAAGGATTTCGTGATGAGACTGAAAATTGCACGAAAGGAGGCAAAGGAGTCAAGATACTGGCTTCGTCTACTGGAATGTTCCAAGACCGAGGATGCAGCACGCACTGAACTTGTCGAGGAGTCCACCGAACTCCTTAAGATCCTTTCAGCGATGATACAGAAAGCGCAATAAGAGATCGGTAGATGTGCATTGAAAACAACTTTGAAAGGCCATGATTTCTTCTTTTTTGTTTTTGACATTTTGTTTTTGTTTGGAGCTTGTGGGTTGGAACTTGTCCCGAAGGGATCCATTCGGAGAGCTTATTAGTTGGAAGACGATACAAAACTGATAGCCGCCTCGAAAGCCGGTGACAAGAAAGCCTTCGGCCAGCTCGTAAAGAAATACGAGCAGCTGGTCTACAGCTTCTCCTTCAAAATCTGCCGGGATAAGAACAAGGCCGAAGAGGTTCTCCAGGAGACTTTCATAAATGCTTACCGAGGATTGAACTCCTTCTCGGGCAATTCCAAGTTTTCAACCTGGCTGTACCGCATCGTGACCAACAATTGCCTCATGATGCACCGGAAGAAATCGCATGAGCCGGTGGTATCGATCGAAGAGGCGGATCTCTTCAAAGGGACCGATGAGCTCCAGATCCCGCACTGGGGAGAGACTCCTCAGGATGTCGTTCTGAACAAAGAGCTTAAAGATGTTCTGGACAGGGCGATTCAGAAACTTCCTCTCGATTATCGCATCGTATTTGTGATGCGAGACGTGGAAGGCCTATCGACCGAAGAAGTTGGAAAAACGCTTAATTTGTCGGTCCCTGCGGTCAAATCCCGACTCCATAGAGCAAGATTGTTCTTGAGAGAGGAACTAAATCCATATTTTTCCAAATGAAAGCCGCCGAGCATAAGAAATATTTGTTCGAGATTTGCGAGAAGATAGATCTCGATCTCGAGTCTCCGACATGCAAGAAGCTCAAGGAACATCTTGCGCAGTGTCCCGACTGCGCGGCTTACTACGACTCGCTCAAGAAGACGATAGTATTGTACAGGAACTACGAAGTTGAAATGCAAGGTTCGCGCGTAACTGAGATTCTCAGCCGACTCGACCTGGAAGACGATGCGGACGCGAAAGGGCATCTGAAGATCAAGCTTCCGAAGAAACCTGACGCGTAATACCGAAGGCGGTCTTTCCCCCGCGATTAATTACCCCTTTTATTCCAACAACACGGTCCGCGGTACTGCCAAGCGAAACGTTCCAGGCGCCGACGCAGTATACCAGGACCTGAGGGAGCGATTCCCGGGGAGATCTACGGCTGAGAAGGCGGTTCCGCCTCAAATGGCCGCCGCAGCTACAAAGGGTTAGTCGAGCACGATTTACTGGAGGAGGGGGCCGGTCGCGTCTGACTTGTCCCCCTCATTTTTGATAATCTTGGCATTGGCGGGTACTCGCCCGTTTTGAAAGATTATGGCAGCCGTTTCCCGCAGATCACGCGGATTTTCGCTGAGTTTCTTATCTGCGTTCATCTGTGAAATCTGCGGGAGATTAAAATGAGCATAGGCATCCATTAAAAATGGACGCCTATGGGGGTCGCGAACCCCCTGCCGGGGGTTTGAGCCTTCTTGAGCCGTTCATTTCAATGAATGGCGATAGTTTTACAAATTTGTCGCACACCCACGAGCCGCCGCATTGTCCTCCCGATTAGAAAAAGCTTACTCCGGGGCACCTTTTTCTCGCTTCAGGTGAGAATGAGCTCCCTTTGAACGACCTCTTTCTCACTCGAACAGAGAAAGAACTCAGTCAAGACTACCTTTTTCTCACTCAGAGGGAGAAAAAGCTCACTTGGAATGGGCCTGTCCTGACTCGGAGATCGAAAAAGGTTGCTCCAGATAGCTCTTTCTCTCCGCGG
>JAMCXB010000039.1 GCA_023480735.1 Bacteroidota bacterium | reverse complement strand
CTGGATCTGTGACAACGGGCGTTTGAATTCCTTTAGGCACGTTAACTCGGAAAAGCGGCTGAATTCTCCGCTCGTCCGGAAAGACGGAGCACTGCAGGAAGTCGGCTGGGATGAAGCCCTCGCAAGTGCGGCAGATGCGCTGAAACCTTTTTCAAAGGACGAAGTTGCCGTGGTCGGCTCGCCCTATTCTTCAGTCGAGGATAATTACATTTTGCAGAAGTTTGCGAAACAGGTGCTGGGAACGATGAACATCGATTTCATGCAGCATTCTATCGACGGAGACGAAGACAACTTCCTTATCCGTGCCGACAAGACCCCAAACAGTTACGGCGCGCGAGAGGTTGGGGTCTCTTCTTCTAAGGGTACCGGCATTAAGAAGATATTCGAGCTGATGGGATCCGGCAAGATAAAGGCGCTCTATGTAATGGATGACGACATTGTGAGTTCCAAGGAGACCGAGGAACTGTTGGCGAAGCTGGATGTCCTCATAGTCAACCACTGGGTGGAAACAAAAACCACACAGCTTGCGGACATAGTATTCCCGAGTGCGACTTTTGCCGAGAAGTACGGGACGTACGTGAATTTCCTCGGGCGCGTCCAGCTGTCCAGGCCTGCTGTCTCGACGCTCGAACAGGAACGAATTCCGGGAAGGTTCAACATGAGCCGCCTGGACAACTTCGGAAGCGCGTTTGACAAATGGAACAAGGGCCAGCGGCGCAATGTGCGTTCCTCATGGGAAATAATATCCGCCGTGGCCAACCTGCTCGGCGGCAAGATGCGTTTTCAGTCCGCTCAGAAAGTGTTCGAAGAGATTGCACAAACGAATCCGAGTTTCAAAGGGCTGTCGTATGCAAAACTTGGAGCAAAAGGGGCTCTACTGTCTAAAGGGCCCATTGGGAAAAAATCTAAAGAGGAAACACTGGTCTGATAATGATAGCACTCATAGCCTTAATCAAAATCATTGTTGTGGTCCTAGTGATACTCGGGACCGTAGCTTATCTCGTCTTGCTGGAACGGAAAGTCAGTGCCTACATGCAGGATCGAATCGGGCCCAACCGAGTCGGCCCCAAGGGGTTGTTTCAGCCCTTTGCAGATATTCTGAAACTTGTGCTGAAGGAAATGATAGTCCCGGAGAACGCGAACGGGTTTATACATGCTCTGGCGCCGGTAATCTCAATAACGGTTGCACTCGCGGCTCTCGCTGTAATCCCGTTTGGAAATTACATCGTAATAGGCGGGCAGAAGATCAGCCTGATGATCGCGAATGTAAACATCGGTGTGCTTTACATACTCGCGATGTCATCGTTAGGCGTTTACGGAATCACGCTCAGCGGATGGGCTTCGAATAATAAGTACTCGCTTCTCGGCGGTCTTCGGTCTTCGGCCCAGATGATCAGTTATGAACTTTCGCTGGGTCTGAGCATCATTGGCGTTCTGATGATAGACGGGACTCTGCAGCTGGACAAAATAGTTCAGGCTCAGGGCGCCTGGCTGTGGAACATCGTCTTCCAACCGCTGGGCTTCCTCGTGTTTGTAACAGCTGCGTTTGCCGAGACAAATCGGCTTCCGTTCGATTTACCCGAAGCCGAACCTGAGCTCGTAGGCGGTTATCATACGGAGTACAGCGGAATGCGCTGGGGACTCTTCTTCCTGTCCGAATACACAAACATGATTGTGTCCAGTGCTCTCATAGTAACACTTTATTTTGGAGGCTGGTCTCTGCCGTATGTGAACTACACGGCGATGCTGCCGAACATGGCGGCGTTGTTGCAGGTCGTCACCTTCCTTGCCAAGACAGGAATTATGATTTTTGTTTTCATGTGGGTCAGATGGACGCTGCCGCGATTCAGATACGATCAGCTTATGAACGTGGGATGGAAAATCATGCTCCCACTTGCTATCCTGAATCTGCTCGGCACGGGCGCCGTGATGTTAGCTCTTAAGTAAAGTGAGGTAAGAGATGGGAAACAATGGTAATGTAAATAGAAAAAAAGATATGACTCTCTGGGAGAAACTCTATTTCCCCGAGATTCTCCACGGGATGGGAATCACACTGCGGGCCTTCTTCAGGCCGAAGTTTACGCGTCAGTATCCCGAAGAGCGCTGGGTTCCGCCGCCGGTATTTCGCGGACGCCCCGTCCTTGTCGTCGAAGACGAAACGGGTGTCGAACGATGTGTTGCCTGCGGTCTTTGCGCACGCGTCTGCCCGTCGCTGGCAATCCAGGTCCAGGCCGCCGAAACTGAGCTTGACAAGGAGAGATACCCCGAGCTTTTCGAGATAAACATGTTGAGATGTATTTTCTGCGGGTTCTGCGAGGAAGTGTGTCCTGAAGAAGCGATCATCATGAGTAAGGATTACGAGCTTAACTTCAGCGACCCGAAGGAAGCCATCTATGGGAAAGACAGACTGTTGACCCCCGCTTCTCAGTTGAGCGACAGGCTGGCATTCCTGAAGCAATATCGCTGATAAAAACACAAAAGTGATCAAGTCGAGGGCAGGCAGAGCCATTCTGCTTGCCCTCTTTTATTTGGTACGCGGCTGGTAGCCGGCGCTTCAATGGCTGTTTCATGGTCTTCTCACAGCGGCAAGAGTGCCTCGGGGTGCAGGAGGCCCGGTCCGACAATCGTTGTATGAAAGACCCTGTAGTCTTTGGTCCGTATCCAGGGTTGTTCACGATCTCGAGAGTAATGCGTGGAATCAGGTCCGTGATCTGCTTTTTCCGCCTTTCGAACTCCGAAAAAATCGTCTTGAGATTGGCGTAAACGGTGGAAAGGACTTAAATTTAATCGATCAGTTCAGCGGTAACGAGGACCCGGTCAAGAGCGGTGGAGTTGACTGTCGCTCGATGAGAGTAGTTTTATGATTCCGGTTTCCAGAAGACAAATGAATTCCAAGACGAGGTAAAAATGAAATCTCACACCGAGTATTTGTGGTTCAATACCAAGGGAAGAAAAGAGCTCGTGAATATCACGGGAGATGTCGAGAAGAATGTAAAGGCAAGCGGGATACAAGAAGGGTTTTGTCTCGTCAGTGCGATGCACATAACCAGTGGAATTTGGGTTAACGATGAAGAAACGGGACTGAAACAAGATTTGATGGATTTACTCGAGGGGCTTGCTCCGTTCAAACCGGAATACAGGCACCACAGAACAGGCGAAGATAATGCGGACGCTCATCTAAAGCGAACCCTGATCCACCACCAGGTGGTCCTTCCTGTTACGAAGGGAAGACTCGATCTTGGACCGTGGGAGCAGATTTTCTATGCCGAGTTTGACGGGCAGAGAAGAAAAAGGGTAGTCGTTAAAATCATAGGAGAGTGAACCACCCTCGCAGTCGCGAAAATCCTGAAGAAGGAAACGGGGTCATCTTAATCCTTCCTGCAATTTCAATCCCGGCTTGCGGGCCGACTCGGCCTTAGAGCCAATTAAGATCGGCATGCTTTGAGCGTCCGTAGCTATGAGATGCAGCTCGTTTTTTCTACCGGGAATTAGTTCAATGTCCTTTGCCTTACTGTGCGCAACGAGGGACCGTCAGATGAGTGGTACAGGGTAAAATCGACACATTTAAACGAAGAAATCTTGAATTTAAAAGCCTAACCGAGTGTTGAAAAAAGTGACATCGCGTAGAAGCCTTTTAGTCCGGCGATGCGCTCCAAAATATAAACGTTTGCAGAGTGTTGAATTGCATGTTACTGAGACAGACAGTAATGAGAAAGGGCCGGCCGAAGCCGCTCCGGGTGCCATCTTTCTTTAAGAGATACCTGTGCGGGATAATGAAATCAGCATTTCATGCCCATCGCTTCTGGTGCAATTGACGCAGGCGTCTCATCAAAAGAAGCATTAGAATCCATTGGAGGTTTGATCTGAATGCTAAGCAGGTTGTTGAGTGATACGGTAGTACCGGTGTTGTTGAGGGTCGGCCCGGTAAGAGTGTATAGCTACGGATTAATGGTCGGAATCGGATTTCTTGCCGCAAACTGTGTGGCTATCAAAGAGTTCACAAGGAAGGGCTTGGGAGCAGATTTTGCCAACCAGGTAACCATCCTCGCGGTTGTCTTCGGGCTGTCCGGTTCCAGGATACTCTCGCTGATCGAGAACTGGGGAGACTTCCTGAAAGATCCGATCGAGATGGCATTCTCATCAGGAGGTCTCACATGGTACGGAGGATTCTTTCTGGCAGCGGCTGCAATAACCTGGGCTGCAAAACGTAAGGGTTTCAAGTTCTTCAAAGTGGCAGACGCTCTTGCACCAGCTCTGATACTCGGCTATGGTGTCGCCAGGTTAGCCTGCCATTTCTCCGGAGACGGGGACTACGGTATGCCCACAAATTTGCCGTGGGGTGTAGATTATGCGAAAGGTGTCGTGCCTCCATCGGTGGCATTCAGAATCTTTCCCAAGATCGAGGCCAGATACCCGGGTGGAATCGTTCCCAACAATACTCTGCTTCATCCGACCCCTATATATGAGTTCCTGGCATGTCTGCTGATCTTCTATGTGCTCTGGCAGCTGAGGAAAAAGACAAGACCGGAAGGGGAGTTGTTTATGGTATACCTCATACTTGCCGGAACAGAGAGGCTTCTTGTCGAGTTCATCAGGTTGAATCCTCGACTTCTGTTCGGGCTGAGTGAGGCTCAGCTGGTTTCAATACCTCTCATATTCGTCGGGATTCTCGGCGTCATCTTCTTCCATCAGAAAGAAAAGGCCGGCAAAACCAAAACGATTGTGGCTGAAGTCCGGTAAATGATAACTCGTAGGTCCCATTTTCCTTCGGCGTTTCAGTGTGGTGCAACAAATTCTTCCATGCGTTATGTTTAGTGCGACTTAGAAACCCACTGCCTATGGCAGTGGTAATGTCCGGTCGGCTTTGCCGGAGACTCCGTCCACATAGTCCGGAAATTGCGCTTACAGGCAGCCATCCAATGAATTGGACGGCTAGATGACGCACAAACCCCTTTCGGGTTTCGTGCTTTTGGAAGGCGTCGATTTCAATCGATGCCTCGCAGAAGCCACCGGCTTTGCCGGTGGTAGTTCACTGGACCGCTGTTGAAGCTGCTGAGATTGTTTGCGCTTCCTGCTGGACACGGTTCAATTCCGTGAGACGCAATCGATGCCAATAATGAAGGCGGCCGCGGATGCTTGCGATGCTTTCTTTCTTTTTCAAACAGGAGATTCCGAATTGAATAGACAAAATGACAGGAGGAGTCAAGGCACTTCATTCCTGAGCGGAAAGACGGTGGTCTCGATCTTATTTATCCTCCTCTTACCGCTGATTGCCTCTTTTTCATATTCCCAATCAAATGCCCAGCAGCAGCCGGGCGGTGAATCAACCGGTCAATCTGGGCCAAAATTCAAAAATGAGGGTCAACTTGTTTTCCTTAAGCACGGCACGGATCAGACAATAACGGTGATAAACATTGAAATCGCTGACAATGATGAAGAGCGAGCTCAGGGATTGATGTGGAGAACCTCGATGCCTGAAGATGACGGCATGCTGTTCATCTTTGGCAAGGAACGGACGCTTACGTTCTGGATGAAGAACACTTATATCCCCTTGGATATGGTATTTGCGGACAAGTCGGGGAAAATCGTGACGATATATCCTAACGCAACTCCTTTGAGCGAAGCGTCGATAGTATCGGATCAACCCGCCAAATATGTGGTGGAGGTGAACGGCGGGTTTTGTGCCAGGTACGGTATTGCAGACGGAGACATAATAAACTTCATGAGGTAATTTTCTCCGGGATACCGGCTCAAGCAGCCATCCTTTGGATTTTGTTCGGGACGACAGAGCGGTCCCCGGTTTGGGGCGGAACTATTGCCAGGCTTGAATCCGGTCACGGTTATCCCTTTGCTATCTGTATTGCGACGAAGAGCACTACTATGCCGAGCAATGTCATGATGGTGGTAAGTACTTTCGGATGGGCATGGTAACTCTCGGGCAGCAGTTCACTGGCGCCAATGTATAGGAAGAATCCGCAGAAAACCGCAAGGACGTCACCGAGTGCATCCTGCGGAAGTATGAAGAATCTTGTGAGAAATATCCCCAGCACGGGAGCCACTGCATCGGTTACGAGCCACAAGGAGGCTCTCTTTCGGTTTCCATTGTCCTTCAGAATCAGGCTGACTGTGTTGATGCCGTCGGAGAAATCATGAGTAAGGACGGCAACGCTTACGATTGCGCCTACGGCGGAAGATAGTTGAAAGGCGAATCCAATTACAGTGCCGTCGAGGAAACTGTGCATCGTAAGACCCGCGGCACCTAGCGTCCCGCGATGCTGCAAGACTCCGTGTTCTTCATCCCCGTGTGAAAGCAGGATCACCGCTCTGTCCAGGACCAGGTACACGATGAATCCGGCACCCATCATCAGCGAGACAGTTGAGGCGCGATGCGAAGCATTTGCCAGTGCCATAGCTTCCGGCAGCAGATCAAAGAAGGCAACTCCTATAACCGCTCCTGCACTGAATCCCATGATCAGGTGAAGCTTGTCTCTGTGCCTCAGCGCAAATGTCCCTCCCAACAGAGTTGACAGGAAAGTAGCGAATCCTATGATCATGACGGTCATTTATCGTTCTCCTTTGCTCTGTGATTGAAATGTTCGACAGTGGTACAATGTAACAAATCGGGGCGTTACTTTTCAGATCTGCCGGAATGAGAAATGGGAAGACTGATGAGCCCAATTCCTCCCGATGGAAATATTGCAGTTTGAACTTAAATTATAACCGGATGGTTGACAAAGGGAGGAGGTTAGGTCAGCCGAAGGAAGATGAACCAGGAAGTCAAGAATCAGGTGGTTTCTGCGTTAGCGAAAACTGACAGTAAGACCAGGGACTCTGCGGACGCGGCGTTGTCGGGAACGTCTAACAAGGGACTGATCTCCAGGGTAATCCCGTTTCTCGGACCGGCTTTCATAGCCAGTGTCGCTTATGTTGATCCGGGCAACTTTGCGACGAACATACAGGGGGGATCGGCCTTCGGGTACACACTGCTTTGGGTCATACTCGCGAGTAATTTGATGGCCATGCTGATACAAACGCTGTCGGCAAAACTCGGGATTGCAAGCGGGCAGAATCTCGCCGAACACTGCCGCAACCAGTTCAGCAGGCCCGTCGTCTACGGGATGTGGGTGTTGATGGAACTGGTTGCCATGGCCACGGACCTTGCGGAATTTGTCGGCGCTTCGATAGGTTTCAATCTGCTTTTCGGTGTTCCTCTTATAATTGGTGGATTGATGACTGCCGTTTGTACTTTCCTTATTTTGGGTCTGGAACGCTACGGCTTCCGGCCACTTGAAATCGTAATTACCGTGATGGTTGGCGTCATAGCGGTGAGTTATTTGATAGAGTCGGTCCTGGTCAGACCGGCTCTAAGCGTTTTGCTTTATCACAGCGTCGTGCCGCAATTTTCCGGCTCGGAGAGTGTTCTTCTCGCGGCAGGGATCCTGGGGGCTACGGTGATGCCGCACGCGATTTTCCTGCATTCGTCGCTCACCCAACAAAGGATCATAGTCACAGAACCGGGAAAACTCCGCAGGCTCTTTAGGTTCGAGATTCTTGACGTAACAATTGCGATGGGAATTGCCAGCCTGGTGAACATGGCCATGCTCGTCATGGCGGCTGCCACGTTTTACAATCAGGGTTTCACTCACGTCGCCACGATCGAAGGGGCCTATGTTACACTGGAGCCCTTGCTTGGAAAGGCGGCGGGATGGATCTTTGCCGTCTCGCTTCTCGCTTCCGGATTGTCTTCGTCAACGGTGGGAACGAGTGCAGGCCAGGTGATTATGCAGGGCTTCCTGCGCCGTCACATCCCCGTGTGGGTCAGGCGTCTGGTTACCATCGTTCCATCTATGGTCGTTATAGGCATCGGCCTTGATCCCACCCGTACTCTTGTCATCAGCCAGGTGGTCCTGAGCTTCGGGCTGCCGTTCACGATCATTCCACTTGTAATATTCACGAAGAAAAAGTCTATAATGGGTGTCCTGGTCAACAGAAAGATAACGACCGTCTTTGCAACTCTAATAGCCGCGTTGGTAATTTCCCTGAATCTTTACTTAATATATCAGGTGTTTGTTGGATAACAGTAGAATAAAAGAAATACTCGTCCCGCTCGACGGCTCGGCTTTGGCCGAATCGGTGCTTCCTGCCGTTGCGCGGCTCGCGAAGAAAATTGATGGAAGCGTCACTTTCATGCATGTGATCGAGCAGAATCCGCCTGAAAGGGTGCACGGTCAGAGGCATCTCACGAGAATAGAGCAGGCCGAAAAGTATCTCGACTCCGTGGCGTCGCTGCCTTTGTTTGAGGGCGTTTCTGTCAACGTTCACGTTCACGAGACCGGCGTTAGGGATGTCTCCCAGAGTATATCTGATCATTCAGAAGAGTTGAGCCAGGATTTGATCGTGATGTGCACGCATGGAAACAGCGGCCTGCACGATCTGCTGGTCGGGTCTATAGCTCAACAGGTAATTTCTTTAAGCGGCACTCCGGTTATGCTCGTGAATCCTTCCATAGAGAAGCCGAAGGCGAAGTCCAATTTCGAAAACTTCCTCATTCCCCTTGACGGCAACCCTGAACATGAACACGCGCTTAAGTTTGCATCAAGCTTCGCGAGACTCTGTTCCGCGCGGATTCATCTCATGATTGCAGTGCCGCGCTTTGGAACCATGTCTGGAGAGCTGACCGCAGCCAACCGTTTTCTTCCCGGTACCACGAGAAGGATGATGGACATGATTGTTCCCGATGCAAGAAATTACCTGCTCAAGGTCCAGACGGAGATTGCGTTGGGAGGGTTGGAAGTAACGACGAGTACATCAAGAGGCGACCCTGCGAGGGCCATCTCGAAGACCTCGAAGAGCATCAAGGCGGACTTAATCGTGCTTGCGACACACGGGAAGAAGGGGGCGCGGCCATTTTGGGAAGGGAGCGTTACACCCAGGATAAGCAGAACCAGCAAGATTCCCCTTCTCCTGATCCCCGTCAGGGAATAACAAGCCGGGGAACGCTCCTGCGGCGGACACTATCGTTTCAATAAGAAGAAGACGGGTTTACTTGCCAAGGAACATGGAAAGTGTCACGGTTCCGAGGATGAAGCAATAGATTCCCAGAGGCCAAAGTTTCTTCGTCTCGAAATACTTCAGCAGAAACTTTACGGAAAAATAGGAGGAAACTCCGGCTACTGCCGCGCCTATAAGCACAACATCCACCGGAATTGCGGACGAATGCTTAAGCGCCAGTTCGGGGAGCTTCAGTGCTGAAGCAGCTCCTATTATTGGCGTTGCCAGTAAGAATGAGAACCGGGCGGCATCGCCGTACGAAAGCCCGGTCAGTAAACCACCGGTCATCGTGGATCCCGTCCGTGAAAACCCCGGCACGAGAGCCAGGACCTGGGACAATCCTACCTTCAGACTCTGGCCCCAGCTCAATTTCGCCAAACGCAGGTCGCTCGCTTCGCCGGAGAAGTTAGTGATTTTTTCTTTCCTCTTTCTGAGGATATCGGCGGTAATGAGCATAATACCGTTGAGCGCAAGCATACCGGCAACAAGCTCGGGAGCGGCGAAGAGTCTCCGGAAAAACTTCTCGAAAAGTAAGCCGACCAATCCGGCCGGTATGGTTCCGACCACCAGAAGCCATCCCAATCTTCCATAGGCGTTATCAGGGTCAATTGTCTTTCTTTTAAGTGAGACCCATAATCCTGAGAAGATCTTCATCCAATCGTTCCAAAAGATTACAAAGAAGACGAGTGCCGTTGCAGTATGAGTCGCGACAAGAAAGACCAGGAACAGGGGATCCTTCTCATGCACATGCCATCCGACCAGTGTCGGCAGGATAACGCTGTGCCCCAGGCTTGATATCGGAAAGGGTTCAGTGACTCCCTGGAGAAGTCCAAACCATATCGCTTGAAAGTATGTCATGTGTTTAATTTAGCACTTAGGTTTCTAGTTATGAACTACTTTTTCAGCTGAGTAGAGCGCTGACTCAATTGTCGTCTTCAGTCAGCAACAGAAGACGCCGTTCGCGGGCGGGTGATTGCCATGGTCCGCATATTTACCCTTTGACCTCGCGTCGACAGATTTGTCACTACATTATCCGTTTAGAGCCGGAAAAATGTAAACTCATTTTATCTATGCTGTATGGATATCTTATTGTTTCTCTATACAACAAATCATGCGCCGTCACGTTCCCGACTATTGTCTTCTAATTCGTGGCATGGAGAAACAAAAGGGGGAAGATCCAATTCGCTGCACTTCAGATGAAAACGTGCTTTGAGGCTCTCTGGAAAGGAATGAATTTCGTATGATGCTTGGCCGTCCTAAAACAGCGATGAAGCATTCGGATGAAGAGTTGAGTTATTCTGCACCGTTAAAGTGAGCGGCAGTACGCAGGGGGAGAAGGCAATACACGCATCATTCTCCGACAATTATGTGTAACCTCTTCATGGATCGGAACCTTGCTTATTTTGGCCGCTAGGGCTATTTTTTTACTACCTATGTTGAGCGGTAAGCGAGATCCCGCACCCGCGGGAATGGATCAGACGGCGAAGCGGAAATCAAGCCATGTTGATATAGTCCTGAAAGAAAAGGTGGACTACATCAAATCGACGGGGTTTGAGAAATATGAATTCGTCCACAATGCCCTTCCGGAAATCGATTACGCAGAAATCGATCCGAGTGTCGAGTTGTTTTCTCACAAGTTTACAGCACCGATTATTGTCTCATCCATGACGGGAGGATTCAAGCGTGCAGGATATATAAATGCTGCCCTTGCTGAGTTCTGCAATGAGAAGAAGGTCGGGATGGGGGTCGGTAGTCAGCGTCAGGCTCTATCGAACGATGGGTACCTCGAGACTTTCAAGGTTGTAAGACGTGTGGCCAGAGATATATTTGTGATGGGCAATATTGGGGCCGCTCAGGTTGTAAACGGGTTTGCAATGGACAATGTTCGCAGGATTGTGGACATGGTTGAGGCCGACGCGCTGGCAGTGCATCTGAATGCATTGCAGGAGATGATCCAGCCGGAGGGGGACCGTAATTTCCGCGGAGTCGTAGCAGGCATTTCGCAATTGGTAAAGGCGATAAAGATACCTGTGATTGTGAAAGAGACGGGCGCCGGTATCGGGGCAGACGCCGCCAGGAAGCTGATCGAGGCCGGCGTATCTGTGATCGATGTCTCTGGCGCAGGAGGGACGAGTTGGGCGGCTATTGAAACACTTCGGCATGAGGAGGAGGGGAGAAGAGTCGGCAGGAAATTTTGGAATTGGGGGATTCCCACTGCGGAGGCACTGGTCCAGGTGAACGCGGTTCCGATGCGCAAGAAAATCAAACTCATATCGTCCGGAGGAATCCGCGATGGCATCGATGTCGCAAAATCTATTGCTCTCGGGGCTGATCTCTGTGCAGCAGCGCAGCCGTTTCTGAAGGCTCTTAACGAAGATGGCGTGAATGGTCTGGTGAAAGAATTCGATGCTTGGATGGAAGAACTGAAGGGAGCCATGTTCCTTACAGGGAGTAAGAATTTAAGACAACTAAGGAAGGCTAAATTGGAGAAGGTCACTGCTTGAAAAATTTTACCGAATATTATGAGGAACGCCGTTCGGCGGTGGAGAAAGAGCTGAAAAATTCGCTGGTACTGATCTCGAATTCACCTCTGAAGGACAATATAGAATATGTCTTTTCCATGGGAGGGAAAAGGGTTCGCCCTCTTCTGACGATTTTTGCCGCGGAAGCGGTCGGTGAATGCAAGGATGATGTTATGCGTGGTGCGGCAGCCATCGAGATACTGCACAATTTCACATTGGTCCATGACGACATTATGGATAATGCAGGCGCGCGCCGCGGAAAGGCAACCGTTCACGTGACGAGCGGCGTGAATACCGCTATACTTGTCGGTGACTTAATGATAGCTCTTGCCTACGATTGCATCGAGAAATGCGACGGGAAAAACCTGCAAAGTATAATGAGAATATTCAATGAAGGCGTGAAGGAGGTATGTAACGGTCAGGCGCTCGACGAGAGTCTGAGCAAGTGTGCGAGCGCAACGATGCCGCAATACATGGACATGATCTCGAAGAAAACGGGTGCCCTGTTGATGACCGCCGGGAAATTGGGTGCTCTGCTGGGAGGCGGTACCGAAGAGGAAATTGCCCTGATGGGCGATTTTGGGTTGAATATCGGGATTGCTTTTCAGATTTTAGATGACATGCTGGACCTCGAAGGAGATATCGAGAGGTTCGGAAAACCGCGCGGTCTTGACATAATCGAGAGAAAGAAAAACTACTTGTTTCTAAAAGCTCAACGATTGATGGACGACAACGAATTTAGGGTTGTCAGTGATGCCTACAGTAAGATATCCGTAACTGAAAACGATGTCTTCGCGGTGAGAAATGCCTACGGTAACAGCGGGGCATTCGAAGCGGCGAAGAAAGAAGTTGCTGAATACACAGCGCGTGCTCTGTCAAGTTTGAATGTGCTGAAGGAGTCTGACGGTAAAGACGCTCTTGTTGAGTTGGCAAATTCACTTGTACAGAGAAGGTTTTGATGGTTCAGCAGGAAGTGGTTGTGAAAAATCGCCTCGGACTCCATACTCGTCCGGCAGCGTCATTAGTCAAACTGGCCGCGAAATATAAGTCGGAGCTTTTTCTCGAAAGGGATGGATACCGCGTCAACGGGAAAAGTATTATCGGCGTGATGACTTTGGCAGCAGAGCAGGGGGCGCGGATCCTGTTGATGGTCGAAGGAGAAGACGAGCAGGCGGCCCTCGCGGCCCTGGTAGATTTTTTTGACAGAGGATTTGATGAACCCTGAGACTTCTGAACATTCCGGACTCGGCGGAGAAATAGTCCTCCACGGCGTAGCGGCGTCGCCCGGCATTGCCATTGGAAAGGTCCTCCTCATGAAGAAAGACGGAATCGTGGTTGAGGAAAGGACCGTCGAAGATCCGTCCGCGGAACTCGACCGGCTTCAGAAATCCATCGACCGTTCTTCATACGAACTGGACAAGGTCTATCATGCCGCGTTTGAGAAAATCGGCGTGGATAAGGCGAAGATATTCGAGGCGCAGCTCCTGATGGTCTCGGACCCGATTTTCTTCGACACAATAAAGGGTAGAATCGTAAGGGAGAAGAAGAACGCTGATTTTGTGGTTGACGACGAGTTTTCCAGGCAGGTTGAGCAGCTCAGGCACAGCGGCAACGAAATTTTTCGGCAGCGTGCGCTTGAAATCGAGGATGTAAAAAACAGGATCCTCAGGAATCTCGCGGAAGCGAAACTGAAATCGAAGTTTGAAGGCACGCCCATCATAGTGACGAGCGAGCTCACTCCGGCAGACGCAGTCCTCCTCAGCCGCAATGCCGTATTGGGCTACGTGAGCGATTACGGCGGAGCGCGTTCCCATGCGTCCATTCTCTCCCGCTCACTCGGAATTCCGGCGGTCGTCGGATTGAAGGAGGCGACGAAGCACGTTCATGACGGAATGGATATCGTCATTGACGGCTACAGGGGCGTGGTCGTTATACAGCCGTCCGAAGGAACGATAAAGAAGTACGGCGACAGGAAAAGATGGTGCGAGCAATTAGACAGCGAGCTTCTCTCGGAGGCAAGCGAGCCGGCTCTTACGACCGACGGAAGAAGAGTATCAATCGAAGCAAACATAGAGCTTCTCGAAGAACTCCCGCTTCTTAGACCTCACGGTGCCGATGGGATTGGACTCTTCAGAACTGAACCGCTGATAATAGACGCCGACTCAATCCCCGACGAGGAAGTCCAGTATCAAACGTTCAAGAAGGCGGTCGAAGAGGCTAAGCCCAATGCGGTTGTATTCAGGACGTTCGATATCGGAGGCGACAAAATATTTGTCGAAGACCATTCCGAACAGAATCCTTTCCTCGGATGGAGAGGCATTCGAATGATGCTCGACCGGCCTGAGCTGCTGAAAGATCAGTTCAGGGCGATCCTGCGGGCCAGCGTCCACGGGAAATGCAAGATAATGTATCCGATGGTCTCATCAGTGGAAGAGGTCGCTCGGGCAAACGAGATACTGGAAGAGGCTAAGAATTCTCTCGCGGCCAAAAACATAGCGTTCGATAAGGGAATCGAAGTAGGCGTCATGATAGAGATCCCTTCTGCCGCGCTCATGAGCGAAGAGATTGCAAGGCACGTCGCCTTTCTGAGCATCGGCACGAATGACTTGACGCAGTATCTGCTGGCCGTCGACAGGACTAATGAGCTGGTCGCCAATGTGTTTGATGAATTTCATCCGGCCGTAATCAGGACAATAAAGCTTATAATCGATTCTGGCCATAGTGCGGGGATAAAGGTAGCGATGTGCGGAGAAATGGCGGGGAATCCCCTGGCCACCGTGATGCTTCTCGGAATGGGTCTGGATGAATTCAGCGCCGTCAGTTCCGTGCTGCCCGTCCTGAAGAAGATTATCAGGGAGACCAATTACAAGAGTGCACGTAAGTTTGCCAGACAGCTTCTTAAGATGGATTCCTCCGAAGAGATCAAGAAAGTCCTGCTCGAGTATTTGAAGACAAGATTCGAGCGGATCTATTATACGACCATAAGCGAGGAAAGCCTCGATTACCAAATCTGACGTTGGCGTAGTTCGCTTCCGCTGAAGCCGGGAGGATGGCGAACTATCCGGCAGGCGGACCGTCTCGGAAAAGAGCTGCAACCCGCCAGCTGACAAGATGGTATTGCGGAAGTTCTTACGTTTTCCCATCTTTAGGTTACCAGTGACAAAGACCATCCTAATCATACTGCCGTTTCTTCTAATCGTATCTATTGCTCAGGCGCAATTCTATTACTTCGGACAGAACAAGGTTCAATACACGAAATTCCACTGGGAAATTCTTCGGACTGAGCATTTCGATATTTATTATTATCCTCAGATGAGTGAACTCGCAAACCAGGGCGCGAGGATCGCCGAAGACGGCTACCGGTATCTTGAGAACTTGTTTGATTTCAACATAACGCATCGCATACCGCTCATACTTTACTCATCCCACCTCTATTTTGAGCAGACTAATACTATGCCGGGATTCATCCCTGTGGGCGTAGGAGGTTTCTTCGAGTTCATGAAGGGCCGGGTTGTCATTCCCTACGACGGGTCGATGTACCAGCTGAAGCACGTCATCAGGCACGAGTTAACCCATGTCTTTATGTTCACGAAAATCGCCACGATCCTTCATGAGCACAGGATGCCAACCGACCGTGTACCGCCGCTCTGGTTTTCGGAAGGGCTTGCAGAGTTCTTGTCCACCAAATGGGATGACCAGGCCGAGATGGTGATCCGTGACGCCGTATTGAACGGTTATCTCGTTCCGCTTTCAGATATGGACCGGATCAACGGAACGTTTCTGATGTATAAGGAGGGGGAAAATATTCTGAAATATATTTCAGAGCAATACGGCGAGGATAAGATTTTTCTGCTCATAGACAATTTCTGGAAGTCTGCTTCTTTCGATCAGGATATGAAGATGACGATCGGAATGGACTACGCCGAATTCGACAAGAAATGGATTTACAGCCTGCAGAAGAAGTATTATCCGATTCTTTCGACTCATGACATGCCGTCCCGCGTTACACGCGATGTCTATTCGGAAGGTTTCAACGACTCGCCGGTCTATTTCAAAGCTGCCGACGGAAAAAAGTATGTCTACTACATAGGTAATCACGATGGATACACGGACATTTATGAGCAGCAGCTTGGAGTAGAAAGCAAGCCGGTAATAATCGTTAGAGGGGAGCGGACGAGTGAGTTTGAGGCTTTCCATCTCCCGTCGGACAGGATGGCAATATCGCGCAACGGATTGCTGGCATTTGTCTCGAAGAGCGGCGAGACCGATGTATTGCACCTCTTTGACGTAAACAAGCGGAAGATCAAGGAGAACAAGCGCTTTGAAGGTATCTCTCGAATCGGTTCCGTGTGCTTCTCTTCGAACGGGGATGAGATCGCGTTCTCGGGTGCCTCCATGGAAGGGTACTACAATATTTATATTTACGATCTGCGATCAGGTAAGCTCCGGCAATTGACACACGGTTATTACGACGACAGAGACCCAGCCTGGTCGCCCGACGGCAAGTGGATGGTATTTTCCTCTGACAGGACGATCTACGGCGACGACGGCTTCTTCAATCTGTTTCTGATGGACCTTAAGACCGGCAAGATAATGTACCTGACGAAGGGACGGGAATCGGATTTTCAGCCGGTCTGGTCGCCCGACGGAAGGGAAATCGCTTACGTGGGCAATGAGAATGGCGGACAGAACATCTTTGTTATGCCGTTGAATCTATCCGTTTTGCCTGACTCAGTAGCGACTTACAAGATTACCAGTTTTGTTACCGCTGCCTTCAATCCTGATTTTGTCGGAACGGATTCACTAGGTCTTATATTCAGCGCGTTTGAGCACTACACCTTTCAAATAAGGAAGATCGACAGTCTCGAGCGAAGGGTGAAGGAAACAAAGGAGAAATTTGCCTTCGCACTAACAGATTTCGATTCTTCATGGCAGGTGCCCGGATATTCGGCAAGAGGGGAAATAGCGGCGGTTTCCTACATGCCCAAATACAGTATCGACATTGCAGAAAGCCAGATATCGACCGATCCCGTTTTCGGGACAGCCGGAGGAGCTGCGATGGCTCTCAGCGACATGCTTGGGAACGATCAGTATTACTTTCTTCTCTTCAATACGGCACAGTCACAAGATGAAATTCTGAAGAGCTTCAACCTTGCAATCTCGAAGATATCTCTCACGCACCGGATGAACTACGCATACGGCGTTTTCAGCTTTGCGGGTCCGCAATATGATCTGACGGATCCGGACATATACTTCTATGAACGATCGTACGGTGGTTACTTCACCTTGAGTTATCCTCTGTCACGATTCAGGCGGATCGAAGCGACCACAAGTATGGCGAGCACATACAAAGACCTTTATTATGGGATAGGAGAACAGACGTCGCTCCTCTTTTCGAACTCCGTGGCGTACATCGAAGACAATTCTCTATGGGGTCCGACCGGGCCCATCGACGGCCACAGGATGCTTGCCAGCATAGCCTACACGTCGGACATTAAGTACGGGACGGTAAATTATCTTACCTTGATGTTGGATTACAGACGATATTTCAGGATAAGTCAGACCATTGCCTTTGCCACACGTGAAGCGATTCTCATGAATCAGGGAATTCAGAGCAGAAGGTTCTTCATGGGTGGAAGCTGGGATCTGAGAGGCTGGCCGTTGTGGGGAATACGCGGCAAAAAAATCTGGATAGCAAGCGAGGAACTGAGATTTCCCGTTATTAACGAGCTTAACATAGATTTTCCGTTCGGAGGCATGCTGTTCACTGCGATTCGCGGCGCGGCATACTTCGATGCTGGCGCGGCATGGGACAACGTTTATACTCAGACTCTCGGTGATTTCGGCGTGGGCCTGCGGTTCAACCTCGGAGGTGTCCTCGTACTCAGATGGGATATGGGAAAAAGGATAGAGGACAATTTTCACAGGCTTGAGCACGGGCTATTCTCCCAGTTCTTCTTCGGCTGGGACTTCTGATTGCTTAATATTCCATCGGACTTTATCTTCATGTTTGACGCCCCTCCGCAGGTTTGCGATTCTGCCTTGGGATTTGGAATTTTCATTGCTTACCGCATACGCTTCGCGGACCCGGAATTTTCTTAATTGTCTCAGTAAGTTTGTCCTATTGCTGACATAACAGAATGGTGATGAAACAAAGCCACAGTCTACACGATGTACCGATTTTCGGGAAGTTGTCTCCTTCTGAACTGAAACTGGTCACGGATATCTCAAAGACCAAACGCTACAAAAAGAACCAAATCATATTCCTGGAGGGAGAAACATTCCAAGGTTTCTATATTGTGCTGGCAGGTCAGGTGAAGGTATACAGACTTGATGGAGACGGCAAAGAAATCTTGCTCAACAGGGTCGATCCTTTCAGTAGCTTTGCCGAGTCGGTACTCTTTTCAAAATCGCATTTCCATAATTCATGTGCACAGGCTGTTGAAGATTCGACGGTCTTGTTCGTTCCAAGGGAAGAATTCGCGGCGCTCATGAGTCAGAACCTTGCATTTGCGATACGAATATCGGAGGCGCTCGGCGTTCAACTGGCCAAGTTGGACCGGAAAATCGGGATGCTTGCTTCGAGCGTCGATGAAAGGGTAGCGAAATATTTACTGAATGAGGTACAGCTCAATAACTCCATCAGGCTTCCCGAACCATTCTTTTCCCTGTCTATCCATAAGAAAGATTTGGCGACTCATCTTGGCATTGCGAGCGAGACATTCTCACGTACACTCAAGAAGCTGAAAGAAGAAAGGGTGATTCGGGAGGTTTCGAAGAATATGTTCGTAACTAATCTGAAAAAGCTTCGCAAACTGGCCGAAGACTAGAAACGCAATTCTCCAACCTGATAATTGTACTCCGTGTCTCTTGTGTCTCTGTGTTTACGCCTCTCGGCTAAATCCCTAAAACGGGACCTTCTCGTCCGGTTCGGAAGAAGGGCCCGTCTGGCCTGTCGGGTATTTTGATAAGTCCTCGAAACGCGCGTACTGTTTTACGAACGCCAGCCTGACATCGCCGGTCGGGCCATTTCTCTGCTTGCTTATCATGATCTCTGCCACACCGGCAGTGGATTCGCCGTCAGGGTAACTTTCGAGGCCGTACAATTCCGGCCGGTGGATGAAAATTACGACGTCGGCGTCCTGTTCGAGAGCGCCCGATTCTCTGAGGTCCGAGAGTATCGGTTTCTTGTCGCCGCGCTCCTCGACTGAACGGCGGAGCTGAGAAAGCGCAACTACCGGGATGTCCAGTTCCTTTGCAAGGACCTTCAGACTTCTGGAGATCATTGAAATTTCTCTTTCTCGGCTCTCTGCTCTTGCCGGACCCTGCATGAGCTGTAGGTAGTCTACCATGATCAAGCCGATATCGTGCTCAGTCTTGAGTCTTCGTGCGCGTGCGCGAAGTTCGAGTACCGACAGCGCGGGGGTATCATCTATGAATATCGGGGCGGGGGCGAGCCTGTGAATGCGGGTAGAAATGTGTGCCCACTTGTCCTCTGGCAGAGTCCCGGTGCGAAGGGCGTGGGCATCAACCCGCGCTTCCGCGGCAAGCAGACGGATAAGGAGCTGCTGTTGTGACATTTCAAGGCTGTATACCGCCGTGGGTACGCCGGACTTGACAGCGGCATTTCTGGCGATTGATAATGCAAAAGCGGTTTTTCCGACGCTGGGCCTGGCCGCTATTATTATGAGATCGGACCTTTGAAATCCGCCCGTCATCGAATCCAAATCCTTGAACCCCGTGGAGACCCCCGTCACGCCTCCCTTGGACCCGTGTATCCGCTCAAGAACCTCCATCGTCTTGACTAGTGCCTGCTGCAGCGGAACCACGTCCTTCTTGAGGCGCGCTTCAGAAACCTTGAAGATATCCCTCTCGACTTCATCGATAAGCCCAAATGTGTCTTCCCGGTTGTCGTAACATTTCTGTATATTCTGGGACATCGTGGTTATCAGGCTGCGCAGCATATATTTCTCTGCGACGATCTGCGAGTGGACTTCGATATTTGCAGAGGAGACGACAGTTGACACTAGTTCGTTCAGGTAGGCTGATCCGCCTACCGTTTCGAGATGATCCGTACGTCTGAGCTCCTCGCGAATAGTTATTACGTCTATTTCCTTGTTACGTGTGTAAAGTTCCAGCATCGCCGTGAATATTCTCTCATTTGCAGTAGAATAGAAATATTCCGGCTGCAGAAGCTCGATGGCAGGAGGAACCGCATGTCTGTCCAAAAGCATGGCGCCGAGCACCGCTTTCTCTGCTTCCGTATCCTGCGGTGGAATTCTTCCGCCGGTCAGATTCTCGGTACCGGGCGTGAAATCGCGCGTCTTTCTTTGTTCAAAATCAGTTGCCATCAGTCTCTAATCTTAAATCCTGATTTCTGAATTCTTTGTTTTCGGCTCACATTTCATCATAGAGCTTCCGCATCTTCTGTACATCTTCCCATGCCGGCCTTTTCCAATTCGGGTTTCTCAATAAGGCTGCCGGATGAAAGGTGACCATGACTTTGATTCCCTGATATTCGTAAATGTTGTTCCGCATCTCGGTCAGCGTGACATTGGTCTTCAAGAGGGTTTGTCCTGCTATCCTGCCGAGGCAGAGAATCAGTTTTGGCCTTATAATTTCAAGCTGTTTCTTTAAGAACGGTTCGCATGCCTCGACCTCATCGGGTAGGGGATCGCGGTTATTAGGAGGCCTGCATTTGATGATGTTGCATATATAAACATCTTCCCTGCGGAGCTGAACCGCCGCCAAGATCTTGTTAAGCAGTTGTCCGGCTCGCCCTACAAACGGTTCACCCTGTTCGTCTTCGTCGGCGCCTGGAGCCTCCCCGATCAGGACTAACTTGGAGTTCGGATTGCCTACGCCGAAGACAAAATTCTTTCTTGTCGTGCCGAGTTGACACTTTTTGCAGCCGGAGATCCTGGAATCGAGCGTTCCAAGCGAGTCGCTCTCGTACCAGTGAGGATCAATCTTCCATTCAGGATTCAAAACGGTCCCTTCGAACAGCCCACGATCTTCAGTTACTCTAACGGTTTTCGGCTTCTGCTTCAAGTCAGCCTCGGTATTTTCAGGGTGGCTTTCTCCTTTTATCTCTTTGGATTGAATCTGCTGACTGTTCCCGACGACTGCGGTACTCTCGCGGGAGTCTCCATCATCAACCGCGGCAGGCAAGAAGGTCTCGTCGCCAAAGAGTTCAGCCTGCTGCTTGAGAAAGAGCTCGACATCCTTTAAGATTTTTTCCGGTTGATTCTCATTTCCCATTGATTAACAAATTTATTTTGACACTGCCTGAAATCCAAGCTATGAATATCGAATAAGAAAATTGACTCTGCCGTGCCGTACAGCTGTGGATAGCCGTAAGGCCTGCATTACTCTTTCGTCTGTTTCCGGGGCTGAAAGGCTTTGAACCAAATTGTCACCACCGTGCCTTTTCCCACTTCGCTGGCTATCTCTATCTCACCCCCGTGTTCCTGTACTATACGTCGGGTTAATGCGAGTCCCAATCCCGTGCCTTTTCCCGGCTCTTTAGTAGTAAAGAAGGGAGTAAAGAGTTTGTCCAAATTGCCGGGTTGAATGCCTTCACCTGTGTCCTGTATAGTCACAACAACGCGCTCTTTTCCCGCTTCCTTTCTGTCGATCCCGGTCTGCAGATGTAATTCTCCCCCTTGCTTCATCGCTTGGAACGAATTGACCACGATATTCAGGAAGACTTGATACAGAAGGGCAGGGTCGCCGTAAACCCGCGGTATATCCTGTCCGAGCACCTCCGTGGTACTTATGGAACTCTTCTTGAATTGAAGTCGGACGAAATCGAGGACTTCGTGTATAACCCCGTTGATATCGACCGCCTGGAGTGAAAGCATCTTCGGCCTTGCAAAATCGAGAAGCTGGCGCATGAGCTGGGATATTCGCTTTGTCTGTTCAATAATGATAGAGAGTTCCCGGTAGCCCGTGTCAGATTCGTTCATGTCGAGAAGCATGAACTCTGCATTGCCCGATATGATGTTCAGTGGCGTTCCTATTTCATGAGCTATGCCTGCGGCAAGTTGGCCGGTCGTCGCAAGTTTCTCGGTCTGGATTATCTGCTGCTCAAGATTCTTTCTCTCGCTAATGTCCGATTCAATCCCCATGTAACCTATCTTTGCCCCATCCAGGTAAATCGGTGTTATGCTGAGCCAAATTGGTATTTCGAGCCCGTCTTTCCTTCTGTTTATTATTTCCCCCTTCCAGTTGTCGTATTTCTGGAGCGAGTCCCACATCTGGCTGTAGAATTCCTGTGTGGAATGTCTTGACTGCACGAGCGCGGTCGACTTTCCGATTGCGTCCTCCCGCGAATAGCCGTAAATCTTCGTGAAGGCATCGTTGACGTCGACGATTTTGCCGTCGACCGTTGTAATGATTATCGCATCGGTGGAGTGTTCGAAGGCGCTGCGGAAAAGTTCGAGGCGACTTTGAAGGAGCTTTTCGCTCGTGATATCTTTGTTGAGACTTATTACTCCGGTGAATTTCCCGTCCGTATCGAGAAGAGGGTGCCATGATTCAATGAGGTAGGTGATTTCACCGTTGCGTTTAATGATGCGATGCAATGAATTCTCGACGGCTGCATGATTCGAAAAGATAGTCTTGAATTCCTCCTCAAGCCGCTTCTTGTCTTCCCTGTGAACGATGTCGAGAGGCTGGAGTTTCCCGGTAAGGAAGTCGTCTTGAGAATATCCGGTTATCTCTTCGACATTTCCGCTGACGTAGTAAACCCTTCCGTCCTTATTGAATTGAAATATGAGGTCGTTGCCCGCACGAACCATTTGAGCTAATTGCGGGATCGATCTTATGGTCCGTTCGGTAAAATCCTGGAACACAATGCCGAGGATGTTGTCTTCGCTTATCGATGAGATGACCTTGCCGTAAACCTGTCTGCCGGAATTGATGAGAGTGAATTCTGTCTCCTTGCCGCTTGCAAGGGAAGAGAGATCGGGGGAGTTCAGGAAGACTTCGCTGAGGTTCTTGTTTGGCACGCCGTCACCGCTGATCTCGATGAACCGCGGCGTAGAACCGACAATTCTCCCGCGCCCGTCTGCGAACACGCCACAAATGCCCGCATACGACATAATCTCGATCACGCCCTTCAGGCGGGGATTCTCTTTCTCTGAGTTCATGTGTCGTTTTAGGCCGTCCTGCTCTTTGCGAACTACCGGGAGTTTACGAGATGCACTTACACAGTGCGAGAGAAGATCGGCTTTTCCTTAATCATCTTTTCGAGGTACGCATCGAACACCATTGCAATATTCCTGATGACAAGTCTGCCCATGTCTTTAACAATTATCTTGTCGTCAGTCAATTCCAGCAGATCGTCTTGAACGAACTCGTCAAGCTTCTGAAGAGCCGTGCCGAAGTAATCGTCGAAGTTAATTCCTAACTTTCTTTCGACGTCACGTTTGTTCAGTTCCATATCGCACATCAGACGCATGATAACGTGCTGCCGGATTATATCGTCTTCCGTCATTTTGTAGCCAAGGACTATCGGGAACCGATGTGACTCTATGGCCTTATAATAGTCCTGGAGTGACTTGTAATTTTGGGCATAGACGTGATTGAACTGGCTGATCGCCGAGTTTCCGAAAGCGTACAAATCAGCACCCGAATGGGTCGAATATCCCTGGAAATTCCTGTAGAGAGTTTTTTCTTTTTGTGCAACTGCAAGCTCGTTATCCGGTTTGGCAAAGTGATCCATCCCTATGTAAACGTAGCCTGAACTTGTCAAGAGTTCGATAGTCATTTTCAGGATTTCGAGCTTGACTTCCGGTGGCGGCAGGGTGTTTTTGTCTATCAGCTTCTGGTGGGATTTCAGCCACGGCACGTGTGCGAAGTTGAAAACCGCGATCCTTTCCGGAGAAATCGCTACCACCTTGCGCAAGCTATCCTCGAAGGATTCGAGAGTCTGATAGGGGAGGCCGTATATCATGTCAAGATTGACGCTCTTGAACCCAAGCTTTCGGCTCCAGTCGACGGCATCGCGGGTAATTTCTTCCGGCTGGATCCTGTTCACGGCCTCTTGAACCTTGGGATCGAAGTCCTGCACGCCCATGCTGATTCTGTTGAATCCGGACTCGCGTAGAGCCTGCATGTGTTCGAATGTCAGGCCCCGCGGATCGATTTCCACCCCGGCTTCAATGTCTGGTGAGAACGAGAAATGTTCTTTTATTGAGGTGGCAAGTGACTTAATTTCGTCCGGGTTCAAGTATGAAGGTGTGCCGCCGCCCCAGTGAAGCTGTCCCACCCTCCGCTTCTTGTTGAAATGAGGTGCGGAAAGTTCCATCTCCTTCCTGAGGTACTGCAAGTAGTCGCTGATTCTCTCCCGACTGTGGGTTATCAGCATATTGCAGCCGCAGAAATAGCAGAGAGTGTCGCAAAAAGGAATGTGGTAGTAAAGCGACATTTCTGTGCTGATGTCAGGCGTGTTGTTGGCCGTCAGCGACTGGAGGAAATCCTCCGCCGTGAAACTGGAACTGAAAGCGGGTGCCGGGGGGTAACTTGTGTAGCGCGGCCCCGGTCTATCGTATTTCTTTATTAAACTTATGTCTATGTCTTTTATAGTGCTCATCTGAGTTCTTTCCAAAAACGGTTCATACAGTAGGCAGTTCTACCGACTCTACAATCAATTTCACCGGGCTCCTAAAAATTTAACCGGCGGACGTTCCAAGTTCAAGTTGCTATCTGTCCCGTGCCGCTTTTCATTTAGCTCCTATTTCAATATCTTACATGTGTAAGGGGGCCCAGGCGGCCCCGTATTTTGGAGGATTAAATGCATTATCATCTGGCAAGAGTCTTGAACGGCAGCAGGGTTTTGATGATGCTGGCCATCTACCTGGTTATCGGATCGCTATGGATTACTTTTGGACTCGTGCTGGAACCCGCCATGGTTCAGAATCATCCGGAGTTCGGGATCGTAATGACCTTGGCCTCGATAGTGTGGACCGCTATCAGTTTGATATTTGCTGTCTATTTCATACACAAATTGAGAGTTGTAATAAAAAGAGTAAGGCATGAAGGAAAAGCTTGAGAAGATAAAAGTACGATATGAGGAAGTTACGAACCTTCTGTCCGATCCTTCCGTGATTTCAAATCAGGCCAGATTCAGGGAGCTGAGCAAGGAACACAACGAGCTTGCGGCGGTTGTGAGGGCGTATGATGAGCTTGTCAGTTTTGAGCACAGTCTTCATGAGACGAGAGAGCTGGTGAGTGCGGCTGACGATTCGGAGATGCGGCAGCTTGCAAAACAGGAAGTCCTCGAGCTCGAAGAAAGAATAGCGGAGAAACAGGAGAACCTCAAGGCGATGCTGATTCCAAAGGATCCGAATGACAGCAAGGACATCATACTGGAAATACGCTCGGGCACCGGAGGAGAAGAAGCGGCGCTCTTCGCTGCGGATTTATATCGCATGTATACTAGGTTTGCCGACAAGCGCAATTGGAAGGTTGAGATGCTGGATTTCAATGAGACGGGAATCGGGGGATTCAAAGAAATAGTTCTTGGCGTAAGCGGCAACGATGTGTATGGCAGTCTGAAATATGAGAGCGGAGTCCACAGAGTACAGAGAGTGCCGATGACGGAAGCCAGCGGAAGAATACACACTTCCGCGGCAAGCGTGGCCGTAATGCCGGAAGTGGAAGAGGTCGAAGTTGACGTGAGTTCTGATGACTTGAGAATAGATGTCTATCGTGCAGGCGGTCATGGCGGACAGAACGTTAACAAAGTGGAAACTGCAATCAGAATAACTCATATCCCGACGGGAATAGTTGTCCAGTGCCAGGACGAGCGGAGCCAGTTCAAGAACAAGCAGAAGGCCATGAAGATACTTCGCGCCCGCTTGTACGACGTCATGATACAAAAGAGGGATTCGGAAATAGCAGCCAAGCGAAAGACGATGGTGCGAAGCGGCGACAGAAGCGAGAAGATTCGAACCTACAATTTTCCGCAAAACAGAGTAACCGATCATCGAATCAATTATACAATCTATGATCTCCATTCAGTACTGGACGGGAATATCGACGAGTTGCTCGAGCGATTGAAACTTGCCGAGCGCGGACAGCAGTTTGAGATTTCACAGAAGTAAGAAAGTCAGAGTATGAAGTTTTTTGGAGCAGCCGGGGCCATAGGACTTCTTCTTGGGGTCGTGCTCGGCGCTTTTGCGGCTCACTTCCTATCGGAACGAATCTCACCGGAAATGTTGGGCGTTTTTGAGACCGGTGTCAGATACGAGATGTATCATTCCCTGGCGTTACTTGCTGTGGCATTCCTTTCGAGCAAAGGAAAGTTGTTTCGGTACGCTGGAGCACTCTTCATTGCCGGAATTGTCTTTTTCTCGTTCAGCCTTTACGTCCTGGCAATAACAGGAGAGGCATCATTCGGATTGATCACCCCAATCGGTGGCACGGCCTTTATAGCCGGTGATCTCTTCCTGCTTGTCGGTTTTCTGAAGATCTGAATTACTTCAGCTAGTCCCCGTTCTAACCGTTTTCATTATCCAAAGAGTGTTCTTGAAGCGGGAGCAACAAAACAAAAGGTACAATACGGAGAGGTAGTTCAATTATGAATAGATTCATTATTTTCTTTTTTTGTCTGACAATTTCAGGGTATGCCATGAACTTGCACTTTGCCGGCGGGTCGGCACAAGCGGATACGTTCAAGGTGTCATATCCGATGAGCATAGCAAAAGCCGACACATTGAAGAAGGATTCCGCCCGGGTGTGGATCCCATCGATGGTGACCGGAGTTAGCATAAGTCAAATTGCATTCAGCAATTGGACACAGGGCGGATTAAATGCGCTCACGTGGACGGCAACCGCCAACATCGGTTTGGATTACAGGAATGATGGATGGGTACTGAGAAACAACGGGAAGCTTGCATATGGCAGGACAAAACTTGGCGGGCAAGGGTACAGCACCAATGACAACGAGCTGTTCTTCGAGAATGTGTTATCGTATAATGTCGGATGGGCTACCGATCCATTCTTCAGCAACACCGTGATCACAACGCTGACAAGGGGTTATGATTATAAATCCAATCCGCCGGCGTTAATCGCGGATTTTTTCGATCCCGGCTATGTTACTCAGAGTCTGGGATTCAGCTACACGAAATTGAAGATTGTCACCACCCGGCTGGGTCTTGCCACGCAGGAAGTATTTGCGAATAAGTACCGGCAATACACCGATAACCCTAACACTACCAATAAGGTCGAGGCATTCAAGTTGGAATCCGGCTTCGAGTCAGTAAGTCAAGCCAAGCTGCAGATCGCCGACAATATGCTCCTCACGACAGGGTTAAGACTCTTCACAAGATTTGAGCACTTAAGTGTGTGGGACGTGCGATGGAATAACGTCATCGCGGCCAAGGTAAATTCCTTTGTCAATGTGAACTTCAATTTCTTGCTGGTGTATCAAAGAGATCAGTCGCTGACGACGCAGATGAAAGAAGGCCTTCAGGTGGGGGTTGTTTATACGATATTGTGAGAAATTGACGTCAAAATTTCAAAACGTCCTTTGATTTTGTCGTTTTCAGCAGATATATTATGACGCAAAATTGAGATAGCATTCCTCGGTAGCTCAATTGGCAGAGCAATCGGCTGTTAACCGATGGGTTGCAGGTTCGAGTCCTGCCCGAGGAGCACAGAGCTGCCCGGCGAGATCGTTGGGCGTTTTTGTTTATGGCAGGATACTGGATATACATATTGTATTCGGAGAGAGGGGACGTTTACTACAAGGGATCGTCGGCGGATCCTGAGGTGAGACTGGTACATCAC
>JAMCXB010000067.1 GCA_023480735.1 Bacteroidota bacterium | reverse complement strand
ATTTGTTCAGGGTGAGGATAACAAACTCCTTGATGTGATGGCGGACGATAACCAACTTCCTCCCGACTATACGTTGATGAAAGAGTCCCTAAGGACCGAGGTAGAAAGGGCACTGAAGTCTTTGACCGATAGGGAAGCCGAAGTTATCAGATTATATTTTGGAATTGAAAGAGAACATCCACTCACACTTGAAGAGATCGGCGAGAAATTCAACCTCACACGCGAGCGTGTAAGGCAAATAAAGGAGAAAGCAATCAGACGTTTGCGCCATGCGACGCGTAGCAAGGCCTTAAGGGCTTACTTAGGATAGTATATTTTCACAGGACATCCCGAACACCTGCAAATTTCGGGGTGTCCCTCAGTTTGAAAAGATTTTCAAGCATGTTAACTTCTGTTGCTAAAGCACCAAGATATGTCATTCCCAAAACGTTCGTTTCAGGAAATCAGGGTATTACTGTTAGAAGACTCAATGGATTTACGGGAACAATTGAGTCGAGTGTTGGAATCTGCCCGGATGGGGTTCACCGTCGAGGCACTGCCGGGTTCAGTCGGACTAAACAAGAAGCTCCTTTCGGGGAAGTATGATGCTCTGGTTGTCGATTATGATCTCGCAGTAGCGGACGCATCTTCTGTCTTGGAAACGGCAAAGGGGATAGACCCTTTCTTGCCGGTTGTGCTGGTATCAAGGGACTTTTCCGAGAGCATATACCTTGAGCACCCAAGTATTGGGGCGGATTCGTACATCCCTCTTTCGGGTGCTTCGCTCAAAATGTTTCCGAGCGCACTCATCAAAATTATCGAAGATTTGAGCTTTGTCAGAGAGGCCACTGACTTCAGACATCGGTCTGTCCTGAAGTCGTATCAAATTGAAATCCTGGCTTCTCTCGTGCGCAAAATGGTCGAGACCAACGATTTGAAATCGGTCATGCAGGAATTGGCAGAGCAAGTCGTGAAGAAGCTCGATATGAAGGTTGTTAGTCTACAGCGATACTTCCAGTCCCAGAAGGGATTCGCCGTATACGGAATCTATCCGCAGGGTAAACTGGTTAAGTTTGCTCAAATGTTCTTCGGCATTTCGTTGGATACATTCGTGTTCCCCTTTGATCCGGAGCATTGCATCGTAGACCAGTACACAGCGGCGCGGAAGGCGTGGGTCGGATCGGATTTTGCCGACGTGTTCGGCACGACGATGCCCGCTCAGGCGGCTCGAATGATACAAAAATTCGCCGGGGTGAAGTCCATTTACAACGCCCCGTTTTACAGCAAGGATCAGCTGCTCGGGGGAATCGTTGTCGGGAATGTCCGTGATAAGTTTACAGACGAGGAACTTGAAGCCTTTGATGCAATAGTGCACACGAGTTCGCTGCTATTTGAATATAACGAGGGCGTCAAGTCACAGATTATCCAAAACAGGAAGCTGCAGGCAATTCGGGAGACAAGCTCACAGTTGCACGAGAATCTGGATCCGGAAAAGTTATTCGACATCATCGAGGAGAAGCTCAGCATGATTGTGCCTGCTGACGTCGCGCGTCTGTTTATCTATGACAAGAAGAAGGAAGTGCTCGCCGAGAGAAAAATAAGGGTTAGAAGCGGCAAACGCCCGTCCTTCATGATGGCGGAAATTCCCCTTGGTACCGGGCTGATAGGCAGAGCTGCAGCTGAGAAAGTCTCCGTGTTGGAAAACAACGCACAAGCAAACCCGCTGTCGGTTTATCCCGGAGAGAGGCCGAAGTTAGACCATTTAGTTGCAGTCCCCGTAACTCATCAAGGGCACCTCCTCGGAATGATCGCCCTTACGCGGCTGAATGAAGAGCCCTTTGTGGAGGGCGATCGGGAAGCGCTTGAGATTTTTACATCTCAGTTCGCCGTTGCACTTCATAATTCACGCCTTTATCAGGACCTCCTGAGAAGCGAGCAATTATATAGCCTCGTCCTTGAGAATGTGAATGATCCCGTCATATTTGTCGGGATAGGGGGCAAAATGCTTTACGTGAGTCCGAAATTTGAGGAAGCCTCCGGTTATACATCCGATGAGGTTCTCGGCAAGGATTTCGGATTCTTGGTACACCCCGACGATTTGCATTTCGTCGTCACTCGATACAGGGAACGAATTTCCGGAAGAGACACGGTCAGCAGGTATGAGTTCCGATTTGTCAAGAAGTCGGGTGAAATCAGGACTGTTGACTATAATGTGACGACGATTTGGGAGAATGGAAAAATAACCGGGCTGCTTGGTGTCGCCAGGGACGTGACGGAGGATAAGATTGCAAGGGAAGAATTGAAGAGAAAAACTCAGCAGCTCCAACGGATGCTCGACTTCAACGCTTCCTTGATGCACAGCAGCAATCTCCGGGAACTCCTTAGTAATTTGCTCGCGGCGGTGAAAGAAGGAATACCTGCGGCAGATGCGGGGTCAATCCTGACGTTTGATAAGGCGGAGAAGAGCCTCAAAATGAGCGCCTCCATCGGTTATCCGGAGGAGATGAAAGATCGGTTCACTCTTAATTCATCCGAAGGTTGGGGAGGGAGAGCCTTCACGACTGGTACATCCGTGATCGTAAGTGACGCATCCCTGTTTCCACCCCTCAATAACACGCAGCAGTCTCCCCTCATTCCGAAAATTAAGTCTGCTGTCGCAGTACCCCTTGAGGTAGATGATGAAATATTGGGAGTCATCTCGCTGGACAATTTTTCCAGGACCGACGCGTTTCGCGGGGAGCACCAGCAGCTTCTGGAAGGGTTCGCTCACCAGGCGGCTCTTGCTCTGAAGAAGGAGCGGATGCATAGTGAGATTAAGGAATCGGAATTGCGATATCGCACGATTACGGAATCAAGCAGCGATCTCATAGTGGTGACGGACAAGACCGGGAAGATTGAATTCTGCAATGATAAGTTCCTCAAGACTTTTGGTCTCTCCTCCATATCGGCGCTGGACAGGGTGATCCTTGAATTTTTTGATGAGGATTGTCGCGAGAACCTGTTCCTGGCAGTTGAAGCTGCGGATCCGGGAAAGAAACAACGGGCAACTGCCACGATTGATGGCTGGAGACATCATTTCGAGGTGGTCTCCAGCGCTATCACGTCAGATACAGGTGCTGCTCGACAGATTTTGTTTCTAAACGATGTCTCCGATCTGGTGCGCACGAGCGAATGGATAGAGAAGGCGTACGGGGTCGCATTGGCGCATACGGGAATAGAGCTGATAGAAAACTACGCAGATTTGCTTGCGGAAGTATTTAACACCGACGTAGTATTTATGGGAGACTATGATCAGAAAAACGATTCAAGCTTTGCCCATGTCGCAAAAATCGGAAATCGATACTTCCACACACTGAAGATCCAGGGAGTGGAAGAACTTCTGCAGAAAGATCAGGCGAAGCTTTCTTATCTGAACAGCATTTTCGGCGTTGAAAGAAGACTAAACTCGTATTACGCAACCGAGATAGAAGTGGATGCTCAGCGAGTCGGAATAATTATCCTGGCGGGTGAGAGGCCCCTGAATTCCACCAGGTCTCAAATGAACATTCTGCAGTTGGTCCGACAACGGCTGGCTTTTGAGTATGAACGGGAGAGAAATGAGGCTGAGACTCACAGATTGGAGGAGCAGCTAAGACATTCCCAGAAGATGGAGAGCCTTGGCACTCTGGCCGGCGGGGTGGCCCACGATTTCAACAACATCCTTGGGGCGATCCTGGGATATTCGGGACTTCTCAAGCTTGAGTTGAAGGGAGAGAGGAAACTTTCCAGATATCTCGATACAATCGAAAAGTCGGCCCAGCGCGCCGCTGAACTGACTAAGCAACTCTTGGGATTCGCACGCAAGGGGAAGACGTCGGTGACGAGCGTCAACTTCAACCGTATATGTACGGAGACTGTCGACATGACAAAGAAGATGATAGAGAAGAACGTCGACGTCACTTTACACCTTCAAGAAGGACTCCCGATGGCAGAGGGAGACGAGTCGCAGCTTTCGCAGGTAGTGATGAATCTGGTACTTAACGCCAGGGATGCGATGCCTGAAGGAGGGGCGCTGAGATTGTCCACCTGGATACTCAATTCCGCCGAGGCCGAAAGCTCAAAGCTTAATCTTGAAAGACGGAGCTATGTGGTGGTTGAGGTTTCTGATACCGGGCACGGAATATCTAAAGAAAATCTGCCTCGTATCTTCGAACCTTTCTTCACAACAAAACCGAAGGGGAAGGGAACGGGACTCGGGCTGTCGATGGTTTACGGAATAGTGAAAAACCACGGAGGTGAAGTCGAAGTAGACAGCGAGATTGATAAGGGAACAACCGTCAGAGTCTATTTGCCGGTCTCTTCAAAGCCAGGCTTGTTAAGAAAGGTCGGAAGCGAATTGGAGGTTCCCAGAATCGTTAAGGACAAGGTATGTCTCGTCGTCGACGACGAAGTTGAGATTCGCGATTTGTTGAAGGATTCCCTCACGCTCTTCGGATTCAATGTTGTAACCGCGGAAAACGGAGAGAGGGCAATTGAAATCGTGAAGAACGAATCAAAGATAGATGTTGTGGTTCTTGATATGATAATGCCGGGCATGGACGGCAGCGACACTTTTTTTGAGATCCATAAGGTTCGACCTGAACTCCCAGTATTAGTAGCAACAGGATACAGTGCAGAAGGTAAAGTCCAGGACATCTTGAACAATGGGGGAGTGGGAATACTGCGAAAGCCTTTCACTCTGGACGAATTGCAGAATCAGCTTGTCGATAGGTTTATAAACTGACCGATCTGGTGCTAACCTGGAGCGAGAGTGCACATACAGAGGAGAAATTCTTACAGCCAGCCAGGCCGTTTTGGAGAAACGCCTAAAACACTCGTTTTGAGGCATCGGAGAAAATCGTTCTCATTTTTTCCTAATTCTTTATTTGCATTTGAAATTGTCAAGCACTATCATATACGCGCAAATAACAGTACACCGTTGTTTGCGCCAAATGGCGCTCAAGGCGCCATGTCGCTTATGAATGCAGATGAATGAGCGGCAGTGTAATGTTTCTAAATGCGTACCCGAGATACGAAGGCAAGTGGGATCATGCTTTTATAGGTTGTAGCTGCAGTCGTAAAATCCGGAGAGCCTGCCGGATTCTACGAGATGTAAGCCCCCGTGTGCTGGCTCCGTTGTTAAGGATTCTACACGAGGCGTAGCATCGTATGCAGAGGTGAAGTCCTGAACTTCCTGTTTACTTCACCGGTCCCGGCTTCTAGCCGGGATCCCGGCCCCTGTCGGGACAATACTGTATAAGCCAAGGACATCTGGCGCGACGGCTCGGGTACGCATTTAGAAACATTATTGAAAGGATCCAGCAATGGAGCAAGGAACCGTAAAGTGGTTCAACGCAACCAAGGGATACGGCTTCATCTCTCGCGAAGGCGGAGACGACGTGTTCGTTCATTTCAAAGCTATCATTGGCGACGGCTATAAGACTTTGAAAGAAGGCGACAAGGTTCAGTTTGAAGTCGAGCAAGGCCCGAAAGGTTTGCAGGCGGCGAAGGTAAAGAAGATCTAACCTGCGCCAGCCAATGCTGACTCCGGTCAGTGTAGGCTGAAGCCGCTCAAAGCTTCGAATCCCGACTGACAGCAAGTTAGTCGGGATTTTTTTGATAGTACCGGTGAGATTCGAGACGGTGAGATTCGAGAGATCTCCGGTATTTCGGTAACCTTTTGACGGAATCGACGTATTTCTTTGCAAAAGGAGTTCAATCATGGACCGAAGGCTTTATCGATCGAGAAAAAACCGAGTGATTGCCGGAGTCGCAGGTGGGTTGGGTGAGTATTTTGACATCGATCCGGTTCTCGTCAGAGTCATTTTTGTGCTGGCAACCCTTGCCAGCGGGTTTGGGGTTCTTGCGTATTTGATTCTCTGGATTGTTGTGCCTTTTGAAGCAATTGAATTTCACAAAAACGCAATACCGACAGAAGAAGGAGCAGCCATGCAAGAGAAGACTCAGAACCATGATTATAGGAGTCACCGACGACGAGGAAGCGTCGTTGGTGGGACCATCTTAGTAGTTCTCGGAGGTCTTTTTTTGATGCAGAACTACCTGCCGCAATTTAGCTTTTCAGATACTTGGCCCCTGATTCTAGTTGCGATTGGTGCGGGGATGGTCTTCAACTCGCTGCATAAGGAAAACGGGAAGGAGGAGAGTCATGAGGGTTAGCAGACTGTTTGCAGGGCTGTTGATAGTTGTTCTCGGAATTGCGCTTATCCTGTCGAACTTCGACGTCTTGAGACTCGACTGGCATTTCATTTTCAGACTCTGGCCAGTACTCCTTGTCTTCGCAGGCATTTCAATTCTGGTTCCGAATCCCAAGTGGCGGGCGGTCTTCTACGCTGTCACATCCGTCCTCGTATTAGCCTGGATATTCTCGGCTGCGTCGGTCGGCTGGGGAAACGTGAAGGGCTTGTTCTACGGGGAAAAGGGAAGCATACACACACAGAAATTCGCGCAGCAGTTCGACAAGAATATTCGCCATGCCGTCCTCACGCTAAACGACGGTGCCGGAACCTTTTCGATTGACGGCACCACAACCGATGATTTGATTCAAGCGAACGCAGAATCAAACATGGGAAACTATTCCTTCAACACGGATAAGGATGGTGCGACGCAGACCGTAGGTCTTCGCTTTGAGAGCGGAAATGGACACTGGCGATTCGGGGGTGGGAAAAATACGCTAAATTTGAAGCTGAACCCCAACCCCGATTGGGAAATGGATCTGAATGTCGGTGCTTGCAAGGTAGACTTCGACCTTACTCCTTTCAAAGTCCGGTCAGCGGAAATAAAGGCCGGAGCCTCCAAGATAGAAATCAGGCTTGGCAATGAAGCTGACACTACAAGACTGACGATCGACACTGGGGCGTCTTCTTTGGTCGTTTATGTACCATCCTCTTCAGGATGTCAGATTAAAGATCAGGCAGAGCTCTCCACAAAATCGTTTCCGGATTTTGTGAAAGGGGAAGACGGCTATTACCGGACATCTAACTTTTCTAGCGCAAAGAAAAAGGTGTTTCTGGATGTGGACGCCGGAGTCTCGTCGGTTAAGGTCATGACGTACTGACTTTTGGGGCACACAATAACAATTCCCGAAGGCACCAAGGGCCGTACATAACGAGCTTCTAGGTGTCAGGATCGAAGCCTCCTCTGGACAGGGGGCTCTCGTCTCTGCGACGGCCAGCAAGGAACTAATGGGGTCACACAATTGGGTTGTATTCTTTTTTTATCGCCGATTTTGAGTTAAAATTATGAAAAATCCGGAGGATAACTGTGAGGAAACTTGTTGTTACATTTCTCTTTCTCTTTTCCAATGCATTCGCAATCAACGACGCGAGGCTTCTTCGATTCCCCGACATACACGGCGACAAGGTAGTCTTCGTGTATGCCGGAGACATCTATGAGGTTTCTTCTCAAGGCGGCGTAGCGAGAAGACTTACTTCAGATCCTGGACTGGAGCTGTTCCCGAAATTCAGCCCGGACGGGAAATGGATAGCATTTACAGGCCAGTACGACGGGAACTTTAATGTTTATGTGATGCCGAGTGAAGGCGGTCAACCTCGTCAACTGACTTTCCGGCAGGACGACGAAGGTATTCCGGAACGAATGGGACCCAACAATGAAGTCATAACATGGACGCCTGACGGGAAAAGTATATTGTTCCTCTCCCGAATGCACACGTACAACACGTGGTTCGGAAGTCTGTACACCATTTCTGTCGAAGGAGGAATGCCGGTCCAGTTCCCTGTTCCAAAGGGCGGACTCCTCAGTTTCTCACCCAACGGAAAAGAGTTTGCCTATAACAGGATTTTCAGAAACTTCAGGGCAAGGAAAAGATATTACGGCGGTATGGCCCAGAAAATTTACATCCATCACGTGAAGACAATGGATGAACAGCAGATGGGCGACTGGAAAGGTACCGACACCGATCCGATGTGGTATAAGAACACCATATATTTCATATCGGACAGGGACACTAACCGGCGCAAGAATATCTGGTCTTACGATCTGGCTACGAAGGAATTCAAACAGATCACATTCTTCAAAGACTATGATTGCAGCTGGGCTTCTCTCGGTCCGAACGCGATAATTTTCGAGAACGGCGGGTATCTGTATACCCTCGACTTGCCGGGTGATAAGCTGACAAAGCTCGACATTTCAATTCCGAACGATGAATCGCTCGCGATGCCGAAGTGGGTCGATGCAAGCAAGAATATAGTGAATTTCGCGGTTGCGCCGGACGCGAAGAGGGCGGTTTTCCAGGCCCGAGGAGATATATTCACCGTTCCGAAGAAGAACGGCAACACGAGAGATCTCACGAATACGTCAGGAGTCGACGATAAAGACCCTGTCTGGTCGCCTGACGGGAAATACATAGCTTACATTTCTGACAGAACTGGTGGGGAGGAAATCTACCTCCGCGAAGACAAACCAAATTCAGAGCCGATGCAAATCACGCATGGGAACAAGGAATATTTGGACCACATGGTCTGGTCGCCGGACAGCAAGAAGATTCTTTACTCCGACCAAAGTTTCAAATTGTGGTATGTCGACATTTCAGCAAAGAAGCCGGTTCTGGTAGACGAGGACTCGATTTGGGCAATCCCAGAATACTCCTGGTCACCCGACAGCCGGTATATCACTTACGCCAAACATCACAAGAATACCTTCACCTCCATTTATATCTATTCACTTGCCGACAGCAAGATTCACGAAGTGACAAACGGCTACACGAATGATTACGACCCGATCTTCGACAGTGAAGGTAAATACCTGATCTTTCTGTCGGATCGTAACTACAACGGCGTCATAGGAAACTTCGACATGGAATTCACCGATACGAAGTCGACCGGTATTTATGTAGCCACCCTCCAGACGGACAGTGCCTCACCTTTTGCGCCGAAGAACGATGAGGTAAAGATAACGGAACGGAAAAAGGAAGAAGGCAAGGTGATCGCCGAAAAGAAGGAGACTGTGCATGAGAGATCGAAAGAAGTAAATATAGACTTCGCAGGGTTGGGCTCGAGGGCGGTCGAGGTACCGATTCCAACGAACAATATTGGAGGCTTGAGCGAAACTGACGGCAACATCTTCTATGTCACTTTTCCGACTATGGGACTCTCCGGCAATGCGTCAGGTGAGCAGTCGGCACTTCACTGCTACAGCCTTACCGAACGGAAAGATACCGAGATACTCTCACCGGTTGACGGGTATGACTTGTCTGCCGACGGGGCGAGCATCATGTATCAGAGCGGAAAGACCTTCGGTATATTCAGCTCCACACCCGTCGAACACAAAGTAGGAGATGGCCAGCTCAACGTGTCGAACATGAAGATGTTCGTCAATTTCCACGAAGAGTGGACGGAAATGTTCAACCAGGCTTGGAGGCTCGAGCGCCAGTTCTTCTATTCACCGGAAATGAACGGCGTCGATTGGGAAGCGGTCAAGAAGAAATACGAAGTTATGCTTCCGTATGTCAATAACCGGTATGATCTGACCGGGCTCATCAGCAACATGATCGGTGAGCTCCAAAACTCGCACACGTACGTCGGCGGCGGATATTATCCTGAGATTCACCAAACAATAACCGGTCTTCTTGGCGCGAACTATTCTCTCGACAAGGCGAGCGATTACTACAGGATAAGCAGGATAATGATCGGTTTGAACACTAATCCGAATAGAATCTCACCTCTGACCATGCCGGGAGTCAACGTTCATCAGGGCGACTATATCCTGGCCATAAACAACCTCCCCGTGAAATTCCCGATGAGCATAGACAGCGTGATGGAGAATACCGTCGGGACCACCGTGTCGCTGCTCGTGAACTCGAAGCCCGAACTCAAGGGCGCATGGACGGTAGAAGTCAACCCGATTGCAGACGAATACAACCTACGATACAATGACTGGATTGTCCGCAACCGTGAGCTTGTCGATAGTCTCTCGGGTGGAAAGATCGGCTATGTATATTTACCTGATATGGAAGCTGCCGGACTCAACGCGTTCGTTCAGCAATACTATCCGCAAATAACAAAAGAGGGACTGATAATCGACGAGCGTTACAATGGCGGCGGTTTCGTGGATCAGCTCCTGCTCGAAAGGCTCAGAAGAATCCTCGTTGGCATGTCAATGTCGAGACACGGTGCGCCGACCACAATCCCTGCACCGGTCTTCAATGGTTACATGGCTTGCCTCATCAACCATTACTCCGCGTCCGACGGAGATATCTTCCCGTACTACTTCAGAAAATATGGCCTCGGTCCGCTTATCGGTACGCGGACATGGGGAGGGGTAAGAGGTATCGTCGGATACCGGCCGCTTATTGACGGCGGTTACGTCACGGTGCCTCAGTTCTCTCTCTATGGCTTGAAGAGTGAATGGATCATAGAGAATTATGGCGTAGAACCTGACATAAAAGTCGACGAAACGCCGAAGCTCGTGATGGAAGGGCAGGACCCGCAGATTGATGAAGCGGTGAAGTATCTCATGAACGAGATCAAGAAGAACCCGAAGAAGATTCCACCGATTCCGCCGTTTACGCCCGCTTTCCCACCTGAACACTGAAGCAGTAATTCAAATGGCCTGCGGGATTTCCCTCCGCAGGCTATTTTTTTATCTACATTTCACTTAAAATAATACCTGTTGATCATTGCACGTGAGGAGGAGCCATCGAGCTGCCAATATTTGTCATTTGTTCCATTGTTATCGCCTTTCTTTCCAGAAAGTGGCTGCGAGAGCGGCACTCGTACGGTTATTACAGGTTCTTCGCTTTCGAGTTCATTCTTCTTCTGATCGTGACTAATCTTCATACCTGGTTTGACAATCCTCTGTCGCCGGTGCAAATGCTTTCATGGATCTCTCTTCTCGGCTCGTTGTATCTTGCGGTTTCGGGTTTCAGTCTGCTTGGCATGACTCGCGCGGCAGACAGGGAAGAGTCCCTCGCATTAATCGAGACAGGAATTTACGGAAGAGTCCGCCATCCGCTCTATTCTTCTCTCTTCTTTCTTGCGCTTGGTGCATTCTTGAAGAGACCTTCTCTCTTCTCGTCGATTCTGATGTTCGCGACAATCTTCACTTTGCACGCTACGGTAGGAGCTGAAGAAGAAGTCGATGAGAAGAAATTCGGGGAACAATATGAAGAATACAGGCAGAGAACAAAAATGTTCATACCTTACATCTTCTAAAGAAAAATAAGCAATACAAGAATATTGACCTTTAAACTCAATTTATTCGATTGTTTCGATTTTATGTTTGATAACCCATGTAGCTATCATTCCCGGAGAAGTTTGGATCAATAGAGTATTTACTCATTCGTTTACCAATTAGACAGAGGAGGAAACTTGAACACCCGCCTAAAGAACGTCGGACACGATTTCAAAAGACTTTTTGTCGAATGGGGAGAGTACTATTCGATCCCCAGAAAATGGCAGTTGAAGCAGTGGCTCATCTTGACGGAGTTCCTTCTGCTCATTTTCATCGCCGCATATTTCGACGAGTCGATCAGATACTACTTCCTCACGATACACGGACCGATAGAGGATAAAATTGCCGGATTCGTACACATCTTCGGGACGGGAAAAGTGACGCTTTATCTCTTTCTCATCATATACATTGCTGGAGTCCTCACCAATTGGGAAAAAGTAAGAGCCGGCGGATTGATGATTGCCCAATCCTTCCTGTACTCCGGCCTGATTACCATAGCTTTGAAATCACTGGTGGGAAGGTGGCGTCCAAACCAGTGGCACGGCCATCTGACGTTCAGCCCGCTGATTACAGGACCGAACGCATATCTGTCCTTTCCTTCAGGCGATGCTGCGGTTGCATTTGCGCTTGCCATAGTGATGGCAGGCTTTTTCAAGAATTGGCTGTGGAAGTTTGTCTGGATTCTGATAGCGGTTCTGACATGCCTTTCCAGGATTTACTACAATGCTCACTGGTTCTCGGACATATTGTTTTCAAGTGTGAATGCGACTGTGGCGGGCGTGTGGCTGGTCAGAAGATATCATGCGAAGTATTCTGCTGACACCGTCGAAAGATGATGTATTCCTGTCACATTGGAATATCCTTTGAAATGAAGGGGTCATCGAGTTATATTTCTTGAAGCTACACGACATCCTGGAGAGGTGGCCGAGTGGCTGAAGGCAACGGTTTGCTAAACCGTCATACTCTGTAAAGGGGTATCGAGGGTTCGAATCCCTCCCTCTCCGCTGATAAGACGATGTACTACGTCTATGTTCTATACTCCCCTTCCTTCAAGCGGACCTATGTCGGGCAAACGACGATGAGCCAAACAGGCTTCAGCGTCACAATGCGGGATTTGTGAAATCGACGAAGCCTTATCGTACCTGGAGACTGATTCACACGGAGAAATTCTGTACTCGCTCAGAAGCCATGAAGAGGGAGAAGTGGCTGAAGAGTTCGATCGGGCGTCGATGGCTCAAGACATTAGTTGACGAATGGAGTGGGCGGGACGATTTGTCCGTCTCGTCGTCGCATAGCGACGACGGACGAGATCGCGCCACGCTCGACAGCGTGGCGGACTAAACCGTCATACTCTGTAAAGGGGTATCGAGGGTTCGAATCCCTCCCTCTCCGCTCCACCAATCAAATCAACCCGGGCTATGTCTTGGACGTACGTTCTCTGGAGCCATAAGCTTCTAAAAGGATATGTGGGTTCAACGACCAATGAGCCCGAAGGCCGACTCAAGGACCACAATCACAAATGGTAAGATCTTATACATCCACAAAGAAACCCCTCGGCTCCACAGTGGAAGAGTTCCACTGTGGAGTCTCGTAGAGTCCTTATGAATGGCTATTCTAATCGGCCATAAAATCAATAGCCGCCGCTGCCGGTGGAGCTAGCTACCGTAATCACCCATCCGTAGATTGCACCATGAACTGGATGCGTGAGTTGGCCGGCGCTGAGCTGCATTCCCGTCGAATTGAGGAGATAACTTCCGTTCGTGAGGATGTCGTAGTACCAACTCTGAGGAGTTATTTGTGAATCAGTCACAGTGATGTTTACCGGGTTGTTAAATTCCCCGACCAGCGAATCGTTCTGAGTGTCGATTACCTTGAATGCGAAGGCAAGTATCGGCGTCTCGCCAGACGGGGCGTTTGCTGAAAAAGATGTCGGATTCCCGCTCAGGAGCTCGAATGTAACAGGCGAGCTGAAAGCATTTGCTGGAATCTGTATGTCATATGGTCCGGACACAACGCTGTCGGCGGTACCTGGAGTGATGGTCACGGAATCAATTACCGTCGTAAAACCGTGCTTCGTCCAGTCGGGTGTACCCTGGCTATTGCTCGGCTGCGTGGGCAAATTCGAACTTTTGCTGCAAGCCGCGAGCAGCACCATCAGGCTGAGGCTCATAACTGCAAATGTGGTACGCATGAAGATTTCCCTCCTTATTAGCTAACCTCGATAACTGACTTTGTAAATTGTACTTGAGCATCTTTGACTTCTTGGTAGAACGAATCAGGCGATATGCGAACCTTGAGGAAGGGGAATTATAGGAATTGAGATTAACGGCCTTCTAAAATGAGATGACACAGAGGACTGTGGAGGAAGGTTATTGCGATTTGCCTCCCTATCGTCATCCATACTTTTGATCTATGATTCACCATGAGCGAAATCAATCTCTAAACACCGTCTCGCATACAGGCAAAATATGAAGCGGTTAAGCTCAGCCTGTGCAATCTCTTACATCAAACGCTCGATCCTCAGTAAATGTGATAGACACGAAGTCAATCTGGCTCTAGCGACTAAAACAGAAGCCAATCCGGAATGGTTCCTGTTCACGCATTCGGGTCATTGACCGGTGCCGACGAATTTCGTTGAAGTTTTCATCTTGATTGCTTAAATTTTAGCCTAATTTGGAGGTAAAATGTTAGCTGTTGTTGAGATAGCCGGGAAGCAATTCAAGGTTTCCGAAAACATGAAGGTAGCCGTCCCGAAGCTCGAAGCGAAAGTTGGTGAGAAAATCAGGATAGAAAAGGTTCTCCTCATCGATGGTGAGAATTCAAAAACCGTTGGCAACTCATCGGTCAAAGGTGCAGTTGTCGAGGCCACTGTTGTTGGTCATGACAGAGAGGACAAGATTCTCGTCTTTCGCAAGAAGAGAAAAAAGAACTTCAAGGTCACAAAAGGGCATCGGCAAAATTTCACAACGATTCATATCGACAGTATTCAGCAATAAGTTGATGCGCCTCCGGCGCAAAAGCAGTCCTGGTAACGGGATCCAAGATAGGAGTTTCTAGATGGCACATAAGAAAGGCGGCGGCAGTTCACGTAATGGCCGGGACAGTAATTCCCAGCGACTCGGCGTCAAGACTTTTGGCGGAGAGAAAATAACTGCGGGGAGTATTATTGTCAGGCAGCGTGGTACAAAGATACTGCCGGGACAGAATGTAGGCACGGCGAAGGATGATAGTCTCTTTGCTCTGAGTGACGGCATTGTCAAATTCGAAACATATAGAAGAGTTCGTAAAAGAGTCAGTGTTATTCCTCTGAGCGCGATTCAAACCGATCCCAAGTGAGGTCTACGGCATCTCGACCGGGATCGGACCAGACATGAATTAACTTCTGAAAGGGACTTTCAATGAAAATTACAGTTGTTGGGGCGGGTAATGTTGGCGCCACAGTGGCACAGCGATTGGTTGACCGGGAACTTGCAAATGAAGTAGTATTAACGGACGTAGTCGAGGGCCTGCCGCAGGGCAAAGGGCTCGATATGCTGGAGTCGACTCCCGTACTGGGAAGCGACGTAAAGGTGGTAGGCGCAAACGCATACGATGCGACAGATGACAGCGATATCATCGTAATCACCGCCGGGATAGCCAGGAAACCTGGGATGAGCAGAGACGACCTAATGGCTACTAATGCCGGAGTATTGAAATCAGTTACCGAGCAGGTCGCACCACGCTCGCCCAAGAGCATAATCATAGTCGTATCGAATCCGTTGGATGTCATGGTTTACGTCGCTTTAAAGGTCAGCGGATTCTCCAGGAACCATGTCATCGGAATGGCCGGCGTTCTGGACACAGCACGTTTCAGAAGTTTCATTGCCACGGAGTTGAACGTTTCGGTTGAGGACGTGCAGGCTTTTGTGCTTGGCGGACACGGCGATTCGATGGTACCTCTTGTACGCTACACGTCAGTGGCAGGGATTCCTTTGACTGAAATGATGGCTGCGAACAAGATCGAGGAGCTGGTGAAACGGACTCGCAACGGCGGAGCTGAAATTGTATCACTTCTGAAAACAGGCAGCGCATACTACGCCCCGTCGGCAGCTGTGACTCAGATGGTAGAGTCTATTGTTAAGGACAAAAAACGAATTCTTCCGTGCTCCGTATATCTGCAGGGTGAATACGGCATGAAGGATGTCGTCATAGGCGTGCCTGTGAAACTCGGCAAGAGCGGACTCGAACAAATCATGGAGATCAAACTGACGGATTCAGAGAAGGCGGAACTTAACAGATCTGCAGAAGACGTCAAAGCAAACATGGCAAAAGTGAAGCTGATCTGAGATACAGAGTCCGAGTGTTATCTGCTCGTCCCGGCAGTGTCCATTTCACGACAGTGAGATGTATGCAGCCGGGACAGTTTTTTTATATGGTAGTCAGTTTTCTGCAGCTGTGAACAAGGGGCCTGTTTCTTTCGGCACAGTCGAGGGCTTAGTCGGCACCTTTCAGTTTGAGTTTCATAACGGTTCTCGTGCCACGGCGGGTAAATTCGAATCGGACACTATCCATTAGGGACTTCATTATGTGAATGCCCCTGCCGCTCGGTTTTAGCAGATTTTCAGGCAAGAGCGGGTCCGGAAGGCCCTCCGGGTTGAAGCCGCCACCTTCATCCTCAATCGACAGTGTAATCTCGTCGTCTGCATAATCCAGGTTGAGTATCACGTTCTTGGCCGGATCATTCTTGTTGCCGTGAGTGACCGCATTGTTCACCGCTTCGCTGGCACTGACCAGAAGATTGTGTTCTTCGGTCTCTGAAATGTCTATCCCTACAAGGATAGCTTTGAGTTTCGTCTCGGCTTCCTTAATCGTGTCGTTTCTCGTCTTTATGATTATGTGTTTGTGCAAACCCGGCATCAAATAATATATCTCGCTGTTAATACGAAATTAGGATAAACGATTTGGTTTTGCAATGATTGCTTAGACATCTGGTACCAACCGTCGAGCCTTAGCGCGAGATGAGACATCCTGATAGACATGAAGGCGGTCGGCCCGGCATTCGTCTGGCTTACGCTGAATTCCTTTACTCGTGCGGTAACGTAGTTGTATTGAATCAGGGATAGATACTTGTAACCCACGCCATAACTGAGACTCCCGGTGGAATAGTTGAGGGAAGGCCAATACGTCTCATCGACAAAGTAGTTCAACGGGTATTCGGAAAAGGTTGCCCAGTACAGCTCACCCCGTGTGTAGAGTTTCAGGTTAACCAAAACATGCACAGACAATTTCGAAGTGACCCTCACTGTAGTTGAATCCAGAAACGACGCCTGGCGGAACGAGAAACTGTGGATCTGGGAAAACGCTTCAAAGTCGTAAACGGTGTAATTCGCCAGAACCTCAAACCTGTTGAAGGAGTTGATACGTTCATCAGAATAACTCACCACCGGATAGAACTTGTAGATGAAATTCTTGTTATTGTTCGCGCTTCTTTGAGACATAATGTAGACAATATGTATCAAGTCGGCTTCCATTCCAAAGCCAGCCTGGAAGAAAGGAGTGAACTGGTTGTTGACGAAGAGGGCCAGTGTGTTTGTAAGTTCGTCGCGATCGTCATAGTTAAGGATACTTGGAGTATCGTAGTGGAAGATTGACGCAAGACCCGTTACGGTAGCGGAGACCTGTCCGAGATGGAGGAACAGTTGCGTAGAAAGCGTGTTCCTTATCCCGATGTTATTCAGCTGCGCCTGGTTCGACATTTGTTGTTGGGTGAAGGGATCGAGGGCCGATGCGTTGATGATGGCATGCATTTCTGTCCGCTCAGTGTGTTCCATCCTGACCAACAGAGAATCATCCATGATGCCTGTTGATAGCTGCCCAGTCAAGGAGAAATTCGATATTTTTATCCTTGTGTCATATAAGTTTCCGGTCGGATCATTCACCGGCTTGTATCTGTTCGTGAATGAAATCTGACGCTGTCCGAAACTTGACTGGGCATCCAGTTGAAAGAAGGAAACAGGCATGGATATATTCGCAGAAAAGGAATTCATGTCGACATTCCTATCCTGAATATTGTTCTTTACGTTATAAAGACTCTGCACCGTCGAATCGGCCGGGAAGTAGAAGTCCCTCAGCTGCAGGCCGTATGATCCTGTAAACGCTATTGAAGACCGCGGAGAGAATATCTGGGCATACATGAGATTCACGTCTTTGTCGTAGCTACGCCGTGGAAATATCTGTTCGTCGTGCAGCGATATCGACGGAAGAATCTGCGCGCCGGTGAAAGGCGTCAACGTTGCCGCCCCCTGTAAATCGTAAGTGAAGCCGTTGTTCTCAACCCCAGCCTGTTGGTCCCATCTGTTTCCTATTCCTCCTAGAAGGGAATCCGTCCCGTTTACGAACGACAAACCGCCAAGAATTGTCGAGGCTCCAACGAGATTCAGTCCGATCTGTCTATTGTCATTTACGAAGTTAGAGCTAAAAGAGCTAAAACCGGATAGATTGCCCAGAATTCTCCTCTTAATTGCGCCGCTGAAATTCTGGTCGTCGCGGATGAGTTTCTGAACACCTTGGATTAGCACTGAATTGAAATTCTCGTTGAAGGAAACTGAATAATCGTTTGTAGTCCAGAGACCGCCGGCAATGCCATTCCATGTTACCGTGTTTATCTGCTGGTTGAATCCTGTCAGCAGCATATTCCCCGGGGGAACGGTTGTCGAATCCTGCATTTGGGAGTAGGTTTCGGGTGCAGTAAACATGAATACTAGTAATGCGAGGCTAATCCGCATGTCCGAAGAAGGCATCTATGAGCTGCTGCTCATTCCTCGATCCGAGGTGTTCCGTCAAAGCATTTTCAAGAAACCCTCGTTTGTTGGCAAAATCCCTCTCTTCATATTGATCGACTATTCTTCCATGGTTTATGAGAAACACCTTCGTGCAAATTCCCTCTACAACGTCAAGCAGGTGGGAACTATAGAAGACCGTGCCGCCATGAGTAGTGAAGGTTTTGATCAACTGCTTCAACGTCGCCACCGCCTGCACATCCAGTCCGTCTGTCGGTTCGTCAAGTATCAGAACATCAGGATCAAATACAAGGGCAAGACTGATGACGACTTTCTGCTTCGTTCCCTTGGAAAGGGTATGAAGAGGCTTTTGAAGAGTGTCTTTGAAGGAAAGAATCTCGGATAGTAAATCGAGTCTTTTTAAAACGTAGGATGCGTCGCCTTTTCTCAGCATCGCGGCCATTGCGATTGTCTCCCGCGGCGTCAGCGATTCATAAAGTTTCGGAGACTCCGGAACATAACCGACCCGGTTCTTGATGTAGTTCCGGTCCACCGCCGCATCTCTGTCCACGACCGTGACTTTTCCTGCTTCCGGCCTCTCCAATCCGATGATAATTCTTGCGCTCGTGGTCTTGCCCGCGCCGTTTGGACCTATGTAACCGCACGCCGTACCCCTTTCGACTTTGAACGAAATGGAATTAAGCGCGACATTGCCCGCATAGTTCTTCGTTACATTCTGAAATTCTATCATTGAGTCAAAATAAAGCTGTAGACGTCGCTTACGGAATTAGGTGTATTCGGATCCTGTGTATAAGCTGCAACGTGCCAGAAATACTGTTGATTGGAATTTAACGAAGATCCGGTGTATATCAGCGAATCCTGCCCAGCGGGGACGGTTGCACTGAACACGTCACCGACTGTTGCGGAACTTGAGACATAGACGATATACCCCGACGCCCCCGGGACCTCGTTGTATTTGAACAAGAGGATACCAAGCCCGGTGATCGCGGCTCCATTAGAAGGAGATACCAGCGTCGGGCGTGCGAGAATCATATCTGAGTCCGGAGATGAAGGAGTGCTTCGCCAGTGAACGAAGTCAAAGGCGATTATTTTATAATAGTACTCTTTGCCAAGCACGAGACCGGTAGTATCCTTGAAGATAACCGTCTTCTGCGTCGCCACTAAATTCGTAAATGACATCGTGTCCGGCTGGAACGTGCTCGTCGTGTCACGGTAGACTTCGTAGCCGGCAAGGTCGCCATCGGTATTGGCAGACCAGACAACGGTCATATATTTGCCGGAGTTATCATTATGCCCCTGTACTACAAGCCCGACGGGGGGCTGCGGCGTAAAATAGTTTATAGGTTTTGCGGAGACGATGTTGCTGGGACCGCTTTCATCGCCGTTGGCATATACGGCGGTCACCTGAAAATAATAAGTCGAATCATAACTCAAGCTGTCGACGTAAAAAGAATTGGTATAAGACTGTGATTCAAGATTCAGATGAGACTTGTTCGTCCCGTAATAAACATTGTAGTATGAAAATCCGACGGCGCCGACATAGTCCCATTGTATCAGTATAGATGCATCATGGGCTGTGATAACCTGCAAGTTGATCGGCGGAACGACGATAAAATTATCTTCTGCCGTGGGAATTGACGACAGATTCCGGCACCCTGAAATCATCAGGAGGAGAACAGAGGCTGATAATATGGTCATTTTCGACACGGCCGGCTTTTCTACCGAAGAGAGTTAGTGAATTCCGGACTGAACTTGTCCCGGAGGCAATCCCTGTTCATTACCCGGGCTGGAATCGTAAGGCCGAACAACTTCTTAGCGAAATCCTGAAGAAACATCCGGCCGTTGATCCCTACGGCAATCGCGCTGTTGCTCCTTTGCTTCTTAGTTCTGAAGTCTGCCAGAGTCATGCCGGATGTCAGTGCGCCTGTCGTTTCCACTGAGACAAAGGCATCAACAAACCGAAACCACGCCGGGTTCACGGCTGCCGCGACGGTAACAGGATCATGAAGGAAACACCCGTCCAATTTATCTGTAAGACGGTGGTAGGCCATGTAATAAGACACAGACTGTCTGACAAGTTTCTTCAATTCACCGGTCATTTCTCTCGTTGAATTTAAGAGAGAAGTGAGAATATTGCGCGGCATAAAAATCTTTTCTGTCAGGTCCAACGGTACGAATCTCACTCTTACACCGCTCTTCAGTACGAAATCCGCGGCATCAGGATCGACAAAGATGTTGAATTCGGTAAAAGTGGTGGTATTTCCATAACCATGGAATACACCTCCCATTTGAATTATCCCCCTGATGCCGCGCATCGCATCGGTGTCCAGCCCAACAGCGCGGGCGATGTTCGTCATCGGGCCAATGGAAACGATAGTTAGTTCCTTTCGCAGCCGACGGGCCGCTTCGACAATTTTCTCCGCAGCATCCGCGGTTTTCCAGTCGTTGAAATTGGTATTAGTTTGCCTGCGATAGCCTCCGAGCCCATCGGCACCGTGGACTTCCGGTGCAGTAACAAGTTGCTTCTTCAGCGGGAGGGCCGCTCCGGAACTGATGTCTGCGTCGAGGGTCAGGAGCCTTCTCAGCAGCAACACATTTTGCGTGACCTCCTCTACCGGCACATTCCCTGATACCGTCGAGATCATTTCAACATGCAGCTCAGGTGAACGTGCGGCGTAGATGATGGCCAAGCTGTCATCTACGCCTGCATCGGTGTCAATAATGATTCGGGTCAATCAAGTACGTCTGAGACTTTTTCTTCCGGAGAATACTTCAAGACGACTTTTGCCAGATCGCTGGAGATCAGGCTGCACGTACCTTTCATTGTGTGCACAATCTGCGAAGTGCTGTAAAACTCCCCTATTAGCTCTCTTGATGGATGACCTGTCCAGTTGTCATTCGCCGTGATAAAGAAACGGTCAAATCGATCGCCCTTATATGCAATTGCCCTTGCGAACGCCTGTGCCACATCGTGCACACCCACCCAGGCCCACAAGTTCTTATACCAGTCCGCGTACTCGGAAATGAGTTTCCGGTACCTATTGCGTTCTCTGTCTTCAGGAACCCAAATCCAGGGAAAACGAAGGGCGATGGTCTGAATTCCGTACCCTCTCGAGAAACTCTTCAGGATCTCTTCGGAGCAGACCTTGCTCAAGCCGTATGCATCCTGGGGTTCCAACGGATGCTGTTCGTCGATAGGGAAGTAGAGCGGAGAGTGAGGCCGTCTGGCAAATGCGAAGCCAAGCGTCGATTCACTCGAGGCGAGAACAACCTTCCTGATGTTCTTGTCGGCGGCAAATTGCAGAATATTGAAGGTACCGAACGCATTGACATGGAACACGTCTGCGGGCGGGTCGTTCAAAGGATGTGGTATGCCGGCGAGATGAAGGACAGCGTCGAAAGCTCCCTCCATGTTTCTTAGTGTACTGCTGTCAGTGACATCAACCTTATAAAATTTAACGTCAAAGCCCGGTTCGACTTTGTCTGCCACGGCCACGTCATGTTTCACCGCAAGACTTCGCGCGACGTATTTTCCAACAAGACCGGAGCCCCCTGTAATCAGTATTTTTGTCAAATATTAAATTCCTCTCCCTTCCTCGGAGCAACGACGTTCTTGAATCCGATTTGGTTTAGCGATTGTGAGAGTGCGCTTTGTTCTTCTTTCTCACCGTGTACTAGGAAAATATTCCTTAGTTTCTTCTTGTCGAAATTATTCGCGAAGGCAACGAGATCATTGTGATCCGCGTGGGCGGAGAAGGAATGCATTTCGACGACTTCTGCCCTTAAAGGATAATCCTCACCGAATATTTTTACCGTGGGCTGCCTATCAAGGATGCGCCTCCCGAGAGTATCGGGTGCCTGATATCCGACTATTAAAATTGTGTTTTTCGGATTGTCTGCATTGTTCGCCAGATGATGGAGTATTCTTCCGCTTTCACACATGCCGGATGCGGATATGATTATCACGGGCTCGTGAATATCGTTGAGTCTCTTAGACTCCTCGACAGATTGGATATAGCGAATGTACTCGAATCCAAACGGGTCGTCGTGACCCAGAACCATTTTGTAGACGTCGGCATTGAAACATTCGGGATGCAGCCGAAACACTTCAGTGGCGTTTACAGAAAGGGGACTGTCGACGAAAACCGGTATGCGCGGAAGTATATTGCTGTTGAACAACCGATGAAGTGTATAGGTAATCTCCTGCGTCCTCTCGACACTGAAAGCCGGGATGATAACTTTGCCGCCTCTGGAGACAGTTCTCAGGATTACTTCGCGAAGCTTGCCTTGCATTCCCTCGATAGGGTCGTGCAGTCTTCCCCCGTAAGTGCTCTCAGTAATAAGCAGGTCTGCTTCTTCAACGGCTTCGGGGTCTTTCAAGATGGGCAGTCCTCTTCGTCCGAGGTCTCCGGTGAAAAGGAGTGTTTTCTCCTTTCCGTCGTCCTGGATGCGTAATTGCACAATCGCACTACCAAGTATGTGTCCCGCGTCAAGAAAACTCAGTTTGACACCGTCGGCAATAGTTGTTTCCCTGTGGTACGAAACCGAGATGAAGAGAGGCATCACGGAAAGTGCGTCCTCGGTATCGTAAAGCGGCTCTATGAGAGGTTCTCCTCTCCTCTGGAGTTTCTTATTCAGGAACTGCGCGTCCTGTTCCTGAATCTTCGCGCTGTCAGTCAGCATGATGCCCGCGAGATCACGGGTTGCGGGGGTGGCGTAAATTGTCCCTGAGAAACCCTTCTTCACGAGGTTCGGCAGGTTGCCACTATGATCGATATGCGCATGGGACAGGACAACGGTGTCGATCTCTTCCGGACGGAAGAAATCAAAGTTCCTGTTTATTCTTATGGTCTCGGACCGTTTGCCGTGATAGAACCCGCATTCAAGCAAAACTTTCTTCCCGTTGACCTCGAGAAGATGCATCGACCCGGTAACAGTTTGTGCGGCGCCTATGAATTGTAATCGCATTCCACTAGCTCAACAAGTATAAACCAATATATTTTATGCCCGTTCGTGATTCAAGGTGAGAAGGCGGGCGTTTTGTAATGCCTCACTGAAAGGGTTATTTCTCTCGCAAAGGCGCCAAGAACGCAAAGAAATGTTGACGAGCGGTTCGCCTTGCGAGCTCGCGGCTTGGCGAGAAACCATAAGTGTGGGGTTACGGCGTTTTTGTCGGGCTCCGGGAGCCGGGGAGGGGGCTAACCGTACCATCTCCACTATTTCCCTTGAATGCTTACGGCTGGCCGGGAGCGGATTGTCTACGGATGCGGTAAATGTAATTGATTGTAAGGCTTTTTTTTGATATTTTAGGAAAACAAATCATGGTATGAAATGACTCAGCCCCTCAATGTTTTATTCTTATCCTCGGAAGTCTTTCCCTTTGCGAAAACTGGCGGATTGGCCGATGTTGCCAGCGCATTGCCGCAGGCGTTAAAAGAAATCGGTAATGATGTCCGGCTTGCAATCCCCCGTTATGGATTTGTCAACGAGCGGAAATTCCGCATTCATGAGATTATCCGCCTCAAAGACATTGATATCCCGATTGGGAAAAAGGATGCGAAACTGAATGTAAAATCCTCTTTCCTCATCGGAGAACGGACGAAGGTCCAGATATACTTCATCGACAGTTCGGAATTTTTCGGCAGAGCAGGCATCTATCAGGATCCGAAGACTAAGAAGGACTATTCGGACAACGACGAGAGATTTATTTTCTATTCCCGCGGCATCTTCGAAATCCTGAAGCGGCTTGGATGGGCGCCGCACATAATCCATTGTAATGACTGGCAAACAGGGCTCGTCCCCGCATATCTGAAGAAGATTTACGGTGCCGACCCATTCTTCAAGAACATCAGGACCGTCTTCACAATTCACAATGTGGCGTATCAGGGTAATTTCCCAAAGGAGATGTTTGCGAAAACCGGACTTCCGGCAGACGTGTTCAGTCAGGAAGGGGCTGAATTCTTCGATAAGTTCAGCTTCCTGAAAGCCGGGCTCGTGTATTCCGATTACATAACTACTGTCAGCCAGACTTATGCAAAGGAAATTTCTGAGAGCGACGAATACGGCTGCGGCATGGATGGCGTCCTTAAGAAGAGGAAGAAATTCTTCACGGGAATCGTTAACGGCATCGACTATACGATTTGGAACCCTGACACGGATCAATACATACCCTTCAAATATAGCGTTAAAACGCTGGACGCAAAGGTTGAGAACAAGAAATATCTGCTGAAGAGATTCAATAAAAAGTTCGATTCTCAAACTCCGCTGATAGGCATGGTATCCCGCCTGGTTGAACAAAAGGGAATAGATCTGGTTATCGATGCATTTCCCGAGGTCATGAAAATGAACGTTCAGGTCATACTCCTCGGGACGGGCGAGAAACAATATCATGCTAAACTCGAAGCTCTGGCAAAGAAGTATCCTGACAAGTTTGTTCTGCAGCTTGCCTATGACGATGAGCTCTCCCACCTGATTGAAGGCGCATCGGATATTTTTCTTATGCCGAGCAAGTTTGAACCCTGCGGCTTGAATCAATTATATAGTCTCAAATACGGGACAATACCGGTTGTCAGACGGACGGGCGGCCTGGCCGACACCGTGAAGGAAGTAAATCCGCAGAAGGGAACCGGGACCGGCTTCTTCTTCGACGAGTACAAACCGGATGAAGTGGTCAAGGCGCTCTCAAGAGCATTGACGTTTTTTGGCGATCAGAAAAACTGGCAGAAGATCATGCGGAACGCTATGGCAGAGGATTTTTCCTGGACAAACTCCGCGAGACAGTATGCCGAGCTGTATACCAAGATCCTTGACAAGTGACCCGGGCAATATTTATCGATCGTGACGGGACGATCAACATCGACAAAGACTACCTAAGCAACCCTGATCAGCTTGAGTTCATCGAAAATTCCCCCGAGGCTATAGCAATAGCCAACGGCCTCGGGCTGAAAGTGGTTATAATATCGAATCAATCCGGCGTAGCAAGAGGCATCATGACGGCGGCACAAGTGAATGCTGTCAACGCCCGTCTTGTAGAGATGCTGGCGCAGAGAGGGGCAAAGGTTGATGCAGTATATTACTGCCCCCACTATCCGAATTCCGCCGGTGTCCAGTGCACTTGCAGGAAACCCGATATTGGGATGCTTCTCCGCGCAAAGGATCAGTTCGATATAGATCTTTCGGAATCATTTGTTGTCGGTGACAAATGGAGCGATGTGAAATGCGGTGAAAACGCCGGCGCTTTCACGTCCCTGGTTTTGACCGGATATGGGGAGTCCGACTACCATCGGTGCATTGACGGCGGAATCAAAATAGATTATCTTGCTAAGAATCTTCACGATACTGTCACAAACTTTGTAAGAAAGAAAATTGAAGCGAATAATTGAAGGCTCCATTGTGGCCGGACTGCTGGCGCTGGTGTTACTGGGCTGCAACAACAGGGTGAACCAGACCGGCTCATGGCTTGTCGCCTATGACAGCACGCTGGTTCCCCAATATCTGGATTCAGTTCTTGACTCACTCAAGACAACAAGTTCGCAGGTAAACAACGGTCTCGCTACAGGCTCGAGCGAGATACTATCACTCGGAATGGTTCCGTGGACCGAAGCGGACCTCTTGATGCGATTCTCCGCTTTCAATCCTGTCTACGGTGCCGAGTCGATATTGTCGGCGACTATTATTATGACGCGAGGCCCCTATACGTTGGATCCTTCGGGGAATAACGCCATGAAACTTATGTTTAACGGTTACTCGATGGATAGCTCGTGGAACTACACGACTGTTACGTGGGATAGCATAGCCGCGATGAGCCATGGTGCCTCGAACATCGTATCATCGCAGACGATAACAGATTCGACAGTCATGATTGGGTTGGATACGTCGGTCGTAAGACTTTGGGCGAACGCAACCCAGGATACGGCCATAAAAAACAACGGTTTCGTGATAAAACCGACGAGCGTGAACGGGGTATTGTCGGTATATTCCCAGTTGGCGTCGATTTCTACCTCTGCACCTGTTTGCCGGGTAGTTTATATGCTGAACGGTGTCATGGATACTTCCAATATCGCGCTGGATTATTCCACTTCAGTGGCGCATACAACGCTGGCTGCCGTAGCTCCGCCGGGGCCGTACAAAATCGTCCAGTCAGGCACAGGTTTGAGGGAAAACCTGATTTTCGACCTGGGTAAGATTCCGAATTATTCTATCGTCAACAGCGCCCTGCTTACTCTGCATTTCGATTCTACTGCAGAGGCGCCCTATTCTTACACCGGTATCATAGACACGCTGATTGCGTATTATCTCTCAGACCCGTCGACAAATCAGATCAGCACGAGAGGTTCGGCGGTGGCTTTGGTTTCAAATAATGAATATACTTTTGACGTAACCACAATCGTTCAGCACATGTTGAACAATAAGAACTACGGATTCCTCATTGCCGAGTACAACGAGCTGGAGAATGTGGATTCTCGATTCCTCTATGACGGTAGTGCACCTGATTCCCTCAAGCCAAGGCTAATAGTAACTTATACTCCCGCGGTGAAAAAATGATGAAGAGTCTGATATTTTGTGCCGCTTTCTTGTGCGCAGCAAACGGCGCGTTTGCCGGTGACGGTTCCCCACTGTCCGCCAAGGGAGCCGGTGCGTTTACGAGTTTTGCCGGTGGATACTCGGTTGGAATGGGAAACGCGGGATTAGCGCTTCTGAACAACGGCTCCCTTAACCGACTGAACCCGGCTACGTGGTCGGCTCTTCAGAATGTTCAGTTCAGTGCTCTTTACGACTTTTCAGGTGTAAACTCGCACGATAACTTGAGCAATGAATCTTCTTATCTTGTCAACGGTAATTTCGGGGGAGGAATTTTCGCGGTTCCTATTGATCGTGATCTGGGCATTTCATTGGCGTTGGGATTCACACCCCTTACATCCTATCAATATGCTATCAAGACCAAATTAAGTCCATCATCAGCTCCACATCTACAATTCCATCTGCAACTTATCTTAACACGGGCTCCGGTGGACTCGGAGAAGGCTTTGTCGGAACAAGTTTTTCTCCATTCAAGGAGATAAGCATTGGAGCAACGTTCAATTATGCGTTCGGAAGGACAGAGACGACGGGTCAGGTCAACTTTTCGAACACCAGTTACCAAAACACCTTTTCGGATAACAGTCTTTACCTCCACGGCTCAAGTGAAACTTTTGGCGTGATCTTGAGTCACTTGGACGATCTCGTGAAGGTGGATTTCCTGCACGGTTTCGATATTGCGGGCTATTACAAGCTTCCTTATCAACTCAACGGGAACGATCAACTGTCGAATGTTTATTCCGACGGGCTTGATACGGCGTTTACTTCGTTAGCCTCAGGGTATATTCCGCCGGAATACGGGATAGGTATATCAAAGAGTTTTAGCGAGGATTTATCTGCGGTCTTAGACGTTCGTACGCAGCAGCTCTCTCGTTACTATGATTCCTTCACGGCACCTGGGACATTCAAAGATGTCCTGTTTGTCGGTGGCGGAGTTCAGTACTTGCGCGGCAGGGCAATTGGTGCGCTGTACGACAAGCAAATTCTGCGTGCAGGATTCTACTATGAGAAAACGCAGTTTGTTCTACCGACAAAATCCGGACAGAATAAGCAAGTAGATGAGTTCTTTTTGACTGCTGGCATTGAGCTTCCGATGAGTTATTCGTCTACAGTAAATATATCAGCCCAATATGGGCTGCGAGGGTTGTCGAATGATTTTCCTCTCCAGGAGAGGATCTTTAGGATTTATGTCTCGGTCACTTTGGGCGAAGTGTGGTTCATACGCCCCGTAGGAGAATGAGAATGCTCGCACTCGCGTCGGATCATGCAGGTTTTCACTACAAGGAAAGAATTAAGACGCTTCTCGGCGACGAACTGGGATTGGAATATAAAGACTTTGGCACATACAGCAATTCGTCGTGTGATTATCCGGATTTTGCCTATGCTGCCGCTAAAGCTGTCGGCACCGGCGAATGTGACAGAGGCATACTGGTCTGCGGGAGCGGAATAGGCATGGACATCGTGGCAAATAAGGTAGAGAATGTTCGCTCTGCTCTCTGCACGACGGTCGAGATGGCTGAGCTTTCCCGCAGGCACAACGATGCCAACGTGCTCAGCATTGGGGAACGGTTGACAGACTGGGATACCGCCGAAAAGATGATACGAGTCTGGCTTTCGACGCCGTTTGAGGGCGGGCGGCATTTGCGCCGTGTCGAGAAAATTCACAGCCTCAGCAGTTGCTAGGTCAATCTTTACTAGAAAGAGGTGCACATCATGGATACTCTGGAAGTTCTCAGAAGTGCCGATGGTGAAGTCTTTGATGCCATCGCCAGGGAAATCTCCCGCCAGAATAATACTATAGAATTAATTGCATCGGAGAATTTCGTGAGCAAGCCCGTACTCGCGGCTCTGGGTACGGTATTGACAAACAAGTATGCTGAAGGATATCCGGGCAAGCGCTATTACGGCGGATGTGAATTCGTAGACGTAGCGGAGAACATCGCCAGGGAGAGGGTTAAGAAGCTGTTCGGTGCAGAATACGCCAACGTTCAGCCGCACGCAGGCAGTCAGGCAAATATGGCCGCTTACTTCTCATTCATAAAGCCAGGTGACACGATTCTCGGGATGAACCTGGCGCACGGTGGACACCTGACACATGGCTCACCGGTAAATTTCAGCGGCAAGTTGTTCAATGTAGTCGCCTACGGCGTAAAAAGAGAAACTGGAAGAATAGACTTTGATGAAGTTGAGCGGTTAGCAACCGAACATAAGCCGAAGATGATTGTCGTCGGTGCCAGTGCATATCCACGCGACATCGATTTCAAGGCTTTTCGGCAAATCGCCGATAAGGTCGGCGCCTTCCTGATGGCAGATATTGCGCACCCTGCAGGACTCATAGCAACAAAACTCCTGAACGATCCCCTCCCTTACTGCCACATTGTCACATCGACAACCCACAAGACACTTAGGGGACCCCGGGGAGGGCTGATTCTGATGGGGAAAGACTACGAGAACCCGTTTGGTCAAACGGCTCCGAAATCCGGCAGACTAAAGATGATGTCTGAGATAGTGGACTCTAACGTTATGCCGGGGATTCAGGGTGGTCCGTTGATGCATGTGATTGCGGCCAAAGCAGTTGCCTTTGGCGAGGCGTTAAGCGATACTTTCGGAGTGTACACGCAGCAGGTTGTAGCCAACGCGAAGCGACTCTCTGAAGAGTTGACAAAGAGAGGATATCAACTCGTCTCAGGCGGAACTGACAACCATCTGATGCTGGTTGATCTGAGGAACAAGAATGTTACCGGCAAAGACGCCGAGAAGGCTCTCGAGAAAGCCGGGATTACTGTTAATAAGAACATGGTTCCTTTTGACGACAAATCACCGATGATCACGAGCGGCATAAGGGTAGGAACTCCTGCCGTGACGACTCGTGGTTTCAGAGAATCCGAAATGGAGGATGTCGCTGATTTAATCGATCGGGTTATTTCAAATGTCTCGGATGAACAGAAGTTGAGAGACGTCAGAGAGGATGTGAAAAACTTATGCGGCAAATTCCCGCTATACGATTTTGCTAAGGAGTTTGCCGCTCGCGGCTGATGACTGAGCACGTAGAAGAAATAGCGTCTCCAGACGAGCCTCAGAGGGAGATGTCGTTCTGGGATCATCTTGAGGAGCTTCGTTCGCGCCTCATCTGGTCGCTCGTGGGCATTGCAGTAGCTACTGCAATATGCGCCTTCTTCTCGGATGCAATTGTAAACAAGTTCCTTCTGGCTCCTGCCTTACATAGCAGACCTCCTTTGAGAGTTCAGAACTTGAGACCCTATGGCCAGCTGATGCTCTATATGGAGATTGTCTTCATTGCCGGATTGATCTTAAGTCTCCCCAACACGCTGTATCATTTCTGGAAGTTTGTTCAGCCGGCACTGTACCCGAATGAGCGGAAATACGTCACGTCAATCGTCTTCTTCTCGACACTATTCTTTCTTGTTGGCGGCTCTTTCGGTTACTTCTTTCTAATACCGAACGCCCTGTCGTTTTTCTCCGGCTTCGGGACGACCAACATTGAGAACATAATTGATGTCCAATCATACTTCAGTTTTATCGTCGGAATAATACTGGCTTGCGGAGTCGTTTTTGAACTTCCCATGCTTTCTTATTTCCTGGCAAAACTCGGCATCTTGGGCCCGCAATTTATGCGAAAGTACAGGCGGCATGCCGTGATCGTAGTACTTCTGGTAGCCGCAGCGATCACGCCACCTGATGTCGCCAGCCAGATAATGGTTGCCGTCCCATTATACCTTCTGTATGAAATTTCGATACTGGTCGTTCAAGTGACGCGAGCGAATAAACAAAAGAAAGAAAAAGTCACTGCATAATTCTTTACAGGTGAGTTTTGAACTTAAATGAAATAATCTTTCCCGTTAGGGAGGAGATTAGGACTTTCAATAGAGAATTTAAGACGGCCATTCGTTCAAATGTCGGTATAGTCGATACGATTGCCCGTTATGTACTGCATCAGAAAGGCAAGAAAATTCGGCCTATTCTCGTCTTGTTGTCTGCGGAAGCAGGCGGGGGAATCACTCCCAGCACTTACCATGCGGCAACCTTGGTTGAGCTGCTGCACACCGCCACTCTAATACACGACGATGTAGTCGACGGAGCCGATACAAGACGAGGGATTGCCTCTATAAGTGCGACTTGGAAAAATAAAGTGGCTGTTCTGATGGGAGACTATTTGCTGTCGAGAGGATTGCTTCTGTCGCTATTTAATGACGAATTCCAGTTCCTAAAATTGAGTTCGATCGCAGTTAAGCGTATGAGCGAAGGGGAGCTCCTTCAGATTCAGAAAGCGAAGCAACTCGACATGGATGAAGAGACTTACTTCAGAATAATCTCGGACAAGACGGCGTCGTTGATTTCCACTTGCTGCGAGCTGGGTGCAACCAGCGCAACCAGGGATGAGAGTATCGTCCTTCGCATGAAAGCCTTCGGTGAATATCTCGGGATGGCCTTCCAGATACGAGATGATGTGCTTGACTACGAGGGAAAGACGGCTACTTTAGGGAAACCCATCGGAAGCGACATTCGTGAGAGAAAGGTTACTCTTCCGTTAATATATGCATTCGCGGACGCTCCGAAACGGACATCAAGATCGATCCTGAGGCTCCTGAAGAATGGGAAGGCAGGCTCGAAGATTTCAGAAGTAATTGAATTTGCACAAAACTATGGCGGAATTGATAGGGCTCGCAAGAAGGCGGAGGAGTTCGCGTCGAAGGCAAGATATGAACTGGAAGAAATTCCTGAATCCGAAGCGAAATCGTCTCTGCTGAAGCTCACAGAGTTTGTCGTCGAGAGGATGAGTTGAATTACTCTTGGGCAACCGTGCATAGTGAAAGGTCGACCTTGGAAGGAATTCTTTCATCCTTCGATTACCTAGAGAGACATGTTTCGAAGAAAAGCTAGAGAGTTTGTTCTTGCCCTCGGGGGCGGGGGTGCGCGAGGATTGGCTCATATTGGCGTTCTGAAGATACTCCAGCAAGAGGGCATCAAGGTCAAGGCTATTGCGGGAACGAGCATGGGCGCCGTCGTGGGTGCGATGTTCGCATACTATAACGATGCCATAGAGGTCGAGGAGATCTTTAGAAAATTTCTGTCAAGCAAGTTCCACGAGAACTTCGGCAGGACATTCTTCCTTCTCTCAGAAAATCCCGATACGTTTCTGGAACCGAATAAGACAATGAGAAGGCTGGGAAGGGGATATGTTTACCTTAAGGCTGCATCTTCGAGCGCGGTTTTTTCACGGGACATTTTGAACGACACACTGAAATGTCTTTTGCCGGACCTTCATTTCTCAGATCTTAAGCTGCCGTTTCTTTGTGTAGCTACGGACCTGGTAACCGGCAAGGAAGTGGTTCTGAGGCGAGGGAAAGTCATTCCGGCACTCATAGCGAGTTCTTCGATTCCGGGGATTGTCGAACCCATGAGAATCGGTCCTTCCTTACTAGTTGACGGGAGCACTACCAGCACAGTTCCCGTAACAGCGGCAATAGCTGCTTTCCCGGGCAGAGTGATCGCCGTCGACGTGTCGATGGATCTGAAACGTGACAGCAAGCCGGAAAGTGCTTTCGAAGTTGCGGTGAGGGCAGGTGAAATAACAAATTACTATCATACTCAAATGCTTCTGTCACAATCGGACTTCCTGATTCGTCCTGCGGTCGGGCGCACTAATTGGGCTAATTTTGACAGGCTGGACGAGATGATACGGGCGGGTGAAACAGCCGCCAGAAAGTCCGTGTTACGGCTTATTAGTTGAATTTTGGGACATAATCCTGCTTCCATCGATTGCATTCCCCTCACGATTTGATTAAATTTCATAACAATGGGAGTTAAACCGCTATAAATGTTCCCCTATAAGCTTCCAAAATTGACAGTACCTTATCTCCTCTTGGTTTTTGTTGTTTTCGCTGGGAAGACTGAGGCCCAACAACCAAGTCCACAGGCTGAACTCGCGCAGCACGGCTTGAAATATGAACAAGTGACGGCAACAAGAGGGAGAATCAACCTTGATGGTGAGTGGCGCAGTTCTATCAACAGCGGCAAATCATGGCAATCTGTCGTGATACCATCAACTTCCAGTTATCACGGAGAGGTTATCTACGCACGGCGGATTTATGTGCCAAAGAACTTCGTGGATCACAATGTGTTCAAACTCTTCATAGGAAACGGGGGGCTCTCGACAGAAATCAGAATCAATAATGAGTTTGTTACGATCCACAATGGGGCGTACTCTGCCATCAATGTAAAAATTCCCGATAGGCTCCTGCAGGCTGGCAAAGAGAATTTGGTGGAGATCATCACTCACAACAAACTGAGTCCCGCCTCTACAATTCCACTCAAGCAGCTTGCTTTTCAGCCGGAGTGTTATACCGGCCTCTTCAGAAGCGTTTATCTCCAGGTGATGCCTCCTGTCTACTTCGATCACCCCACTGTCAGGACGAATCTCAATTCAAGCTATGACGCGGCGCAGGTCGATGCCAGTATTCTTGTCTTTGCCTCGGACTACTCCAGGTACGGAATTGATTCGAGTGCCACCACAGTTCCTTTTACGGCATACGCAGAGCTCGTTGACAAGGCTTCGGGAAAGGTCGTGGCCAAGACCGGCAACGATGCTTTTACGCTTGCCGAGAATCATAATGCCAAATTAGACTTTTCACTTCAGGTTCAGAATCCGAGCCTCTGGTCGCCGTCTCATCCAGACTTGTACGAGCTTCACTTCTTCCTGTATTCAGGCACCTCGGAAGTAGACGAGTACGTCGACGATATTGGATTCAGGACATTTACCGCATCCGGCGGAAAATTCTATCTCAATGGCCAAGAGACATTCGTTAAGAGTGTGAACTACGTGGACGACTATCCGAATGTAGGCGCTGCACTCGGTGAGGTGAGACTCGAGAAAGACATTGCGGTCATAAAGACTCTCGGTGCTAACGCCATACGGGTGGTTCACTATCCGCCTTCACAGAGATTGTTGAACCTCTGCGACAGGTTCGGGCTCCTAGTATTCGAGGAGATTCCGTTAGTAGACGCGCCTGCATCTGTTCTCCAGTCGAATCGGTATCGCGGATCGTTGCAGAGTTATGCCGAAGAGGTGGTCGATCAGACTTCATACCATCCGTCGGTTGTAGCTATATCTGCCGGCAGCAATCTTGATCCGTCGGTTAGCGCGACAAGTACATATATTTCGTCGATAGTCTCTCTGGTCCACGGTGAATCCTCAATGCTCGTTTATTACACCCCATTAACCGGGTTGGCCGATACTACCGCAACCGATGCGGATTTTGTCGGGCTGGATTTGACTCCATTTAACTCCGGAAGGAGCATGAAGGATTTTCTCGACGAGATATCGGTTCCCACCAGAAAATCAATCTACTGGGTATCTTCTGTCGGGACTCAGACGCAGATCAGCAATCATAATGGTTATGCGGATCCGCTCTCTCTCGAACATCAGGCCCGGTTCTTGGTTGACGCTTTCGATGCAGTTCAAAATGGCAACTTCGCCGGCGTTTCGGTAAACAGCTTCGCCGACTGGCGAGGCGCCGTGCCGCATCTAATGCCGAACGGTCATCCATACTTATACACGTTCGGCCTCGTCAGTTACTGGAGGGAAAAGAGGCCGTCCTTTGCGGTTGTGAGGGCGCTATTCAACGACGAAACACTGCCCAGTCTTTCGATCGGCAATTACACGGAAACCCCACCCATAGTATATGTCATTTTGTCGACGCTGCTTCTTGTAATAATTACGTATCTTCATTACAGCAGGCGATGGTTTCGTGAGAGCGCGACGCGTGCCATCTTCAGGCCGTACAACTTTTTTGCGGACGTTCGCGATCAGCGGATGATCTCTCCATTTCAAACATCGATTGTCCTCCTTCTGATTTCCGCGGGGATCTCCATTTATCTCTCGAGCCTCGTCTATGCGTTTCGATCCGATTACGTGTTCGACAGGTTGCTAGGCCTCCTCCTGCCGAGCGACATTCTCAAAATCAAGGTCGATTACCTGATCTGGCATCCGGTCAACTTCATCGTCGTATTCACGATCCTTATAACGCTGCTGGTGACGCTCGTAACGTTGGTAATCAAACTTTTCTCGTTTGCAGTTAAGATTCGGCTGCAGACGGTCAGCGCGTTCACGATTGCGACGTGGTCGATGCTTCCAATGTCGTTCCTGATATTGCTGGACATGATCCTCTTTCGATTGCTGGGAGATCCGAGGTTCGTATGGGCTTCAATAGTAATTCTGTTGGCTCTCTTCTTACTTAGCCTGTTCAGGTTATTCCACGGCACCGGCGTTATTTACGACCTTCCCACTATTCGCGTCGGCTTAGTAGGCACGGCGATTCTCGTCGGATTAGTCCTGCTTGTCATGCTTTATTACAACGGGACTGATGGCATAATATCGTATACCCAATTCTTCTACAAGTTTATCATCGGAAATAGAGTAGCGTAAATGTTTCTTTCTAAACTGGAACTTCTGGGATTTAAATCATTTGCAGCTAAGACCGAACTGACCTTCAACGGGGGTATAACTTCCGTCGTGGGGCCGAATGGCTGCGGTAAGACAAACGTGCTGGATTCCATCCGGTGGGTACTGGGCGAGCAGCGTACCAGCATGCTGCGAAGCGATTCGATGGAGAATGTGATTTTCAACGGATCGAAGAACCGAAAGCCTCTGGGAATGGCAGAAGTCACGATAACGATAAAAAACGACAAGGGTGTCCTTCCGGTGGATTATACGGAAGTGAGCATTACCCGGCGCGTCTTCCGATCCGGCGAAAGCGAGTATTTCATAAACAGAAATCAATGCCGACTGAGAGATATCCAGGATTTGCTCATGGATTCCGGCATGGCCGCTACCGCTTACTCGGTGGCCGCTACCGCTTACTCGGTAATCGAGCTGAAGATGGTTGAAGATATACTCCGCGAGAACACCGACGAGCGCAGAAAGATGTTCGAAGAGGCCTCCGGCGTCACGAAGTACAAGGCGAGAAGAAAGGCCGCCCTCGGAAAACTTGACGATGTTCAACGTGATCTGCTCCGCGTTAACGACCTGATTGCGGAGGTGGAAAAGAAGGTGAATTCTCTTGAACGCCAGGCGAAACGCGCCGAACAATACAAGCGATTCGTTGAGGAGTTGGGTGCTCTGGAGAGACAATATCTCTTTTCTGAGCACATATCCATATTAGCGAAGGTGTCCCCTTTGAAGGATAGCCTGTCTGTAAACGAAAGTGAAAAAGCCAGCGCTCTGAATACTCTGTCGCATCAGGAAGAACTTCTCAAGCTGCTCCGGTTAGAAATAGGGGAGCTTGATAAAAGTCTATCGACATTAAGATCCGAGAGATCGGAGAAGCTGAGCAGCCTCCATACTGTCGAGGAAGAAAGTGCGGTACTCGTAGAGAGAACTAGAGGCCTCAACGAGAAGATCACGTCCCTGGAGAACAGGAAGATCGATCTGGCGAGCAGGAATGAATCCCTCGCCTCCCAGGTGGAAGAGCTGAAGCTTAGTGAAATCGAGACTGAGGAAGAAGAGAAGGCACTGGCTGCCTCCCTCTCTGTTGAACAGGAGAGTTTCAAGACTTTCGAGGAGAGACTCTTTGCCGCAAGGGAAAAATCTAATGTAAGTCACGAAAGCCTCATCAGGATTCTTAACGATCTCGCTCTCAAACAAAACGAGCGGGAGAGGGCTCACGCGAAGCTTGAGAGAGTGAGATCGCACAATGAGGAGCTTGTCACCAGACGAAATCAGCTGGAGGATGAGAAGCTGCAGCTGAGCGGGCGGATTGAGAGTTCGAAGTCCGACAAGGAAAGGTTTGCCGGCGAAATCGCGTCTGAGAAGACGAAGCTAAGCGACCTCGAGAGACATCGGGAAGAGCTCTTCAGCGAGATAGAGGGAAAGAAGACCCAGGCACAGAAACTTCGAGAGGTTCAACAGACCAATGAGGCTAGAATAGATTTCCTCAACGGACTTGTCGAACATTTGGAAGGTCTTCCGGACGGTGCAAAGGCGCTTGCACGGGGGGAAATAGACGGCTTGCCGAAATTCGAAGTTTTGAGCGACCTCTTCTATGTAGAGCAAGAGTATAGAATTGCGGCGGAATCTATACTGGGGGAGGCTTCAAACTTTTTGATGTCACCGGATGAGCATACTGCCCTGAGCGCTGTGGACGCTCTCAGGAGCCGGGACCTCGGCAAGGTCACATTCGTCTGCCTCGATCGAATTGCAAGGCCGGACAACCGACCGGGAAATACCTCTTTCGCGAGCTTGCTCCAACACATTCAAATGCTACCGGAACACGAAGCCATTGGAAGATACTTCTTTGAGAATGTTGCAGTCGTCGAGAATTACTCAGAAGCGGAGCAGATTCTTCGTGCAGACCATTCCGTTATCTGCGTGAATTTCACCGGAGATGTCTATTCGGCCAACGGGATTATCCGTGGCGGGAGCACGCGAAGGACTGAGGGTGGGAGAGTCGGCAAGCTGAGACAGCTTGAAGAGATCAGGAACGAGCAGTCCCAATTGAGCCAGCAATTGGCCGATCTGAACGCATCGGTCAAGGCACTTCAGCTTGAAATGGAGTCGCTGCCGATAAAGACCGGTAACGAGAAGTTGAGAAATCTCGAGCTCCAACTCGCGCGTGTGGAACAATCAAGTGTTGAGAGCGAACGAAGTCTTCAGGGAATCCAGGGGCAGATCATAGATACCCAGGCGCGTATCTCAAGACTGGAGACAGAGCTAACCGAGGCTCAGCGGGAGCTTGATACCGTCGAGGTCGCATTGACAGAACTGAACTCCGTGAAGAGTTCGAATGATCATGAGTACCAGGCTGCGTTAGAGGAACTGAGAATCATCGAAGAAGAATACCGGAAGAAAAATGAAACGCTCCGCGATGCTCAGGCCCAGCATATAGAATGCATAAACAAACTCAACTTCCTCAAGAGAGAAATACAATCTTCTCAGGAACAAATGAGTGCGAACCTGGACAGTTCAGCCAGGGCTGATGAGGACATACAAACGGCCAAATTGACAGTGGAGCAGGCACAGGAGAAACTGAGTGAGCTTGAGGACCGAAAGGGTAACCTTCGCCTTGAGATCAAGGCTCTCGATAAGCGGACCAGCGAATTAGCAGCGAAGGTATCCGATAAGAAGAGTTCCGAAGAGTCCGAAGAGAAGAAGCTGAATGATGCCCGGGTCACACATGATTCCGCCGTCGAAGCCGTGCACCGGGTGAGTCTGAAGATCAGCGAACTTGAAGCCGAGGCACGGGCCCTGGTTGAGCGGGGAAAAGAGGAGTTCAACCTGGATATTACCCAGCAGACCGCAGAGTCATTGAACCTGCCGGCCGATTTTGACACCGGGGCCGCACACGAGCGGGTAAGCTACCTTAGAGGCAGGATAGAATCTTTCGGACCTGTGAACCTTGTTGCATTTTCAGAATACACGGAAGAAAAGCAACGTCTCGATTTTCTCGTCGGGCAGAGAAGCGATCTCCTCGAGGCAGAGAAGACACTCACTACGACCATCGCAGAAATCAATCACACTGCGCATCAAAAGTTTCTCGAGACATTCGAGCAAATAACGGAGAATTTTAAAGCCACATTTCAGAGCCTCTTCAACGGCGGTGAAGCTGACTTGCAGCTCGAGGCAAACGCGGACCCGCTTGAGGCAAAAATTGAAATCATGGCAAAGCCTGCAGGCAAGAGGCCGCAATCAATTGATCTCCTTTCCGCAGGTGAGAAAACACTGACTGCAATAGCACTCCTCTTTGCAATATACCTTGTTAAACCAAGCCCATTTTGCATTCTCGATGAAGTCGACGGTCCGCTCGATGACAATAACACGGACAATTATGTGAGGATGATCAGGCAGTTCTCCAACGATACACAGTTTATTGTTATAACGCATAATAAGAGGACCATGGAAGCTGCCGATACACTGTACGGCGTAACCATGGAGGAGCAGGGTGTCTCTAAAGTTGTGGCCGTCAGGTTTGTCGACGAATGGGTGGCAAACGCATGACGAGTCTCTTTCCGAAAGTCTTCGTTGACTTTGACGGCACAATCACCACACACGATGTCGGGAATGAGTTCTTCAGGAGGTTCGGCAGCGAAGCGGAATCCATTAAGGCTGTGGCCAAATGGAAATCCGACGGGATGTCCGGCAGGGATCTTATTCTTAAGGAAGCCGAGTTCGTTAAGACAACTCAAAGCGAGGCGGTGGAGTTCGCAAAGTCTTTTGACATCGACGGCTCGTTCAGGACCTTTGTGGAGTTTTGCAGACAAAACAGTATTGAATTGACAATCCTCAGCGATGGACTCGACTTCTATATAAGGGAAATACTGGCGGCAAACCGCCTGTCGGAGATCCCATTCTACTCCAATGTTGCCCGTTTCGATACTGACACGATCAAAATCGATTTTCCTTACGAATCGAATTGTCCAAAGTGTGCTAATTGTAAGGGCCAGCAGATACTAACGAGAACCGGCATAGATGACCTTATAGTCTATATCGGCAACGGATTCTCCGACCGTTGTGCCGTCGATTATGCCGATATTATTTTCGCAAAGGATGAACTCCTGAGATACTGCGAAGCAAACAACATTACATACTTCCCGTTCGAGAGCTTCGCGGATGTACTGAGTAAATTCAGAAAGATCTTTGAATCGAAGAGATTCAGGAAGCGTCATCGCGCGGAGTTGAAACGCAGAGAGGCATATTTATCGGAGTGATGGAACAAGCTACTGAGAGAAACTGGAAAGAGTATCTGTTTACATATCGGAGTTATACTCCGATTCCGTTTTTGATTGTCATGGTGATTTTCTCCGCACCGACGGTTGAGTCCCTTGTCATTGGCCTCGTACTTGCATTGGCAGGAGAACTGATAAGACTCTGGGGTGTAAGCTACGCGGGAAGCGAAACGAGGACTACAGGCGCGGTCGGCGGAACACACCTGATAACCAGCGGGCCTTATGCCTACGTGAGAAATCCGTTGTACATCGGGAATATTCTCATGTACTTCGGAATAGGCGTAATGGCAAATGCACTGATGCCTTATTTGCCCTTGGTTGCGCTGGTGTATTTCGCATTCCAATATTCATCTATCGTCAGGCTCGAAGAGACGTATCTCTCCTCGACATTTTCTAACTGGCAGGAATATGCCTCGAACGTACGTCGGTTTGTACCTCGCTTGTCGAGATTCAACGGCGGCGGTACGTTAAAACCGAATCTGGGACATGGACTTCGTTCGGAGCGCTCATCGCTCCTTGCGCTCAGCTCAATTTCCGTGTTTCTGGTCCTGATATTTATCTACAGGAATATTGCTTGAAGAAGACGCTATTGATAATTGCCGGTGAAACCTCCGGCGACAAGCATGCAGCCCTTCTGGTCGAAAGCATGAAAAAGAAAGATGATGTCAGGTTGATAGGAATCGGTGGAGACAGGATGCAGTCCGCGGGGGTTGAGCTTCTTCACCACGTAAGAGAAATGTCAGTAATGGGGTTTTCGGAAGTTCTGTCCAAGCTCCTTTTTTTCCGGAAGGTGCGTCAGGATTTGTTTAATGCCATCGCTTCTGAAAAACCGGCAGCCGTTATACTCGTCGACTATCCGGGATTCAACCTGCGCTTTGCCGAATCCGCTAAGAAAATGGGGATGAAGGTAATCTATTTCATAAGTCCGCAGGTCTGGGCATGGGGGAAAGGCCGTATCAAGAAGATCCGCCGGACGGTGGATCTAATGCTGACGGTTTTCAAGTTTGAAGAGGAAATGTACAAGCGCGAGAATGTGAACGCGCATTTTGTAGGGCATCCTCTGATTGATGAGATGAAACCGCATAGTGATTCGGAGGTCCTGGACTTCCGACGGAGATTCACAACCGCAGCGGATGGAAAGATCTTAGCCCTCCTTCCCGGCAGCAGGCTCCAGGAAATAAACCGCATCTTTCCAACTATGCTTGAATCTGTGAAGTTGCTCTCGGGCGAACTCAGGCAATCTGGCGTGACGCTTGAAACAGTTGTCGGATGTGCACCTGGAATAGATGAGTCAGTCTACGGCGAGTTCGTAAGGAGGTCAGGAATTACCGTTCACCTCACACGAGACGTTGATCTGTTGATGAGTTCAGCGGACTCAGCAATGGTCACCAGCGGCACCGCTACGCTGGAGGCGGCTCTCCATGAACTGCCAATGCTCGTCGTGTATAAGACGAGCACTCTGAATTATTTAATCGGCAGGTCCTTGGTGAAATTAAACGCGATTTCTCTTGTCAACATAGTTGGGCAGAAGGATATTGTCAAAGAGCTGGTGCAGGACAAATTTAAGCCCCTTGTCGCGGCATCAATCGTGAAAGATTTACTAATTAACAACGGGGTCGCAAGCGAGATTAGGGAAAGATACAGGGACTTGAAAAAGATACTCGGCGGATCCGGGGCATCGGACCGGGCTGCTGACTTAATCTTGAAACTGATTCAGTGAGAAACGGAATAAGAAGCATATTGTTCCCATTCGGAATGTTGTACGGAGGCGCTGTCTCTGTTCGCAACTTTAGTTATGACCTCAACCTTTTCCAGGCTAAAAGGCTTCCGATACCTGTCGTCTCCGTCGGCAATATCACCGTCGGCGGTTCAGGAAAGACGCCATTTGTGATGTTCCTGATTGAAAGGCTAATTGCATTCGGAAAGAGACCAGCTGTTCTATCTCGCGGATATAAGCGCATGACCGACGAGTTGGTTATCTCCTGTCCCGGAAAGGGAAGTGAGGCCGATGTTCAGATGTTGGGTGATGAACCGGCGATGATCTCACAGGCATTTCCGGATGTGCCGGTCGCGATTCACAAGGACAGATATCGGGCCGGACTTTCGGTGTTAAACGCTTACGGATGCGATGTTTTTATCCTGGATGACGGCCTGCAAAACAGAGAATTATACAGGGACGTAGATTTTGTTCTTATGCGAAGTTCGCTCTCAGATTTGAGAGACACATACCTGCCGGCCGGAAATCTCCGGGATTCAAAGAGAAGAGTCTCACAGGCTGACGTAGTTGTGCTCACCGCTCACGCGACATTTGAAATGCAAGAGCTCGACTTAAACGCGATCAGGAAATACTCTACCGCAGGAATAACAGGCGTGAGTTTCCTTCCTCTCCATTTTACCGATTCCGGCGGCGTCGTCCATCCGCTCGAGGAGATTGAAGGCAAAGATGTAGCTGCATTTTGTGCACTGGCTAATCCGGGACAATTTTTCACCGAACTGGAACAGTTGGGAGCCAGGATTGTATCCAGGACGATTTACCGCGATCATCACTGGTTCGACGAATACTACGACCTGGATGAGCTTTTTGCCGGAAACGAGGACCTCCTTGCGGTGACTACACCAAAAGATGCAGTGCGCCTCTTTCTTGATGCGGAGCTCTCTCAACGTGAAGAGATTAAACGTGTATCCGTATTGCATGAGAAAACCGTCGTCAATTTCGGTATGGAACACATCGACGCGGCTCTGGCGGGAGTCTTTGGAGAAGTACATGCCTAGAATCGGAATGTCCGACTGCGGAGAAAAAAACGTCAACTATGAGAGATACCTGAAACATATCCCTCAATCGGAAGTGATTCTACTCAGGAAGGGACATGAGGAAGAGGCAAACAGTTGCGACGCACTTGTCCTGACAGGCGGTGCGGATGTTACTCCTGAGCTTTATGGTGATTGGGCTGACGAGACCGTGCATGTCGATTCGGAGCGGGACGGGTTTGAATACAGGCTGCTTGACGCGTCTTTGAAACGACAAATACCCGTACTTGGGATTTGCCGCGGTCTGCAGCTCTTGAATGTCTATTTTGGAGGGACTCTCATTATTGATTTGCAGAAATACTACAGGAGGAGCCATGAAGCCGTCTCCGACACCGAGGACAGATACCACGGTGTACAACTTGCTGACGGCTCAGCATTGAAAAGTTCGATAAAGCAAAACGAAGGTACTGTAAACAGCGCACATCACCAGGCTGCAGAAAGGATTGGCAGCGGTCTTAGAATTGCCGCCAGAGCTGACGATGGAACAGTTGAGGCCATTGAAGGAGAAGATGATCTGCCGAGCAGGATTATATCTGTCCAATGGCATCCGGAGAGGATTCAATTTGATGATCCTTTTTCGCTTGGGGTGCTGAATCTGTTTAGTTCATACATTACAAAAAAACACAACATGGAAAACAATCTGTGATGGAGGTTAGAAAATGAGTAAAGCAAAATTTGTCTATTTCTTCGGCGGGGGAAAGGCCGACGGAAAGGCAGAAATGAAGAACCTACTCGGTGGTAAGGGGGCAAATCTCGCCGAGATGACGAACATAGGACTGCCGGTGCCTCCGGGGTTCACAATTACAACCGAAGTGTGCACACACTTCTAAAATTGTTCGTCTTCTATGCCAACAAGAGGACATACCCGAAATCCCTGAAGGAAGAAGTCGCGAAGGCTATGAAGCGGCTGGAATCTTCCGTAGGAGCAAAATTCGGTGACAAACAAAATCCGCTCCTCGTTTCAGTGCGTTCTGGCGCTAGAGCATCAATGCCCGGGATGATGGATACAATCTTGAATCTCGGAATCAACGACAATGTGGTGGAAGGGCTGGCAAAGAAGACGAACAATTTGAGATTCGCCTATGATGCGTACAGACGATTCGTTCAGATGTATGGCGACGTCGTGCTGGGTCTGAAACCGACTCACAAAGATGAGATTGATCCGTTTGAGGCGATCATCGAACGAAAGAAAGAGGAAAACGGAGTCCATAACGATACAGAACTGAACGCGGAAGATCTTAAGGACCTCGTCAAGAAGTTCAAGACTGCAATCAAAGAACGCACGGGACATGATTTTCCTGAAAATCCGATGGACCAGCTTTGGGGTGCAGTAGGCGCCGTGTTTGGATCTTGGAACAACGATCGTGCTATCGCATACCGCAAGATGTATGATATCCCCGAGTCGTGGGGAACGGCGGTCAGCGTCGTTGCGATGGTGTTTGGAAATATGGGCGAGTCATCAGGAACCGGCGTGGCGTTTACCAGAGATCCTGCTTCAGGACGAAACGCTTTTTACGGCGAATATCTCATGAACGCCCAGGGAGAAGATGTCGTAGCGGGTATCCGCACTCCGATTCCTCTCTCCCGGCTCTCCGAAGAAAATCCAAAAATATACAAACAGCTCGATAACATTCGTAAGACCCTGGAGAAACATTACAGGGATATGAACGACATCGAGTTTACTATTCAAGAGGGCAAGCTCTACATGCTTCAATGCCGGATCGGGAAACGAACTGCATTCGCTGCAATCAAGATGGCGGTGGATATGGTTGCGGAGAAGCTCATCACTGAGCGGGAGGCCCTTAGTAGAATAGAGCCCGACCAGTTGAACCAACTTTTGAGACCTGTTTTCAATCTTGATGAGAAAGCTGCCGCCGTCAAGGGAGGCAGATTGCTTGCGAAAGGACTCAACGCCGGTCCCGGAGCTGCAACGGGCAGAGTCGTTTTCAACGCGCCTGATGCGGAAGAATGGAACAAACGCGGCGAAACGGTTATCCTTACCCGGATTGAAACCTCACCTGAGGACATAAGAGGGATGGATGCCTCTGCCGGAATTTTGACAGCGCGAGGCGGTATGACATCACATGCTGCGCTGGTTGCCAGACAGATGGGTAAGGTCTGCGTGGCAGGCTGCTCCTCCCTCGAAATCGATTACTCTAAGCATGTGATGAATGTAAACGGAAAGACGATCAGAGAGGGCGATTGGATTTCCATCGATGGGACGACCGGCGAAGTTATCGAAGGCCAGGTTCCCACCAAGCCATCGGAAGTTCTACAGGTATTGATTGACAGGACGCTCGATCCGAAGGACGCGCCGGTTTACAGGGAATTTGAACAGGTGATGAAATGGGCCGACAAGTACCGGACTCTGAAGATTCGCACAAACGCAGACCAGCCTGACCAGGCTTCAAACGCCGTCGCCTTCGGTGCTGAAGGAATCGGCCTGTGCCGAACCGAGCACATGTTCTTCGGCGAAGGTAAAATTGGCCCGATGAGAGAGATGATCCTTGCTGATACGGTCGAAGCCAGGAAGAAGGCGCTCGCAAAACTTCTTCCTCTCCAGCGTGCAGACTTTGAAGGCATCTTCGAGGCCATGCAGGGAAAACCCGTTACTATCAGGACTCTCGACCCGCCATTGCATGAGTTCGTGCCGCACGAGGAAAAAGCACAGCGGGAGCTCGCAGGTGAAATGGGTCTAAGTTATGAGAAGGTTCATCAGAGAGTCGAGGACCTGCACGAGTTTAACCCGATGCTCGGTTTCCGCGGCTGCCGCCTCGGTATCATTTATCCTGAGATTACGGAGATGCAAAGCCGGGCGATCTTCGAAGCGGCCGCCAATACGCTTAAGAAAGGCATTAAGGTAGAACCGGAGATTATGATTCCACTCGTTGGTAACGTAAAAGAACTTGAAAACCAGGCAGCTATTGTTAAGCAGGTTGCCCAAGAGGTAATGAAAGAAAACGGCGTCAAGTTTATGTACCATATCGGCACCATGATCGAGATACCCCGCGGCGCACTGACAGCCGACGAGATTGCCAAGGTTGCAGAGTTCTTCAGCTTCGGCACGAACGATCTTACTCAGACGACGCTCGGCATGAGCCGTGACGATTCGGGCAAGTTCCTCATTCCTTACTCTCAAATGGAAGTCTATCCGAAGGATCCATTTGAGGTCCTGGATCGAACCGGGGTCGGTTCACTCATGAAAATCGCAAAAGAGAAGGGACGCTCCGTTCGCCCTGACTTGAAGATCGGCATTTGCGGTGAGCATGGCGGTGAACCGTCGTCGGTGGAATTCTGCCATATTATCGGACTAAACTACGTAAGCTGTTCCCCGTTCAGAGTGCCGATCGCCCGTTTGGCAGCCGCTCGTGCAGCTCTGGCTTATCCAGTTGCGCCTGCGAAAGCGGCCGAGAAATCACCGTCGAAGAAGGCAAAACGTTCGAAGCGATGACTGCGTAGTCCCCGTGTCCCGTCCTGAGATACAGGACGGGACACCTTATTAAAAACTCTAAAAAGGGATTATGAAATGATGAAACTTTCTGACTTCAAGTACCCGGTTCCACGAAATCTGATTGCCAAGACTCCTGCCCAGCCCCGTGACCATGCGAAGCTGATGGTCTTGAACCGTAAGGAGCAGACAATTGAAGACAAGATCTTCCACGAGATCTCAGAGTACTTTCAAAAGGGAGATGTCCTGGTTGTCAACGAAACAAAGGTGTTTCCTGCCCGTCTCCTCGGACGAAAAGAGAAAACCAACGCCAAGATTGAGGTACTTCTCCTTAGGGAGTTGAACCACGATGAGGGCATTTGGGATGTAGTCGTTGAACCTGCCAGAAAGGTTCGGATCGGCAACAAGATCTATTTTGATGATGAGAAGATCTACGCAGAGGTGATCGACAATACTACGAGCCGCGGTAGGACGATAAAGTTCAACTACAAGGGCGATATCTATAAGATTCTTGATAAGATCGGGCAGATGCCGCTGCCTCACTATATCAAGAGAGAGCCTACCGAGAAAGACAAAGAAGACTACCAGACAATCTATGCAAAGATAGTGGGCGCTGTGGCGGCCCCTACAGCAGGTCTTCACTTTTCTAACCGCCTGTTTGCGAAGCTTGAACGAAAAGGGGTTAAGGTTCTTCCCGTCGTGCTTCACATTGGTATAGGGACGTTCAGGACGGTGGACGTCGAAGATCTCACCAAGCACAGGATGGATTCCGAGTTCTATGAGGTTCCCTTTGAATCTGCGAAGGGAATAAATCAGGCGATAGACTCGAAGAGGAGCGTGTTCGCAGTCGGCACCTCCGTAGTTCGGGTCCTCGAGTCCAACGTGACAACCGACAATCACGTGAAAGCTGGAAGGGGATGGACAGACAAGTTCATCTACCCGCCTTACGATTTTAAAATAGTTGACCACCTCGTAACAAATTTCCATCTTCCTGAGACAACCCTAATAATGCTTGTGAGTGCCTTTGCGGGGCATGAGTTCATGATGCGAGCCTATAAGAAGGCGATTAAAGAGGGCTATCGCTTTTACAGCTACGGCGACGGTATGCTGATTCTGTAGAATGGGAAAGGGGATTGGTGTAATAATTCCTGCCGCAGGCTCGGGAAGACGTCTTGGAGGAGTCTCAAAACCCTTAATTGAGATAGGCGGTGAGCCGATCATTCGCCGCCTTCTCAACCTATTCGCGAAACTCCATGGTCTCAAGCATATCTGCCTGGCTGCCCCTCAAACCGATATATTGAACTTCCAAAGAATTGTGCAACCAACAGAACTCAGGAGGCTTACAGCGGTTGTAGAAGGCGGCGCCGAGAGACCTCTATCAGTCAAAAATGCATTTGAATTTCTCCGAAGCATGGTCAACGACGACGACCTGGTCTGTATTCATGATGCAGCCCGACCGTTGTTGTCCGCGGAAGATCTGGAGGAAGTCATCTCGGCCGGCTGGAAGTTCGGAGCAGCCTTCCTTGCTGCACCCGTGAAAGACACTTTGAAGATGGTAGACGAGAATAACTTCTGCGAGTCTACGGTTGACCGCTCAAGACTCTTTGCCGCCCAGACTCCGCAAGTCATGACTGCCGGGCTCCTGAGCCGCGCATACGGACAGCTCGGTGATCTCACTGGGGTCACTGATGAGATTATGCTTCTTGAACGAATCGGCGTGAAGGCATTCGTCGTGGAGCCGCGCCATATTAACCCCAAAATTACAACTGCCGAAGATCTGGAGCTGCTCCAGAAGCTCACTTCTTAATATATTTCGCCAGGAGGAAATCAGAAGGAACCACGTTCCTCCCATCGCTTAAAGCATAGCCAAATTGCTGACCCAGCCTATTTGCAAACACGTCACGAGGATCTGAAGCAGAATCTAGTTTTAACGCAACCTCACCCTTTTCAATCAAGTTTCCGATCGCGTCGGGAAGCTTCTTCGTCCCGGTCTCATACGTCAGGTATGCCGAACCAAAGAAGTGGACCAGCTTATCGCTGTCGCCCCGTTTGTCGTACGGCGAGTCAGGGAAAATATATCTAGGCAACTTTCCGATTCTCTTTATAGCATCAGAGGAATCTTCGGCAGGGAGGGGAAGTGTTACAATGCCAAGCAGGGGAACAACGGGATGTATATCGGTACGATTGAGAACGGCAAAAGAGCTTGCAAGTAGAGCCGTACTTATTTCTTTACCGGAAAGCTCCATCGCCTTCATGAAGATCAGATCGATGTGTTTGAGCTCATCCTCTCTGTTGTACGATACGGGAGGGAGATCATTTCGTATGTATGCCCGAAGGTCATTGGTGACTCTGAAAACTTTAGGCTCGAAAAATCTGGTGATAATCTCGATTTGTGCGGAAGCACTTCCGGCAAGCGAAATTAACAATAGAAACGGAAGGACTGTCCGGCTAAGGGTCGATTTCAAGTCTGGATTACACCCACGTTAAACCGAGCGACAAACGGATTCTGATCGGCGATTTCTATTCCGCGTGAAATGACTTCCCGCGTTTCAAGGGGATCGATTATTTCATCCACCCACAGCCTGGCTGCAGCATAACTAGGATCCATTTCAATCTCATACCGCTCTTTGATTTCCTTCAGAAGGCTCGTCTGTTCCTCTTCCGTAATCTTCCTTCCGTCTCTTTCCATTTGCTGCAGCCTGATGCTTAGAAGAGTTTGGCTTGCCTGCTCGCCTCCCATCACGGCAATTCTTGCGGAGGGCCACGCAAAAATCAGTCGAGGATCGTAGGCTTTTCCACACATGGCGTAATTACCCGCGCCAAAGCTGTTGCCAACAATGATGGTAAACCGTGGAACGGTGGAATTAGCTACTGCATTGACCATCTTTGCGCCGTCCTTGATGATTCCGCCTCTTTCTGCCCGCGTTCCGACCATGAAACCGGTAACATCCTGCAAAAATACGAGTGGTATTCGTCTTTGGTTACAGTTCATGATGAATCTTGCGGCCTTGTCCGCGCTCTCCGAATATATCACCCCCCCAATTTGCATCTCGTTTGAGTTGTCAGGCTTCTTGGACCTGACAGTCGTACGCTGATTTGAGACAATCCCAACCGCCCATCCGTCGATTCGGGCGTAAGCACAGATCAAAGATTTGCCGTAAGCAGCCTTGTACTCGTCGATTTCGCCGTTGTCAACAATCCTTCCGATTATTTCGTACATGTCATAGGGTTTAGTTCGATCGATCGGGATTATTCCATAGATCTCTTTCGGATCTAATTTTGGCGGATGTGGAGCCGCTCGGTCGAAGCCGGCGCTTTCCTTTTTGCCGATCTTTGATACCAGTTCTCTGATCAGTTCAATAGCTTCAGAATCGGATTCTACTTTGTAATCTGTGATGCCGGAAATCGACGAGTGAGTGTCCGCACCTCCAAGCTCTTCAACGTCAGTCTCTTCACCGATCGCCGCTTTCACAAGATACGGACCCGCAAGAAAAACGCTGCCTGTGCCCTCGACAATTATTGACTCGTCACTCATTATTGGAAGGTATGCTCCCCCGGCGACGCAAGGTCCCATGACAGCTGCAATCTGCACTATCGCCTGGGAGCTTAGAATAGCATTATTATAGAATATTCTTCCGAAATCGGACTTATCCGGAAAAATCTCCGACTGCATTGGTAGAAACACGCCTGCTGAATCCACTAGGTAAATGATCGGAATCCTGTTTTGAAGCGCCACTTCCTGTGCGCGCAAATGCTTCTTTATGGAAAGAGGGAAGTAGGCACCCGCCTTCACAGTTGAGTCGTTGGCAACAATCACCACATCCCGTCCGTGAATCTTGCCAATTCCGGTGACGATTCCCGCGGAGGGTGCTCCGCCATGTTCCTCATAATGTCCGAAAGCAGCCATGGTGCCAATTTCCAGGAATGATGTATCGGGATCGACGAGCGACGCGATTCTTTCACGGGCTAATAATTTCCCCCGCTTCTTCTGTCGTGTTGCGGCCTCCTCGCCTCCGCCTTTACGAACAGTTTCCATTGCCGCCTCCAATTTCCGAAGAAGATTCTTGTTGAAATCTTCATTCTTCAGGTAGCCGGAGTCGTGTTGAATCCATGATCCAGAGTCCTTCATTGAGGTTTCCTCGATGTTGGTTTAAAACGGACGTTTGAACCCTTGGCTTGCGGGGTGCCCAAATTGCAGTTTGATCTCCCCAGTGAACGAAGACGGCTGTGCAGACTGCCCGCTGCCTTGATTCGGTAGCATGGGTACTGTGACATACTATTGCCTTTCTTATTTATGTAAGATTATTCAATATGTGACGATATTTCAAGAAGGCCCTTGAAGCCAGCCACGGTGGTTGTTCTATCTCGTACGTCGGGTAGGGTAAGAGGGCCAAAATGCTTCGCGTTTGAAGCTTTTTATTGACATTATGGCCGCCCATTTTTATATTATGAGAGCTTGAGATGCAACATAAATCACCGCATGCGAAGACGGCGTCACCAAAGCTGACGTTTGTAGTAATCTCTGACACTGGAAGACCGTCGCGGACCTTCATGGCGTCAAAATTTCAGTTGGCATTCGTTGTTCTTTTTGGATTTGTAGTTATTGGTGCGTTAAGCGTTGTAGCTCTGATATATACGCCCGTAGGAAGACTGGTACTGCCTGGATACTTCAGCACTCAGCGTGAACAGCTTGAAAAGGTACAGAGGCTGGAGTCAAAAGTCGGTGAAGTCGAGCAGCAGATGACTTATCTCTCTGCCTACAATGAGAGACTCAGGAAGATCCTTGGAGGCAGCGCTTCGACAGACACGACAGAAGACCAATCTTCGTCACAGGCGGCAAACAGCCAACCTGTTGAGGTTCCTCAGCAACAAGCTGCAAAAGAGATTCCCGAAGAGAATGGCTCCTCGTACGCGAAGGTACCATCTGAACCCTATGCTTCGGCCCAGCCCAGTAACGATATTGGTTCCATACTCCCCTTGATGATGCCCGCAAACGGGTATATAACTCGTGGCGTTAATTATCAAATACAGCATTACGGAGTCGACATCTCCGCACCAATAGGTTCACCCGTAGTGGCACCCGCTCCAGGCGAAGTAATTTTTGTAGATTGGACCCTGGCCGGAGGTAATACACTGATGATAGCCCATGCAGGGGACTTCATCACGGTGTACAAACACTGCGAACGCATACTGGTCAGTGTTGGCACTAAGGTTTCGAGAGGAGAGGTGGTTGCGCTCGTCGGCTCAACAGGAGTCACCAGCACTGGACCACATCTTCACTTTGAGCTTTGGCAGGACGGCAAGAACTTAAACCCGGAAAATTATTTACTAACAAAGAATTGACATGGCAAAAGAAGACGGACAAATCAACATCGTTTCGCAGGGATCTCGTTTCGAAGGTAAGATTACGAGTTCGGGTAGTCTTCGAGTTGATGGACAGGTGAACGGTGACATTGCCCTGAGCGGAGATCTGGTAATTGGAATGAGCGGTGAAATCACCGGCAACATTGACGCCCAGGCAGTAACTGTCAGCGGGAAGATTACCGGCAATCTCAATGTCAAGAATAAGCTGGTACTGGAACCGAAAGCCAGGATCAAAGGCGATATTCGAGCTTCAAAACTGGTTATTGATGAAGGCGCCATGTTTGACGGCAAGTGCGACATGAGCGGGGAGAAGAGACCTGACCAGAAGAGCGAGTTATTCAGATGATGCGTGACATATTTGAAGAAGAAACAGAGTTTCGGAGAAAGCCTGGGTGAGGCGTACAGGCAACTTGCGCCTTTCATGGGACTGGGCACGGAGTTGGCCGCTTCGGTCGCCGGTATGACGTTGCTCGGATATTTTCTTGACGATCATTTTGGTACATCACCATGGCTGATTCTGACAGGGGCCGCAGTAGGGCTAGTCGGTGGCTTTTACAACTTTTATAAAGAAGTACAGAAATTAGGTAAGAGTGATACAAGAAAGAAAAGTTGATCCTCTCGACCGGTTGCTGCACAATGGCACCATGAGGACTCTAGCTGTTTCCCTTATTGCAATAGCCGTGATTTCCATTATTCTCATATGGAAATACGCTGGCGATGGGTTTGGCGGTGCTTATTTTCTCGGCGCGCTTCTCGGAGTAGTGAACGGAGCCGTAGGGTTCTATACCATAGAGAAGTTTATTGACCAAAGCAGCCTCGTCTTCCTAAAAGGCATTTCCTTGGGAATGGGTATCAGGTTACTTCTGCTCTTGGGGATATTCATACTGCTTATTGAAGTCTTCAAAACTCCAATAATCCCCCTTGTGACGGGGCTTATTGTTTTTTATTTCACGATGACCATATTCGAAGTGATTTTTCTGAATAAGAGAATGGCCTTTAAGAAAACCGGCAAGGGCACCGCACAATGATATTTGGATCTGCGATTTTGTCTTCTGCCAGCATGTTGGCTGCTAACGTCGGGAAAGCCGTTTCTGACACCGCCGCAGCTGCGGTCGCACATGCAGGCAGCGCCTCTAACGGCAACTGGGTAATAGAACACGTCTCGGATTCGCACACATTGGATTTTCTGCCCTTCGGAGAGATTCATCTGCCTCATTTTTCACCTATCCATATCGCCGGTTTAACAATCGATATGTCGCTGACGAAACATGTGGTCATGATGTGGATCGCAGGCTTGTTAGTATTCCTCGTTCTGAGGGCGGCGGCGAAAGGCTACAAGAAATCGCTGATACCCCGTCGGTTCGCGAATGCGGTAGAAATGGTAGTCCTCTTCATCAGGGACGACGTTGTCCTTCCCGCAACAGGGGAAAAAGGACGGAAGCTGCTCCCTTACTTCCTGACTCTCTTCTTTTTCATACTATTCTCGAATCTCTTCGAGCTGATACCGTATGCTTCGACGCCGTCGGGCGACATAAATTTCACCGCGTCACTTGCGCTCATTGCATTCTTCGTGATCCAGATATCTGGAGTCATCCATCATGGATTCTTCGGCTATTTCAAAGGTCTCATACCCAAGGGCGTCCCGATTTTTGCTCTGCCCATTTTGGCAGTAGTTGAAATCCTGGGTCTCTTCACAAAACCTTTTGCCCTCTGCGTCCGTCTTTTTGCGAACCTCGTCGCCGGTGACATAGCAATATTTTCCTTCATCGGCCTGATATTCGTCTTCGGTACGGTGTTGATCGCACCCCTTGCGATAGGTTTTGCGCTATTCATAGAGCTTTTGGAAGTACTCGTTGCGTTTATTCAAGCTTACATTTTCACGATCCTGACGGCCTTGTTTGTCGGGATGGCAATCCATCAAGAACATTAAAAGAAGAAATACTGGAGGTTTTAAATGGTAGCACAAGATCAACTAGTTCACTTAGCAGCCGGCCTCGCTGCCGGACTAGCAGTAATCGGAGGCGGTTTGGGTATTGGCAGGCTCGCCGCAGCGGCTTTGGAAGCAAGCGGTCGTCAACCCGAAGCTCAGGCCGACCTTAGGACCACCATGATCATTGCCGCGGCTCTGATCGAGGGTGTCACATTGTTCGCCGAAGTCATCGCCATAATTATGGCACTGAAGCCGTAATTTTACCGCTTCAACTCTGATTCCTTTTTGAAAAAGGGAATCATGCATGTTTTTCAATTCTAATGGAGACTAGAGTATGCTATTGCAGTTGAATCCGGGAGTAATAATCTGGACAGCGGTGACATTTGGCCTTCTGTTATTAATCTTGAAGACTACCGCTTGGAAGCCGATCCTTGAGGCCCTTGATACTCGCGAAGAGTCGATCCGACAATCGATCGAACGCGCAGAAGAGGCCAAGAAAGAGGCTGAGGTGGTACTCGAGGAGAACAGGAAGAATCTTGCAAAGGCCGAAGAACGAGCTCAGAAGCTTATCAGGGAGGCCAGAGAACTTTCTGAGAAGCTAAGGTCTGAGGCGATGTCAAAAGCACATGCGGATGCAAATAGTGTCCTCGATAAAGCCAGGGAAGAGATTGAGCGGGATAAGCAGCAGGCCATTTCTCAGCTACACGGGTTGGTGGCTGAACTTGCCGTGAAGGCAGCAGAGAAGATCCTGAGCGAGACAATTGATGAGGCAAGGCAGAAGAAATTGGTCGAGAATTTTCTGAATTCATTGCCAAAGAACTAGAGCTTGATAATGAAGGAAACAAGAGCTGCAAGAAGATATGCAGGCGCACTTTTAGAACTCTGCGGCGAGATGAAAAGGGTCGATGAAGTTGCTTCGGACATGCGGCTGATTCACGACTCAATTTCGTCTTCGCATGAGCTCTATATATTCTTCAAGAGCCCAATCATTAATCGTTTCAGGAAAAGAGACGTGATAAAAGCGGTGTTTGCCACAAGGGTTAATCAGCTGACACTGAACTTCCTTTTTCTTTTGATTGACAAAGGAAGAGAAAAACTCGTCGATAGCATTGCCGTCGAATTTGCCGTCCTTCTCGATCAGTTGCAGGGTATCGTTAATGCTGAATTAAGAGCTCCGTTTAAGTTGGATGAAAAGGCCATGTCTCAGCTGAAGGAAACTTTAGAGACGCTTGTGAGGAAGAGCGTTCGTGTTTCTTTCTCAAGCGACCGCGCTCTTCTCGGCGGCTTCCTCGTACAGATCGGCGACACAGTTTATGACGGAAGCGTCCGCCGCCAGCTTGAAATTTTGAAGCAACAGTTGTCGGATGAAGCTACTTTGCGAAATTGAGATTACGAAAGACTAATTCTATGAGGTTGTTATGCCTGAAGTAAGACCTGACGAAATTACCGCAATTCTAAGAAAACAGATATCAGGTTTCGAGCGCGAAGTCGACATTTATGATGTTGGAACCGTGTTACAAGTTGGTGACGGGATCGCAAGAGTCTACGGGTTGCAGAAGGTGATGTCCAGCGAACTGGTCGAGTTTCCGAACGGAGTTTTCGGAATGGCTCTTAATCTTGAAGAAGATAACGTCGGGTGTATCTTATTCGGCAACGACACTCTTGTAAAGGAAGGCGATCAGGTCCGCCGTACGGGCAAAGTGATGTCGATGCCTGTAGGCGAAGCTATGTTGGGGCGTGTGGTAAATCCGCTCGGGCAGCCGATCGATGGCAGAGGACCCATAGAAACTGACAAAGTCCTGCCGGTGGAAAGAAAGGCTCTTGGAGTGATTTCACGCAGCCCGGTGAAGCAGCCGCTGAACACCGGATTGAAGGCTATAGACTCAATGAGATTCCAATCGGCCGCGGACAACGCGAGCTGATAATTGGAGACAGGCAGACCGGCAAGACTGCAGTCGCCATCGATGCAATTCTGAATCAGAAGTACACCCATACTGAAGAGGCAAAAAGGAGAGGTATAAAGCCGGTATACTGCATCTACGTCGCCATCGGACAAAAGGCTTCCACTGTTGCACAGGTTGTCGCAAAGCTTGAGGAAGAGGGAGCGATGGACTATACGACTATTGTCTCTGCGACAGCTGGAGTGCCATCTCCGATGCAGTTCATAGCGCCTTACTCAGGCTGTACTCTCGGAGAGTTCTTCCGTGACAGCGGTAGAGACGCTCTTGTTGTATATGACGATCTCTCGAAGCATGCGTGGGCGTACAGGCAGGTCTCACTACTTCTTCGCAGACCGCCGGGGCGCGAAGCTTATCCGGGCGATGTGTTTTACTTGCACAGCAGGCTGCTGGAGCGTGCCTCAAAACTGAGCGACGAAGAAGGCGGTGGTAGCCTGACGGCTCTTCCTATAATAGAGACACAGGCTAATGACGTATCTGCTTACATACCGACCAACGTCATCTCAATTACAGATGGTCAAATATACCTTGAGCCGGGGTTGTTCAACTCCGGAGTTCGACCCGCAATCAACGTCGGCATTTCAGTCTCCCGCGTCGGCGGACATGCACAGACAAAAGCGATGCGCAGGGTTGCAGGCCGCCTGAGACTTGATCTTGCCCAGTTCAGGGCGCTTGAAGCGTTTATAAAGTTCGGTTCCGATCTGGACAAAGTTACACAGGCTCAAATCAGGAGAGGCCAGAGGCTTGTCGAGTTGCTTAAACAGGGGCAATACTCACCGATGCCGGTCGAAAAGCAAGTCGCAATCATTTACACCGGAACAAACGGCTTTCTCGACGAACTGCCGGTTGAGAGCATACGACGATTTGAGACGGAATTTCTTGAGATGATGGAGTTGAAGCATCAAGATATTCTCAACAAGATTGCCGACGTCAAGGACATCGACGCGGAGACCGACAAGAGACTCCATGAAATAACAAAGGAATTTGTCTCTTCTTTCAAAGCGTCCATCAAGGAGTAAGAATTGGCGACTCTCCGTGAAATAAGACGCCGCATCGCCGGTGTCAAGAACACAGAAAAAATCACGAAGGCCATGAAAATGGTTGCGGCAGCCAAGCTGCGCCGGGCACAATCTGCAGTGGTTTCGGCAAGGCCATACTCTCGCAAGATCGGTGAACTGATGAAACATCTTGCAACCAGTCCCGACTTTGGCGAGAACAGACTCGTGGTCAAAAGGGATATATCAAAAGTCGCGATCATCGCCGTGACCGCCGACAGAGGTTTCTGCGGAGCGTTCAATTCAAATATCATCAAAGCTACCGTTGAACTCATCCAGAGAGAATACGCACACCTGGATGCTTTAGGCAGGGTAAACCTGTTTACGGTTGGAAAGAAAGGTTATGATTTCTTTTCCAGGCGGAAATTCAATATCGCAGGCAACTACTCCGGCATATTCCATGATTTGACATTTCCCGTTGCCAGGAATCTTGTGTCAGACATAGTCAAGGGTTACATGAATGGCGATTACGACAGGGTTGATATCGTTTACAATGAATTCAAGAGCGCTATCCAGCAGCGGTTGGTCATAGAACAATTTCTTCCGATACCAACCGACGAGTTGATGCTGGAGAAGAAGCACGCTGAGGTGAATTATATCTACGAACCGGATCGGGCTTCCATTGTCGAGGCTTTGATCCCAAAGCATCTTGAATATCAGGTGTGGAGGATACTTCTGGAGAGCAACGCGGCAGCGGAGGGAGCGCGTATGGCTGCAATGGATAATGCGAGCGAAAACGCGTTCGAGCTCATACAGACGCTTTCGCTTCAGTATAACAAGGCTCGCCAGGGAGCAATTACCAAGGAGCTGCTTGAAGTCGTGTCCGGAGCCGAGGCGCTAACCGCTTCAGGTAGTTAGGTACCGAGAATCAAGTCTTCAGATACAATAAAGCCCCGTTCCAGGAACGGGGCTTTTTGCTAACCGGAGATATTTTTGTCGGGTCAGGGGAGGAGGATACCGGCGGCAACGACTGTCGTCCAGATTCCTCTTCTGTCTCCCTCTGCAGACTGAGTAATGTTGAACGTTCTAACGATCTTTCCGCTCATTTTGTAGACTTTCTCCCGTTCGTCCCAATCGGCATTGGGATCAAACTCAATCCCAAGTGTCGTGGCGAGCATTGTAGCCGCAAGATCTTCCGCATACTCGCCGGCCTTTTCATCCGTCTCGCCAAAAGGATGATGTTCAGATAGATATCCGTATTGTGAAGAATCGTTGGGGGTCGCCACTCCGATTGATGCGGCAACGAGCCTATTTGGTTCATTAGTAGAGTTTCTTGCCATCACGCAGAATGTTATTTGTCCCGGCTGAAGGAGCTTGGTTCCTTCATCAATCGGGATGCGCTTACACCCTGCGGGGTAGATACTTGACACCGTTACCAGGTTGCATTTCTCGATCTTTGCGTCTCGCAGTGCCAGTTCAAAGGACTGCAGATAGTCGCGATGTCGGCCTACCCCTTTGGTAAAGAATATCTTTGATGGGACATACAATTTTACATCTCCTTATTCACTAATGCGTTTGTTGTTGTCTGATCTTGTAGAATTTCCGTTTTCCTACCTTGAGGATAACGGGATCGGTTAGTATGACGGCATTATTCGGGTCCGCGATCTTAGTGCCGTCGATTGTGACGCCGCCTTGTGTTACCAGCCGGCGTGCCTCACTGTTTGACTTTGCCGCACCGATTTCAACGAGCAGTTGGAATAACGGCAGACCGCCGTCGTTGACGTTCAGGAACACATCCTCGATTTCAGTCGGCGTTTCTTTTCGGACAAAGACTTTGTCGAAATTTTCTTCTGCTCGCGCAGCCGCATCGCGGTCATGGTACATAGTCACAATCTCCCGTGCGAGCCTTCTCTTAAGGTCCCGGGGATTTACCTTGCCCGACTTCAGAGCAGTCTTGACCTCTCCAAGTTCGTGCGCGGAAACGTCCGTTGTCAAAACGTAATAATCGTATATGAGTTTGTCGGGTATGGAGAGCGTCTTCCCGTAAACACACCGCAATCCTCATCCGGGGTATCTGTTATGGCAATATAATTGCCGAGCGATTTCGACATTTTCTCCACGCCGTCCGTCCCGACGAGCAAAGGCATCGTCAATATCACCTGTGGCTCCAGGTTGTACTCCCGCTGAATATCTCTGCCTACCAGCAAATTGAACTTTTGGTCCGTGCCTCCCAATTCAACGTCCGCTCGTATGGCTACGGAGTCCATCGCCTGTGCGAGAGGGTAGAGGAATTCGTGGACGCTTATCGGTTCACCCGAACGATATCGTTTCTCAAAATCATCTCTTTCAAGCATCCTTGCGACCGTGTATTTACTGGCTAGCTTAATTACCTCCTGAAAACTCATTTTTCCGAGCCATTCAGAATTGTAGACGATTTTCAGGTTTGACGATGACAGGATCTTCAGGGCCTGCTGAAAGTATGTCTCACCGTTTTGCCGCGTCTCCTCGAGTGTCATGGACGGACGAGCTTTGTTTCTGCCGGACGGATCTCCGATCATGCCGGTGAAATCGCCAACGATGAGGATTGCGGTGTGTCCCAAGTCCTGAAATTGTCTGAGCTTTCGCAGGACGACCGAGTGGCCAAGATGCAGATCCGGACGGCTCGGATCGCAGCCCAATTTCACATTGAGAGCCTGACCTGTCTTAATAGACCTCTCAATTTTCTGGGTTAGTTCGTCTTCTGGAATTATTTCAGCGGTGCCCCGCTTTATCAGGTCTAGTTGCTCATTGAGTGGTGGAAACAACCCTAACTATCTTTCTCCTGGTAGGTGTGGTGAATATTCATTAGCAAGGTATCTCAAGCATCGGCACTGCGGCGTCGTATTTCGCGCTCCTGGTCCCGCTGCTTTATAGTCTCGCGCTTGTCATAAGCTTGCTTTCCTTTTGCAATAGCAAGCTCCACTTTTGCAAGCCCGTGTTTCCAATACAGTCTGATCGGAACGAGAGAGAGTCCCTTCTGTTTTGTTTTGCCGATGAGTTTCCTAATCTCTCTCTTGTGTAGTAGCAGTTTCCGGGTCCTTCTCGGGTTGTGTCCGAAGGGACCCGCATTCTGATAGGCGGCCACATGCATGTTATGCAGCCAAACCTCTCCGTCCTTAACGGATGCGAAGCAATCACTTATGTCAACTTTTCCCTGTCTGACCGACTTTACCTCGCTTCCTTTAAGGACAATGCCGGCTTCGGTAGTCTCGATTATTTGATACTCGAATCGTGCCCGACGATTCTGCGCTACCGTTTTTTCCTCAGGTTCCATTTAACCTTTCCAAATTTGTGACCGCAGTCGGCTTTTCACCCTAACTATACCATCCGAACTCTTGGTAGTTCTCCCGATTGCGACATAAAATGCGAAATTTTACCTTTCAAAGTCAAGATTAAAGGCAAAGATTTTTGGTTTAAACTTTTGAATCGGGTAGACATCGCACGTCTCCCTCATTTGGTGATTCTACGGCCTGAGTGGTGTGCACTTTGTCAATTCGGCACCGTTCTTTATATTGATTAAAAAAAGCGCGAAGAGATGACACAACCGAGCAAATCCGAACTAACACTTGATAAAATCGTATCGCTTGCAAAGAGAAGGGGATTCGCCTTTCAATCAAGCGAAATATATGGAGGGCTGAATGGCTGCTGGGATTACGGCCCGCTTGGCGTAGAACTTCTCCGAAATGTGAAGGACGAATGGTGGAAGACTATGACCCTCCGTGAAAACATAGAGGGGATCGATGCGTCTATTTTGATGCATCCGAGGGTCTGGGAAGCATCCGGACACGTTGAGAATTTTACCGATCCAATGATCGACTGCAGACAGTGCAAGGCTCGCTACCGACTCGACACACTCTCTGACGAGATCTCGGTGAAGAAGATTTGGGAGGCTGTTGAAAAGGTTCAGAGTTCCAACGGAACTGGAATCGTGGAAGAGTGGAGAAAGACCTCCCCTGCATTGGCGTCTCTGGATAAGAAACAGCCTGAGGATGTAATCCGTACGGAATTTGCCGGTACGCTGGAAAGATTTCCGGTTTTGGTTCTTCCGGAATTATCCTGCCCCAATTGCGGGAACAAGGCGACATTTACGGAGGCACGCAAGTTCAACCTCATGTTCAAGACTTTTGTGGGTCCGGTAGAAGATTCCTCGGCGGCGGTATACTTGCGACCCGAAACTGCACAGGGCATTTATGTTAACTACCAAAACGTCGTCGCTTCATCGAGACAAAAACTCCCGTTCGGCATTGCGCAGATCGGAAAGGCTTTTCGCAATGAAATAAACACCAAGAACTGGTTGTTCAGAACGCGCGAATTCGAACAGATGGAAATGCAATTCTTCGTCAAACCTGGAACTGATGACGACTGGTTCGAGAAATGGAGGCACGAGAGGATCGAATGGTTTACCAACCTGGGAATCAATAAGGATAAGCTTCATTTTCACCGACATGAAAAAGATAAGCTGGCACACTATGCCAAGGACGCATACGATATTGAATATCAGTTCCCGTTCGGTTGGGGAGAAATAGAAGGTATTCACAACCGCACTAACTACGATCTGACAAGGCACCAGGAGTTTTCCGGAAAGAGCATGGAGTATTTTGACGATGCTTCGAAGGAGAAATATATTCCCTACATAATCGAAACTTCAGCAGGAGCAAGCAGGTCCTTCATGGCATTCCTTGTCGATGCGTATGCCGAAGAGGACACAGGCAAGGAAATCCGTTCCGTTCTGAAATTCCATCCACGGCTTGCCCCAATCAAGGTAGCCGTGCTTCCATTGGTTAACCGCGAAACCATGCCCGAAATCGCCAGAAATATCTTCGACGATCTAAGAAAGCGCTTCAGAGCATTCTACGATGATGCCGGTTCCATCGGAAGGCGATATCGCCGTCAGGATGAAGCTGGGACCCCTTTCTGCGTCACGGTAGACTCTCAGACGCTTCAGGATCAGACTGTAACCGTGCGGGATCGAGACTCCATGAAGCAAGAACGAGTCGGCTCCGCAAAGATATCGGAATATCTCGAAAATAAATTGAAACGCCAGAACGAGTGAAGTCAGAAATAAAGAAGAAAGCGACAGGCACTCCTACGAGACATGTCGGCCCGTCAACTCCCCGTGTTGCCGGGTTGAAGTCTAACGGACGTGCTTCGGAATCCGCAGGATACATAGAAGAGTTCAAGGGTTTCTCAAAGGAGACCTTCGAATTCCTCGATCAATTGTACAAACACAATTCGGTAACATGGTTCCGCAAGCACAGGCCGGAGTACGAGCAGTTTCTCTTGAATCCCGCACGATTGTTCGTCACATCTATCGGCCCCTTCATAAAATTCATCAATCCTGTGCTTGACACCGAACCTAAGTTCAACCGGACACTTGTCCGCATCAACAGGGACATGCGTTTTGCGAAGAAGCCGTACAAAGACTTCATGCTCATCCGTTTCGGGAAATCAAAATGGGATTCGGAACTATTCCTCTACATCGACAGGAACGGAATGGAGCTCGGAACGTTCATAAACAATGAGAAAGTCGACGGGCGAAGACGTTTCGAAGAAAACGTCTCTTCTTACGGCCAGGCTTTTCTCGACGCCTGCAGGAAGTATAGAATAGGGAGCGAGTTTTCCGCTTACGAACTTCACTACGGGACCGAGCCGATCTCGGAAAGCTTCAAACCGAAACGTGATCATTTGAAGTTCAAAGGTGTCAACCACATCATCTTCGGAAAAGAATTAGAGAAGTTCGATCCCGTCGCCTCATCAAAGAGGCTGCTTGCCCTTGCAATGAAGACATTCAACAGGCTTTATCCTCTTTACATATTTTCTACTTCCGATAATCCAGTAGCAGATCTGGAAGCATACACAAGCCGGATTGGTTTGTTAAAGATCTCAAGCAAATGAAGGCTGCAGTGGACAGCTCTGCGGAGACACTGCTGCAGAGGCTTGTCGAGAGTTCTATCTGCGCCGTAAAACCAATAACTGTGTTTGAGAACAACTGTCGATTGTCCGGCAATAATCTAACGGCATTCGGACATACACTTCATCTCGAAGGTCGAAACGCTTTGAGGTGCGTCGCGATAGGGAAGTCCGCCGAGGCTATGGCGCTTGAAATTCAAAAGAGACTTGGCGACAGAGTCAACGGTATAATCGCTACACCCATCGAGAGACATCTCGGTGTGAAGGGATTTAAATTCTTCAAGACGGGGCATCCCTATTCTGACAAAGAGAGTCTGAAGGCAGGGGATAAGGTGCGTCAGTTCGTTTCTTCCTGCCGGGCAACCGATATGCTGCTCTTCCTGATTTCCGGAGGCGGGAGTGCGTCGGTCTTTGTCCCTGTCGAAGGCGTAAGCCTTGACGATGCCAACCATTTAATCAAAGCGGCACTGGACAGCGGAGTCCCGATTCACAAACTAAACTTACTAAGACGACATCTCTCGGCCCTTGGCGGCGGGAAATTAGCAGCATTGGCAAAGAAAGCAAATAAACTGTCGCTCGTAATTTCCGATGTAGTCGGAGACCATCTTCCATCCATCGCGAGCGGACCAACAGTACCTGACAACACTACGCCTGCCGATGCATACGATTTCCTGGTTGAGAGCGGCCTGATCGCGAAGATCAATGAATCCATACCGAATGCTCTGAGAAGTCTCTCGGAACATTTTAGAGGCATTAACCTGGAAAACAATGCGGTTCGGGTTATCGCTTCCAACTCGAATGCCCTAAGCGCTGCCGAGAACGAAGGGATTGAGAACGGATTCAACACGCTTGTCCTCACAAGATTCCTGGAAATGGATGCTGAAAGCGCCGCAGGTTTCCTGGTCTCGATTGCGAGGTCGGTGGAACAAGACGGGATTCCTGTCCCTCCGCCCGCGCTTGTGCTAACCGGTGGTGAGACAACTGTGAATGTAAAGGGACCAGGAAAGGGCGGAAGAAACCAACACCTCGTGCTGAGTGCGCTTCGTGAGCTTGTCAGGCTCAAGGAAGGTGGCGTGAATCTGAACAGAACGACCGTCTTTTCTTTCGGTACCGACGGTAAGGACGGAAACAGCAGCGCTGCAGGCGCGTTCGCTTCTGCCGAGTTACTGGCGCGCTTCGACGATGGCGGCAAAGAGATTCAGAAGTATTTTAATGAAAGTGATTCTAACTCATTTTTCACGAAACACGGCGGCCTGATTAGTACTGGCCCGACCGACACAAACGTAATGGACATATCGGGAATAATTGTAGCATGATTTCTAAAGACGAAGTTGTTGAGCTGAATATTGACTCGATCGGGTTTGAAGGGAAAGCAATTGCAAGGCTGGATGGATACGTAATATTTGTTGCCGGAGGTGTGCCGGGCGATGTGGTAAAGGCAAAAGTCATCAAACGAAAACGCGACTATGCGGAAGCAAAAGTAATTGACATCCTGACTCCATCTTCCCACCGGGTTGAGCCTGTATGCCGCTATTTCGGCGTTTGCGGTGGATGTAGATGGCAGCATCTCGATTACAACGAACAAGTTTCCTCGAAGCGCAGACACGTGATTGACGCTCTCGAGCGAACTGCAGGCTTGAAATTGGAGGTCAAGGAGACGGTCGGAGCAGACAATATTTATGAGTACAGGAACAAACTCGAATTTACCTTTTCAGAGAATCCGTTCAGGATACTGGAGAACGACCCGGTGAAGGTAGCACTTGGGTTCCATTCTCCGGGAAGATACGACAAGACGATAGACATCGCCCACTGCCACCTCGGCGACGAAAAGACAAACCGGATACTGAACTGGTTTCGCGACAAAATAGCTCCCGAATCGGCTTTCAGGACCGAGTCTGGTATGACAATCTACAATCCACAGACCCATTCCGGTTCGCTCAGGTTTCTGACCGTCAGGAAATCATCGAGTTCAGATGAGTACATGGTAAACCTCTTTGTTCTGAACGAAGACGCGGTGATTGAAAGACTCGCGACGACAATGAAGCAGGACCTCCCATTTGTGTCCACGTTCACGACTATAGTGAATTCGACTCGCGCACAGGTTGCCTCCGGCACAGTCTGGCGCGTCCATTTTGGGAACGGCTACATAACCGAAAAAATTGGAAAATACTCTTTCAAGATCTCTCCTCTTTCGTTCTTTCAAACGAATACTCTCCAGGCAGAGAAGCTTTATGAGACTGCTTTGGCCGCCGTGGGAGGAAGGCAGAAGGTCATCTATGATTTCTATAGCGGGACCGGAAGTATTTCCATCTATCTGTCCGAATTTGCCGATCAGGTCTACGGATTCGAGCTGGCGGACTCCTCGGTCAAAGACGCCGAAGAAAATGCGAACCTCAACGGTGTGAAGAATGTCAGGTTCGTAAAGACCGATCTGGCTGAGTTGTTCAAAGGAAGAGACCCCGCAGGAAATTTCCGAAACTTGAATCTCCCGAAGCCGGACCTGATTGTGGTCGATCCGCCGCGAAACGGTTTACATCCCAAGATTTCTGCCAATATCCACTTGCTCCAGGCTGACAAGATCGTCTATGTCAGCTGCAACCCGATGACACAGGCGAGAGACGTGAAGGAGATTGTATCTCATGGATATACGCCGGTCTCGTCGCAGCCGGTTGACATGTTTCCCCAGACGTATCACATCGAGAACGTTCTGACGCTGGTCAGAGGCTAATTCGGGATTTCAATTCTGCGTCGTGTTGGTTACGTGTAATGATTTCAATGTGCCTTAAGGGACGTCATAATTTGCAGCATGGACTCTTTCACCGGCAATCTTTCCAGCATATTCCATCGCTGTGGAACGCATCCTCTCCAGATCGATCATCTTGATGCATTCAAGATCGTATGGACATGCCTTCTTCCAGCACGGGGAACAGAATAGGCCTTCCGGAACAAACTTAGTTCCCCTTTCATAAAGATCAATTTCCGTCCAACAACTTACACCAAACCATACAAGCACGTATTTCTTCAGCGCAACGGCAAGGTGCATCCCATAACTGTCACCGGTAATAACAATGTCGGCGGCGTTTTCATATACAATACCCCTCCGCAAACCCTCTGTCGCGGGCGTGTTGAAGAGGCGCGTCGATAATCCGGGGTTTTGTTCCAACGCACTGGAATAAATCTCCTCATTCCTCTCTGCATCCGTCCTCCCACCGAGAAGAAACATCTTGATATCATTCTCATCGGAAAACATCTCGATTAGCGTCAGGTGCTGCTCGATAGTCATTTTCTTGTTGGGGTAGAGGTCCGAGCATCCCGTATTGAACCCTACAACAACATCGTTGCCGCCGATACCTTTTGATTTCCTGTACCACGCTGTTTGCTGCTTCTCGTCGTCCGTAAGCTCCAGGACGTATTCGTCTCGCTCATAGGGGAGTTTGAACGTCTCGGCAAGAATATCCTGTCCCGTCCTGCCGTTCATTCTGAACTTCATGTAGTCGTCGATGCCCAGCTTAAAATTATGGCTTGCCTCTTTATTGAGGGGAATAATCTGTCCTTTATTGTTCAACCCGAATCCGAGCTTCTCGTTGGCTTTCAGCTTCATGGCTAGCGCTGCAGACCTTCTGGATTTGTCTGCATTTAGTATCAAATCAAATTCCATCTGCTCAAGTACGAGCCAGCTCTCGGCATCCCACGAAAAGACGTCATCGATGAAAGGATTTCCATGCAGAAGGGGAACAGCAGATTTCAAGGTTATCCATGCTACGTAGCTTTCCGGATATTTGCGCTTTATGGGCTTAAGTTGAGCGGTCGTCATCAGCACATCACCCATGGCGTCCAGATTTACGATGAGGATCTTTGTGCCGAACGGGCTGTCGGGACGTGCGCACCTTTCATAGCAGGTCTTGTACGGAAAACAAGGCTTGTAACCGTTAAATCTCTTGCAATCGGGTATTTCGAAATCAAACAGTTTCATCGGGTTTCCTGGTTTTTGCGTTCACTTTGGCAGTTGTTGCGTCCGATATCTGGTGAATTTTCGAAACCAGAATCAGAAGACTCTCGAAGACAGTCTCGGCACCGAGATTGGTCATACACAGGTTACCAATCGTGCATTTTGTCAGATTGCATTCAAGGCAACCTAGCGCCTCATTACGGACTATCACCGAAATGTTTCCATAAGGCCCCTGGAGGCGTGGGCTAGTTGGTCCGAAAATCGCTAGCGTCGGAACTTCAAGTGCAGATGCTATATGCATTGGACCGGAGTCGTTCGTGACCAGTAGAAGCGACGACGTCATGATCGCTCCCATTTCGTGAAGGGAAGTGGGTGGAGCGAGAATCGCGTTCGTCGTCTCAGCGATACTAGCCGCTTCCTGGGCCTCCGACGGGCCGTACAAAACCACAACGGGCAGACCTAAGCGCGATGCTATCATTTGCGAGAGTCTGCCGAAGTTGTCGATGCTCCAGCGTTTCGTTTGCCATCCGCCGCCGACATTCATCGTAATGAATTCATTTGCCTTCAAATGGTGCTTCAACACGAATTCAGCCGAGAAATTTCCGGATCTACTATCCAAATAGAATAGCGGGTTTCGTGATTTCACCTTCAGCCCAAGCTTGCGGAGTGCGTCAAGGTTGAACTCTACGTTGTGTACCTCTCCGCTTCTCGGCTTGACGAGAATATTGTAAGCCACTCTTCTCCATTTGAACGGGAATCCGACCCTATACCTTGCACCGCTCAGCGCCGTTATGACCGCGGTCCGTGGATTTGCAAACAAATCAATTATTAGGTCGTATTTATTTCTCCTAACCTGTGATATGATCGAGAGAGAAGATTGTGTCTTGGTGTCGTAGGAGATTATCTCGTCCACGTAGGGATTCCCCGCCAGTACGGGCGCCGCGAATTTCTCAACGAGGAAATGGATCGTGGCATTGGGAAATTCGTTGCGCAGGTTTGGCAGAACTGGAGTAGAGAGCAGCACATCTCCAATCGCACGGGGTTTCACCACGAGAATCCTGTGTATTTCGGGTTTTCTTAGCTGGAAAGCGATCATGAATTCGTGAGAAAATATAATCAAAACAGGTGGTCTTGAAAAATAGAATAATCGCGGGTACATTCTCAAAATGAAAATCCTCAGTTTTGTACTAATTCTCGCGGCAACAAGTCCTGTTTTCGGTCAAACGGCATATGAATTTCTGAATCTTGACGTCAGTGCACGCGAAGCAGCGCTTGCCGGAAGTGCAATGGCACGGATCGATGATCCTACATCCTTCTACTATAACCCGGCTTTATCAGTCTCTTCTAAGAATCGGGCAGTCACCTTTGGCTTCCTCAAACACGTCCTCGACATAAACGCCGGGTATGTCTTCTCCACGTTCCAGCTCCCAAAGGAAGGCTATTTTGGAGTGGGGCTTGGATACATTAATTACGGCAAGTTTCCCACGACCGACGAGATGGGAAATCAGTACGGCACCTTCAGTGCCGGAGATGCCATGTTGACACTCAACTATTCCAATTACCTTGCGGAGAATTTCAGTTACGGATTAAGTCTCAAGGGTATCTACTCATCGATTTCCTCCTATTCCTCCTCCGCCTTGGGAATGGATGTCGGACTGTATTATAATTTTCCAGCCGATCTTTTTGGAGTAGGGTTTTCAATCCTCAATATCGGCAAGCAGCTTAGCACTTATGGGGGAATTACAGAGGCTTTGCCTTTGAATGTGAGGATAGGTTTCTCGAAACAACTGGAGCATTTGCCTTTGGTCCTAAATGTAGCTTTCCAAAGGCTGGGAGACTCAAACCTTAATCTGTCGGAAAAGCTCCGTTCTTTTGTGATAGGGGGAGAATTCCTTCTGTCGGATAATTTCCATTTACGCGTAGGCTACGACAATCTTGAGCATACTCAGATGAAGGTGGGACTGAGTTCGGGTTTGGAAGGGCTATCTTTCGGAGTAGGGCTGAAGTTTTACGGTTACGGATTCGATTATTCTTACACTTCGTGGGGAAAGATTGGCGCGCTCAACCGAGTGAATTTAACCACCGCCTTTTAACATAGATTGAACTTGTTCGGCTCTAATTTTTGTCTCCCCAGCGGTTGCCGCTTGGGGTGTAAGTTTGACTGATTTTCGAAGCTTGAAAAACGGGTTCCATTTCGCGAAAGGGTGCTGGTCATGCATGAGCCCCACGAAGGCTTCCTGATATTCGTCGTAAACACAGGATCGACTTCAACTAAATTGTCCCTGTTCCGGGATGCAGTCGCCGTGTCATCAGAGACATTCAGACACCGTGAAGATGAGTTGGACAAATATGATCACGTTTGGGACCAGTTGGAGTTCCGGGCAAGAATCGCTTCGGATTGGTTGAAGACGTTGAATAGCCCATTATCTGCAGCGGTAGGCATAGGAGGACTCCTGAAACCCGTTGCCGGAGGAACGTACACAGTAAATGAAGCGATGATTGCCGATGCTCGCGCAAATCTTCAAGGAGAGCATGCCTCCAATTTGGGTTGCGCCATCGTACAACAAATTGGTTGCGAATATGGCTGTCCCTCATTTGTGGTAGATCCGGTATCGGTCGATGAATTCGGTCCCTTAGCTCGCTATTCAGGGCATCCTTTGATCAAACGCAAGAGTCTCTCTCACGCGTTGAATATCCATGCCGCAGCGCGGATGGCGGCAGAGAAGGTGGGCAAGGATGTGCATGACACTAGCTTTGTAATTGCTCATCTCGGTGGAGGTATTTCAGTTGCGCCCGTGAAGGCTGGACAGATAATCGATGCCAACGATGCGTCGAGCGACGGTCCTTTCTCGCCGGAACGAACCGGAGGGTTGCCGCTTCAACAGTTTATCGACGTTTGCTTTTCGGGAGACTATACGCAGCAGGAAATCAGGAAGATGGTCATGGGTAAGGGAGGCTTGCTTGCGTATCTGGGCACAAATTCGGCCCGTGCAGTTGAAATGCGAGTTGAGCAAGGTGACGCCATGCCACGTGAAATCTACCAGTCGATGGCATACCAGATCGCCAAAGAAATCGGCGCAATGGCCACGGTCCTCAACGGGAACATCGATGCGATCATCCTGACGGGCGGGCTCGCAGGTTCGAAAATGTTGACAGACTGGATTGAGGAGAGAGTCGGTTTCATCGCAGAGATTCAGGTTTATCCCGGCGAAGACGAAATGAAGAGCCTGGCTCTCGGGGTCCTTCGGGTATTACAGGGAAAAGAAAAAGCTTTGGAGTACTGAATGAGAGGTAATGAAATTCATAATTTTCAAGAGTTGTTAGGATACGCGGTATCGTTGCCTACGAAAACGGTCGCCGTCGTAAATCCCAATAACAATGAGACATTTTCGGCCATTGCAGAAGCGGCGACGTCGCTGAAGACGAGGTTTATGCTGTTTGGCAACAGAACTCAGATTTCAGAGGGGATCGCATCATATTCAGGTCTGGAATCTGCCATTGAAATAGGAGACTGTAATGAGGTGTCCTGTGCGTTGAAGGCGGCAATAGCGTCTGTGTTAGATGGACAGGCAGACCTTCTCATGAAAGGTGGAGTAGACACTGCAACGATGATGAAGGCGGTGCTGAACGAAGGGAGCGGACTCAAGACCGGCAGACTCTTGAGCGATATTTTCGTACTTGAGTACCCACCGAGGCCGGACAATCAATTTGTGATGATAACGGACGGAGGGATGACGCTTTCACCGGATCTGAAAAACAAAGTTGAACTCGTTATCAATGCCGTAGAAGTGGCTCATGCCCTGGGCAACGAGAATCCGAAAGTTGCAATACTGTCCGCAACTGAGTTTGTTTTGCCAAATCTTCAATCGACCATTGATGCCGCAGCCCTATCAAAGATGAATGAGCGGGGCCAAATTAAAGGGTGCATCGTCGATGGGCCATTTGCACTAGACAATGCTCTTTCTCCTGAGGCTGCAGACGAAAAGGGAATCAGGTCTGCAGTGGCAGGGAGGGCTGAAATCCTGGTGGCCGCCAATATCGAATCAGCGAACAGCCTCGCAAAAAGTACGACTTACTTTGCAAGTCTCAGGCTTGCTCATGTAATAGTCGGTGCGAAGGTGCCTATTCTTATTCCGTCCCGATCGGACAAGAGTGATGCAAAACTGCTCTCGGTTGCACTGGGCAGCATTGTGAGCGAATACTTGAAACGAGGCTGACGCGGAGAGGGAGTGTCGGGCAGCACCATCCTTTAGTTGTATCTAAGGGCCTCTTATGTGTAATTTATTCCGTACTAGTGTAGTATAGGGCAATGTCTTAAAACGGCATTTTGTGAGTGCGCGGTCAGGGCTACAGAAAATTGTACCTGGAAACTCCTCGAAAGACAGAGATAGCGGATGATCTGCATGACTAAGTGAATGCAGAGAGACAAGGCGTTTTACGAATTGTCAGCGGCGGGAACAGGGAGCTTGCATCATTTATCGGCTGTGAGAAAAGTGCTTAATCTTTTCACTTGGTGATAGACAATTTGTCAGGGATTGTTGAACATCACAAACACGAAAAAAACATAGAACTAAAGCACCGGCAGTAATTACCGGCATCACGGAGGGACCGTCAGGGCAAGCCGTTTGAAATGCCCTCTGTGCGCTCGTAGAGTCCTTTCTTCTTGGAAGAGGGGGAAAGGAGAATGGACTCTGGAAGGCTGCTCGCGGCGGGATAAAATCCCTTACTGGCAATGAATGAAGCTCCGTTACACTGCTTCACTACGTGGCAGTAATTTTGCTCACCGCCTGTGCAGAGACGTGCGATCGAAAGTGGGAATAGAAAGGAGGCTGTGAAAGAATGAGGTTACCGAACAGGACCGTGGAAGGGAGAGAATTCTCGAACAGCATAGTCGATGCGGTATGGGAAAAGGCCTATGCTGTCGCAGGATATGACCCGAGCCTGTGGAGGAGAGACAAATGCGGGGCCTTAATTAGGAAACTTTATTATGGAGATATTCAGTCACAGTTCGGCTGGGAGATTGATCATGTCAGGCCGGTTTCTGAAGGCGGCACTGACGCACTGATCAATCTTGAACCCATGCAATGGGAAAACAACCGGCACAAGGGGAACAGCTGGCCCAGCTGGGAATGCAAAATCAAAGGTTGATAACATCCTGAACCTGGAGTTATGGCGTGTAATGTTTTGATAAGACCTCCAAACCCGGTGCGACACGATCCTGTGCGTGACGATGGGACATACTAATCATTCGATAGACATACGGGTTTCCGACATTGCGGGAATGAAGAATAAACGGCGCCCCAGTAATGCCTCACTGAAAGGGTTATTTCTCTCGCAAAGGCGCCAAGAACGCAAAGAAATGTTGATGAGCGGTTCGCTTTGCGGCTTGGCGAGAAACCATAAGTGAGGGGTTACGCGCCCCAAACAATGAAATCTTGAAAATCAATGATGTAATGGATAGATTCTAACCATCAAATGAATACAAAGAGAAGCTTCTTCATGCATCTGCTGTGGTCAAATCTTGCACGCAAATTATATTTGTGGGTACTATTGTTTATTGTGTTCTTTTCGCTCATGAACTGGGTTGTAATGCCGTGGTATGTCAACGACGGTGGTACGGTGACCGTACCCAACCTTGTCGGAAAACAGGCAGCAAAAGCGAGAGAAATCCTTGACACGCTTGGTTTACAATTTGAAGTCGGCGGAAATAAATCAAGCAAGTTGGCGCCAAATACCGTGCTGTCGCAAAACCCAGAGGGGGAATCGGTTGTAAAACACGGAAGGCGGATTTACTTCATCCTGAGCGGTGGAGTTGAGAAGGTCACGGTTCCCAACCTAAGCGGCCATTCTCAACGTGAGGCGCAGTTCATGCTGGAACGCGCAGGCTTCATCCTCGGGAAAGTGACCTTTGATTCTTCGAGCAATTTTCCTCAGAACGTTGTAATGTCGCAATCGTTGCCTGCCAATTCGTTGGCCCCCACAGGTTCCGCAATATCTATCGTCGTGTCTGCAGGAACACCAACTGTCGGCGAAGTATCTGTGCCGACTCTGGTAGGCCTGCCTCTCGCGGATGCACAAAGGGCGATCCTGAACGGCGGACTTCTCCTTGGTGATATCACCTTCCAACCGAGCAGAAGACTGGTTCCAAATACAGTAATCGAGCAATACCCACGTTCACAAGAAATCGTGCCAAAGGGTACAAAGATTAACCTGTTCGTTTCGTCCATAGAGAACCAGCAAGAGGGCCCTGAACAGTAATGGCAATTGTAGCCCCATCAATCCTTTCTGCAGATTTTACAAAGCTGGAAGAGCAAATCCGGTTGGTAGAGAAAGGCGGCGCGGAATGGATTCACCTGGATATCATGGATGGTCACTTTGTTCCTAACCTTACTTTCGGTCCTCTGCTTGTATCGGCCGTAGACAAGATGACCGATCTTGTGCTTGACGCGCATCTGATGATCGAAAATCCTGACTCATACATCGAGCGTTTTGCAGCGGCCGGCGCCGACTTCATCACGGTCCACTATGAAGCTGTGATTCACCTTAATCGGACTGTCAACAAGATAAAACAACTCGGTGCAAAAGCTGGGGTCGCTATCAATCCTTCCACGCCAGTGGGCCTTTTATCGGAAATTGTCTATGATGTCGATCTTATACTGGTTATGTCTGTAAACCCGGGATTCGGCGGACAGGAGTTTATCGACAGCGCCTACAGGAAGATTTCGGAAGTGAAGAAGCTCATTCCTGCCGGAAAGAAGATTTTCGTCGAGGTGGACGGTGGCGTCGGCCCAGAGAATGCGGCAGGACTTGTACATGCAGGGACAGACGTTTTGGTGGCAGGAACTTCAATATTCAAATCGACGGATATTACGGCCACTGTGAGGGAAATAAAAGCCGCCCGGTGACGGCCACTCCCGTGTGAGTAATCTCCCCGGAATGCATCATCAGGCAATCAGAACTGAAATGAGAATCAATCCCAAATGAAATACGTTTTCGTTGACGGAGAGGTGGTTACTCCACATTCGGTCATAGATAGCGGAGTAGTTGCCGTTGAGGAGAAGAAGATCAAGAGTGTCTCCCAATTATCGGCGAACAAGATAGACAAGGAATATGAAGTCATAAATTGCGCCGGTAAGATCCTGATGCCGGGCTTCATCGACGTGCATACTCACGGCGCACTAGGTTACGATTTCACAGACGAAAAGCCCGACACCTGTTCCGTATTATCCCGCCACTATTATGCGCATGGCGTGACGACTCTGCTTGCAACTCTCTCTCCTCTGTCTCATTCCCTTCTGATTCCGGCGGTGCACCGTTTAGCGGGATATTGCGGCAAAAATCGGGAGCATTCCAATATTTACGGAATTCACCTGGAGGGTCCTTATCTCAACCGGGCGATGAGGGGTGGGAACAGGGGAGAATATTTCGAGACCCCTGAAATTGACAAGTGGCGCGAAGTATTCGTTGCCGGACAGGGATACGTACGTCTTATGACTGTGGCGCCTGAACTGACGGGTATTATTTCCGTCATGGAGGACGCGATAAGGAACGGTGTCGTGATTGCACTCGGTCACTCTTCCGCCGACGGAGAAACGGCACAGCGTGCAATCAACCTGGGCGCGAAGCAGGTGACTCACGTTTTCAACAGCATGCCTCCGCTCCATCATCGCGAAGTCGGGATTCTGGCGGAATCGCTCTTATCCGACAAGCTCGATGTTCAACTGATTGCAGATGGGGCGCACGTACATCCGAAAATCATCAAGTTGGCGACGAAAGTCAAAGGTGCCGACCACATTATGCTAATAACCGATTCTATACGGGCAACAGAGGTAGGCGACGGCGAGTATTATTCTGCAGGTGAAAAGGTATCGGTCCGTAACGGCATTGTACACCTCGAGAATGGAACGCTTGCTGGAAGCACATTAGTGCTGGAGAAAGCCCTGAGGCTGATTGTCCGCGAAGTGGGCGTGGACCTGCCCGAAGCGTCGCGCATGGTTTCACTGAACGCGGCACGGTCGCTCGGAATAGACAAAGAGACCGGGAGTATTGAGGCTAACAAAAGGGCAGACATCGTTGTGCTTGATGGGGATTTCAATGTAGACATGACAATGAGAGCCGGACAAATCGAGTACAAAAGATTTCCTATCCCGCAGATGGCGAAATAGAGAAAGCGGCGGCACTATTGGCACCGCCGCATCTGGTGCTCTTACAGATCTTCCGTCGATTTCCTAAGTGCAAGACAAGTGTCGTAGAACTCCTGCAGGTTCATAAGTTTGGCAAATACCAACCCTCTGGTAGCGCGTATCAGCGGGCTCGGATGCTCGTTGAAGTACTGCCTCCCGAGGCAGGTCTTTACCTTCTGATACTGCCTCACCTGAATTCTCTGTGCCAATTCAGAAAAAGGCCCGTCGTGCTCATAGCTAGGGAAGGATGCTCCCCGCTGGGAACCGAAGGCATTGTTGAAGGAATTCTGCAAAATGGCAAACATATTAAGCGAGACGGGAATAAACACATTCGCCTCTGCAGGATGAAACCGGTACCAGATATTTCGATAACCGATGACTTTTATGTCCGAACGACCGGATTCACTCTCATACATCTTCAATGCCTCGGACATTACCTGCAAAACCTTGTAATGGGTGTCAGGACCGCTTGCCTCAGGATCCAGAGCCACTCCGACAATGGTCGGTTTCACTTTTCTCAACACATTCAGGACAGGGAGGACGTCTCGCTCGACTTTCGGCTCCTCGGTGAAGATGTCGCCTTTGTAAAATCCCAGCCGCGCGTGAAGAATGGATTGCCCATTGAACCCGAAGTATCCCCACAGGCAGTCCGCTTCCCATTCCCGCATCATTCCCTTGAGTCTCTGAATGTGCGGCAGGTCCTTCTTGCCAGGATACTGGGTGTTGAAATAATTGGCGAGCTCATCGATTCTGTTTTTCAGGTTCTGAACATTATCGTCTTCGAAGAGAAAGACCAGATTTCGAAGCAGTCTTCTTGCCTCGCCTTCAGCTCTCGTCCTCGGGTTGTTCTCAGCAACGCCATCCAGATATTGCCAGACGTCCCGGTTCCTTTTAGTCTCATCATTCGGATTAAAATACCCCTCGTTGATCAGCTTACTGAACGAACCGTCGTCCAGAAATCTTTTCAGGTTGTCCAGGAGATCCAGCATGTAAGAGTTGGTAACTGCGTTGAACCCGCTCGTAAGAGTCAGGAAAGTGTGACTGTTCGAGGCATCCCGGGCATGGCGAACAATGTAAGGAAGATACCCAAGCATAAGGTCGTCATGATGCGGCTCCGTGTGGAGAAAGACTTCATTTGAGTGAGATGTCCGCCCAAGTTCAACCTTCTCGGTCAGCTTCTTGTCGACTTCGTCGACAAGTTGCTGCCAAGTCTCTTTCCGCTTGGTCAGCAGCAACTCGCTGAACCTCTCGCTCTCGAAATCTTTTACCGTTAATTCACGCACCCGTTTTCTCTTTGCGACCGCCAAATCGATTACGATCCTCTCGGTTTCCTCATCGGGGACTACCTCTTGACCTGCAAGGATCTCGTAATTGCGCTCAGACAAGAGCTTAGCAGCTCCCTTGGTCAGGTAGAACCGCGCGTTTGGGAGATACTGCAGGACTGTTCCCGGATAGCGCACGTGCATCTTCTTCTGAATAGCGTCTCCCACAACCTCCGCCTTCGCTTCACCGGCGGCCATTATTATCGCGGTACAAGAGCGGTTGTAGGTAATAGTGCCGAGTCCGATGGTGATAACGAGACGATTTCGGGAAACCTCAATACCGCCCAGATCGGTTGCCGCAACTGCCTGCGTTTCATAATTCGTGGCGGTCAAACGGGTAGTGGAGTTCAAGTCCGATCCACTGACATTGAAACCGATGTGACCGTCGGGTCCTATTCCACCGAGGAAGAATCCGATTCCGCCCAGCGACCTTATCTGTTCCTCGTACTCCGCACACCACTGGTCGATGTCTTCCAGGACGGACTTCTGCATTCTCTCCTCGCGGGTTTTTGGCTGCCTGTAGCGAAGGGAGAGATCGACCGTTTGCTCGGGCCAAATGTCTGTGATCCGCTTGCCGGCCGGAAGTCCGACCTTGCTGTCATCTATCAGAAGTGCCTTTGAGCGGTCAAACCCAAACCCGTGCATATAGTACTTGTTGACATAGTAATAAAAACTATTTTGCTGTTTCGGATGAATAGGATAGAATTCATCGATCTGAACAAAGTGAAGGCTACCGATATCGGGCTTTTCGGTCGAGGTGATTCCTCCTTCTTCAAGTTCTTTCCTGAGCGATGAACTGTTCCACTGGTCCACAAAATGGGTGACCCACCTTATGAAGTGTTCCGGAGTCTTGCCGGTCGGCAGTGAAACGACTCCGCCCGGATTATGCTGTACCCATTCAAGAAATCGTAAAGCCGTCAATTTGCCGAGGGAAGGGAAGTTATCCACTACAATTACTCCGACCTTTTCGGACGGCACGTACTGAAGTTTTTGTCCTGACCTTTCTATCGCGAGTTGTTCGACTTTTGTCGTAGTTGTTTTCATTTTCTAGATCGTTCCTTGTGATTTATCTGGAGAACATTATCTGCACCACGGAATTAAATTAAGCTCCCGTAGTGCTATGTTTCAAGTTTGTTTGCTTAAAGAACCCTTTTGCGCTGCCCGTCGAAGAGAATTCCCGGGCGCATTGTATCGTGCCAGTGGGGGCTTGGTAAGAATAGCCTTGACAACGACGAATGACTTTTATAATATATATTAGTTGGTTTACACAACCAACTAATATTCGCAGTTCTCGGAAATTGGTTCCAATGTTGTTATGCCGCTTTGTTGAATAGATAATTCACCACAGATCAGGCTACATTAACTAACCAAAACCAAAGGAGATCAAGAACATGCTAGTCGTTGTGCATGAAGACTATGACGCGATGAGTAAGAAGGGCGCTGAGATCATTGCCTCCCGAATCAGACGCAAACCCAATCTTGTCCTAGGCCTTGCAACCGGGAGTACCCCCCTCGGATTATACAAGGAATTAATCAAGCTGCACAAGAACGAAGGTCTCGACTTCTCAAAAGTCACCACCTTCAATCTTGACGAATACGTCGGCCTCCCTCCCGAACATGACCAGAGCTATCACTACTTCATGTGGGAAAACCTCTTCAAGCATATCAACATTGAACGATCACACGTTCATGTTCCGCAAGGGATGTATGGGGATTTGAAGATATCTTCATTCGAAACGGATCCTAAGATTCAGCAATTCTGCACCTGGTATGAGAATGAAATGCTGAGGTACGGTGGTCTGGATATTCAGGTATTAGGCATAGGCGGGAATGGTCACATCGCTTTTAACGAGCCGGGTTCCTCTCTGGGCTCGCGCACCAGAATAAAGACACTTACCGAAAAGACAGTGAAAGACAATGCGAGATTCTTCAAGAGTGCGAATGATGTTCCTCGCTACGCCATCACTATGGGAATTGGGACAATCATGGAAGCGAAAGAACTTCTCTTGCTCGCTAACGGCGAAGGAAAGGCCGATGCAGTAAAGGCTGCAGTTGAAGGTCCGATCACAGCGATGTGCCCGGCATCTGCTCTCCAGCTCCACAGAAAGGCAATTATCCTGACTGACAAGAAGGCAGCAACTAAATTGGCCGCTGAGTTTGTTACTTACGGATGAGGAACGGACAAGACGAAGTAACAACAGTGTATAACCTCTAAACAACAGGACTAAGGAATTCTATGCATATATGCATATTTGAAGATGAGTTCTACAAGAAGTTGATGCCTCTTGTTCATTTCCGGCCGGTGTACGATTTGAAGTGTGGTATTACTTCGTTAAGAGAAAAGATTGCCCGCTCATATTCTGGTGACGTCGTTGTTTTGCATACTCGCGAGTATTTGAAGGATGTCGTTAAGGAGAAATATCCTCATTCTCCGGTGAACGAAATTCCAAACGATGCTCAGCGCGTGTTGTTTATCAACGGCAGGCTTCTTTTTGACGAGACACTTGTCAAGAAATTCGAACACAAGGGCAGCGACGTTCTTTACGTCAGCGGCGATTCGATAATCGCTGCCTGGGTGTCGGGAAAGAATCTCGATGCGATGAAGAAGTCCCTTGGCGGGAAGCTCGTTACATCAGAAGATTTCGCCGGGGCGAAGAAAGAAGAAGTCTCCGACGTGAAGATGATCAAGTATCCTTGGGAGCTGGTTCACCACAACGGCTCTCAGCTCGTCGCTGACTTCGCAATCTTAACTAACGGCAAGCCTCAGATTCTGGGCAAGGTTTATGAGGGCGTCCATCTTATAAATCCCTCCCAGATACACATAGCTGAAGGGGCAAAGGTAAAGCCTGGAGTAGTCCTCGATGCCGAGGGAGGTCCAATCTACATTTCGAATAACGCCAAGATAATGCCGAATGCCGTCATAGAAGGCCCTGCCTTCATTGGCGAGAACAGCATCGTCAAGGTCGCTGCAAAGATCTACGAGAACACGACGATCGGCGAAACATGCAAAGTCGGCGGTGAGGTTGAAGAGTCGATCATCCATGCTTATTCGAATAAGCAGCACGAAGGTTTCATTGGGCATGCTTATTTGGGAGAATGGGTAAACATCGGCGCGGATTCCAACAACAGCGACTTGAAGAACGATTACGGCAATGTCAAGGTGTACAACGACGGCAAGCTGGTAGACACCGGCTCTCAGTTTGTCGGCTTGACGATGGGCGACCATTCGAAATGCGGAATCAACTCCATGTTCAATACCGGAACAGTCATCAGCGTCTGCTGCAACGTCTACGGTGCCGGATTGCCGCCGAAATACATTCCTGCGTTTGCGTGGGGCGGTGGTCTCGAAGGACTGACAACCTACAGGATTCCGAAGGCGTTAGAAGTTGCCCGAAGGGTCATGGCACGTCGAAAGATGACGCTCAGCGAAGCGGCCGAAAGGCTCTTCAATAAAGTCTTCGAAATGACCGAAGAAGAGAGAACCGCTGCAGGTATTAAAGAGGAAGCTTGACGAACGCGGCTATTGGTTTGTTACGGAGTTAATGTAACAACCGGTATTCTCTCATACATGAACCTCCTAAAGGGCTTCCGATAAACAACTAATCTCAGGCCTGCAGATATATCGCAGGCCTGAGCCTTCAAGGTGCTGTCAACTTAGTCACCCCGCTTCCTCTGTCGCTATACGAGAGACAGCACAGCTTGTAACCCCTCACTTATAGTTTCTCGCCAAGCCGCTCGCAAAGCGAACCGCTCGTCAACATTTCTTTGCGTTCTTGTCGCCTTTGCGAGAGAAATAACCCTTTCAGTGAGGCATTACCACAGCTTCATCCATTCTGTAGGAATTACCCATCTTTTCTGTTAAATTTTCGGTGATAACTTCGTCATTCCTGACTAAAACCGAGGGAGCACGTGAAAACAGCAAAGACAAGTAGATCACGGTCGGAGAAGGAATCAATTCGCATCGCGTCAGGGCAGGGTTACTGGGGGGACCTTCCGCAGGCACCCTACTGGCAAGTAAGCAAGGGACCTATCGACTATCTGGTGATGGATTATCTGGCTGAGGTAACCATGTCTATACTTCAGAAACAGAAATCGCGAGATCCCAAACTCGGGTATGCAAAAGACTTGCTCCCGGTGATGGAGCAGATACTCCCCTTCGTTGTTGAGAGAGACATAAAAGTCATCACAAACGGTGGAGGAGTGAATCCGCAAGCTTGCCGCGATGCCATTTTCGAGATTGCGAGAAACGCAGGCGTAAAGGGATTGAGAATAGGAGTTGTTCTCGGAGACGATATATATGGTCGGGTGGATAACCTATTTGAAAGCGGCGTCGAGCTCAAGAATATGGATACTGGAGAGAGCCTCAGTAAGGTCAAAGACCATCTTCAGAGTGCCAATGTATATTTCGGCGCTTTCCCTATAGCAGAGGCCTTGAACGAGGGTGCTCAGATAGTTCTTACCGGCAGAGCGACCGACACCGGTTTGACGCTGGCTCCGATGATCTATGAGTTTGGCTGGGGTGAAAACGACTACGATAAGCTGGCGGCAGGCATCGTGGCCGGCCACATCCTGGAATGCGGCGGACAATCCTCCGGCGGAAACTATATGAAGGATTGGAAAAACGTGCCCGACCTTGCGAACATCGGATTCCCGATCGCTGAGGCCCATCCAAACGGGACAGTCTATATCACCAAACACAAGGGTACCGGAGGATTAGTTTCGGTAGATACCATCAAGGAGCAGCTCCTGTATGAGATCGGCAACCCGGCGGAATACATTACGCCTGAAGTGATCGCAGATTTCACGAGTATTCGGCTCGAACAGGCAGGTGCCGACCGGGTAAAAGTTTTCGACGTGAAGGGGAGAGCGCCGACGGAGTTTTTCAAAGTATCCATGGCATATGCGGAGGGTTACTATGCTATTGGCACCTTAACATATGGCTGGCCGGAGGCCCTGGAGAAAGCTCAAGCTGCCGATAGAATTATACGCCAGCGTTTGGAGTCCCTTGGCTATCGGTATGACGAGTTCCACACCGAATTCTTAGGTTATAATTCATGCCACGGTCCATTGAGCCCGATGCCCCGTGAATTGAATGAAGTTGTCCTCCGAGTCGCCGTGAGAAGCAAGGACCGGGAAGCGGTAGACGCTTTCGGAAGACAACTCGTGCCCCTCGTCCTGACAGGGCCACCAACTGTAACAGGATTTGGAGGTGGCCGTCCGAAACCTCAGGACGTGGTTGCCTACTGGCCGTCGCTGATTCCAAAGTCTCATGTGAAGCCGTTTGTTGAAGTGTCTGAGATTTGATTAGGAAATCGGTCCCCGAATGAAAGGATTAAAAGCAAATGAAGAAGGTGCAATTGCTCAAGCTCGCCCATGCAAGAAGCGGCGACAAGGGAGATGCTTCAAACATCGGTTTGATAGCGCGAAAGTCCGAGTACTATCAGATACTTAAGGAAAGGGTAACAACGGGTGTGGTAAAAGCGCACTTCGCGGGACTGTGTAACGGGGAAGTAGAGCGATACGAACTTCCCAACCTCCACGCGCTGAATTTTCTGTTACATGAGGCACTTGCCGGAGGAGGAACGGTATCGTTGAGGAATGATGCACAGGGAAAGACTATGAGTACGGCGCTGCTTCGACTTCTAATAGAAGTCCCCGAGGATACTGTAATAGATTAGATCACTTCTTTGTTTGTAGATTAGTTTTAGTGCAAGAATCGGCCGGGTTGATTTCAGTCATCCAGCTTTTGCAGTTGGTCCTAAGTGTCTAACCGCGGAGCCGACGGGCAATTAATGCCGAAGGAACTCGGGTAGAAGATCAGACGGGCTTTGCCTTGCGTTTCTGTATGAACGCTGTTGTCAGGAGTGCGCCGAAAATTGTAAAAATCGCATATACTACCACAAGCAAGAAGAAACTCAGCAACGAATCGATCAACGCAGGCCTCTTAGCAGCGGCGATAGCCTGGCTCAGCTGATTCATGAGATCTGGCGGAATCGACATACCGCTGAAGATATTGTGCACGAGACCTTTTATCATGTTAAACTTGATGTCAGCGATGAACGGGCCGATGGTAATATTCAGTACAGTCTCAAAACCCGCGGCAAAAATTCCTGTCCAGAGGCCGAGATAAAATCCGTCTATGTTCATAATCGTCTGGCCTTCCTGCAGGTCCATCCTGTAGAAGAGAACTGCCAGAACGCCGCCGAACAGAAGTCCGGCACAGCAGAAACAATTAACAAGATCCAACCCGGGTGAGAAATTAATTACCGCCAGGATAAGCCCAGCAAACATTGCAGGTCGGAAATAAGCCGAACTATTCATTTTGGACAAGCCTCTTTGTTTTTAGTTCTCTGAAAAGTGATACCCAAACCGGAACCACGAAAAATGCCAATGATATCCCGAAGACTCCTCCGGTCACAGAACGAGAGAGAAAAGTGTTATGTCCTATATCGATGTAATCTAAGCTAAAATCCGCGACAAGTGCCGCAAGTGGAATAGCGAGAAAAAGAAGGTTCGGTATCTCGACATCCTTCAACGGCTTGAAGAATGGATAGAGAACTATTCCAAGTGTGGCGCCGTAGTATATTGACGCACATCTTGAGCACACCGCAAGTTTGTAACCGAAGAGGTGAAAGCTTCTGGAATCCATCTGATCGCAAACGGGACGAAAAAACTTGTAGAGTATATCCGCATTGATTCCGAAATGAAGCAGCAATGGTGGAACAGTGAACATCACGTCGTAAATCACAGCCAGCACAAGCAAGAACAAGTAGCTCTTAGTCTCTAATCTCAAACGACCACCTGCGTTCCTGCGTCTTGCCCCGAAATTATCTGCATGGCGCCGTCTGCATCAGTGACAAAAGCCATCCGCACACCATTCCTAACAGCACGAATAGCCGCTTCGATCTTAGGCACCATTCCCCCCGTGACAACCCCGCTTCGTTTCAATCCCATGAAGTCCTTTTCATTCAACTTTGCCAACACGGCGCCATTCTCAATAACGCCCGATACATTCGATAGGAATATAGCCAATTCGGACCTAAGAGACGAAGCGACTGATGCTGCGGCGAAATCAGCATTCACGTTGAGGGATGAAGTAGAATCTGCATTCGTGCTTATCGGCGATAATACGACGGCGAAGCGCCCCATTAATTCCTCAAGCATGTTGGCATTGACGCTTGCCACCTCCCCAACAAGACCAACGTCTTCTCCTTCCCGCAACATCTTCTCGGCGACCAGAATCCTCCCATCTACTCCGCTTAATCCTATCGCATTCACTTTTTTCTGCTGAAGTGACCTGACTAGACGCTTATTGATCAATCCTGACAGACTCATCTCCACGATATCAAGTGTCTCGGCGTTTGTATACCGCATCCCTTTCACGAAGTTCGTCTCGACCCCAAGTTTGGTGAGAAGCCTGGTAATTTCTTTCCCACCCCCATGGACAAGCACTACCTGGTGATTTTCGCCCTGAAGTGTTGCAACAATTGAAGATATCTTGTCGAGAAAACTGTGATCATCGATTTCGTTGCCGCCAATCTTTAACACTATCCTCAAATTAGTCCCTCCGACTCCGGGATACCGGACATCACGTTGAAATTTTGTACCGCTTGTCCGGCAGCCCCTTTACCGAGATTGTCAATCGAAGAAATGACAATAGCGTACGGAGAATTCTCTACTTTCTTCACCGACATGACACACATGTTGGTGTTTACAGTATGCTGGAACGACGCGATTTGGTTCGCGGCGAGTACCTTCACGAAGGTCTCGTCCCTATAGGTCTCATGAAATATTCCGGTTAGTTCTTCGGTTGAAAGTGTCGTGTTAAGTTTGGCATAGATGGTATTAAGCATTCCTCTTGTAATCGGAACAAGATGGGGGGAAAAGATTATTTTAAGGTCAGAACTGGATACTTTCTTAAGTTCTTGTTCGATTTCCCCGGTGTGGCGATGGACGTAACCGATGTTATACGGGTAAAGGTTCTCGTTCAGCTCTGCAAACAGAAGCCTCACCTCGGCCTTTCTCCCGGCACCCGTGACGCCGGATTTCGCGTCGATGATGAGCGGCACAGTCAAATCGGCAATCCTATTTTTCAGAAGAGGATAGACCCCAAGAATGGTGGCAGTCGGATAGCATCCTGGATTTGCGACGAATTGCGCTTTCCTGACTGCGATGCGGTTGATTTCAGTCAATCCGTAGACGAAGTCGTCCAGGAAGTCTGGACTTGTGTGTTTAGTACCGTACCATTTCTCATACTCATCTGCATCGTCGAATCTGTAGTCTGCACTCAGATCAATGATCTTAACATGTCCCGAAGTCTGTCCGATTTCCTCGACCACACTCTTTGCGGCACCGTGAGGGAGAGAAAGAAAAATTGCATCCACATCGCCTAGCTTAACATCGGCATTCTTCACGATCCTGAAGTCATCGGTTGTTGGGAAAATATCGCTCAGCCTCTTGCCGGCCGCTGATTCGGCGGTTATGTACCTGATTTCGGCATAACCATGTCTCTTGAGGATTTTGTAAAGCTCGTAACCGGCATAACCGGAGGCTCCATATATTGCAACCCGAATTTTATCTTTCGAGGCCAAG
>JAMCXB010000002.1 GCA_023480735.1 Bacteroidota bacterium | reverse complement strand
CGAAGCAAGTGACTTTAAGGGAGACAAGGGACAGCAGTTTACTTTATATTCGGTCGGGAAATACCGCACTGCTATTCTTGTCGGCATCGGGGAGAAGTCCCAGCTGACAAACGAAAAACTGAGACGTGCGGCTGCGGTCGGAGTGAAGGCTGCGCAGGATGCAAAGGCGAACTCCGTGGTCCTGGCCGCGTTGAGCTCAACCGTGGAGCAGGCGAGCGATTATGAGACGGTCCATTCGCTCCTGGAAGGCGCTATACTCAGTACCTACAAGTTTGATAAGTATCTGACTCAGGGAAACAAGAAGTCGAAGGTGGCGGACTTCAGAGTCGCCCTTCAGGGGGTCAAGGCGGCGATAGGCCAGAAGGCTGCGAGAGACGCGCAGGTGGTCTGCGAGGCGGTTTTCCTGACGCGGGATCTTTGCAATGCACCTGCAAACGAGATTTATCCCGAAGCCCTCGCAAACATCGCCGCTAAGATGGCGAGGAAATACCGTGTACGTGCACGGATCCTCGATGAGAAGCAGATTGCGAATCTGAAGATGGGCGGGCTGCTGGCAGTGAATTCCGGGAGCGCGAAGCCGCCGCGGTTCATAACGCTCGAATACAAAGGGAACCCGAAGAGTCGTGACTGGTACGCGGTCGTCGGAAAAGGAATTACGTTCGACAGCGGCGGAATCTCTCTGAAACCGTCTGCCAACATGAGCGAGATGAAAATGGATATGTCCGGCGCAGCTGCAGTGATCGGGACGATGCAGGCCTTATCCTCTTTGAAAATACCGGTCAATGTCGTCGGCATAGCGCCTTCGACAGAAAATCTTCCCGGTGGGTCGGCTTATAAACCCGGCGACGTTGTCACGACGATGTCCGGTATCACGATAGAAGTCGACAATACCGACGCCGAGGGACGGGTCATTTTGTCAGATGGGCTTTTCTACGCGCAAAGATACAAGCCCAAGGCTATCATTGACCTTGCAACTTTGACTGGCGCCTGCGTCGTCGCGCTCGGACAGCACGCGACCGGAATGTTCGGTACCGGTGAAGACGTCATGGCACAGTTGAAGGAAGCGGGCGAGAAGACTTACGAGCGCGTCTGGCAGATGCCGATTTACGAGGAATACGAGAAACAGATAAAGAGCGACATCGCGGACGTGAAGAACGTCGGCGGACGCTGGGCGGGCGCGATTACGGCTGCGCTCTTCCTGAAGAAATTTGTCGGCGACTATCCGTGGGTACACCTGGATATTGCAGGGACCGCCATGCTGGAAGACGCGACGGACTACGCACCGAAGGGCGGATCCGGTGTCGGCGTCAGGCTGCTGACTCAGTTTTTCAAGCAGGTGGCGCCGTGACCGGAGACTTGCTGCCGCGCGCCGAACGGTTAACATAAAGACTGAAAGCACGAAGCCCCGTGGATTGTCGCAGGGCTTCGTATAATCAGGTCTTAAATACGGATGGCCTATTTGATCCGGATGGCCGATCAGGGTCAAGCGAAATCACGATGTCATTTTGTCAACAGCATCTTTTTAACTTGCGCCAATCCGGACGCCGTCAGGCGGCAGAAGTAAACTCCGCTTGAGAGTCCCGACCCGTCAAAGGTGGCCGAATGGACGCCGACGCTCTGAATGCCATTCACCAGTGTCGCTACTTCTCTGCCAAGTACATCATACACTTTCAGACTAGCAAACCCTGAACTCGGAACTTCTAACTTTATTGTCGTTGTTGGGTTGAACGGGTTCGGATAATTCCCAAGTACAAACTGTTTCTCTTCTGTTACAGTGTCCGCTTGTTGCTGTAGAGCGGACGGAGCCGTTGCTTCTCCCAGAGTTGCAAGTCCAGAAACGCTGAGCGGGTCGCCTGGAAAGCGAGTGATGAGCTGACGATAATATTCCTCACCGCTTTCCTTATTGCCTAGATCATACCAGTTTATACTTCCGGCATCATAAAGCACGAATTTCACTAAAGATGTGTCACTGGTTGAGCCCGCGGTTTGAACGGCTTGCGCAAGTGCTTCCTGGTACATCCCCCGCTGGAGATATTGATACGTGCGCCTTGCCTTGGCAAATGTGTTTACCCAAGTGCCTGCCTGTGCAGCAGAGACATCATTCAGCTCGGTGAGAACCTCTGAAGACCGTCCGAGTTTGTCGAGGCATCGCTCGACAAACACAAGGGCACGACAGGCGGAGAAGTTATTTGGATAACTCGCTACTACAGATTCAAAGGCCTGGAGAGCATTCTCATAATCTCCTTCGAGATAGAAACGATACGCTGCGTCCAGTCTTGCCATACCTGAGTCGGAGCTTGTCGCGGCTGGCCGAGAGTTCTGCAACCCCGATGAAGAAGGCGATACAGACTGGACAACAACGCCGGATTTACCACCCGTTTGTTTCATCGATGGATTCGGATCAACGGAAAGCCAGTTGGAATAATCCACATTGGAAGTCACGATGGGATAGGCCGGAGAGCTTCCCCACCAGTTGCCGTTGGCACTGATGGTACCGGTATAGGTAGAATATACCTGATAGTATCCGGGGTCACGGAAACTGTTATATCCTGGCCCTGTCGATGTTCCAAGTAACGGTGCCGAGGTCCCGTCGCCGTAAACGTCCCAGTTGTTATAGTCGAATACGGTAGAAATTACATCCGCTGGGAATCGTAAGATTGCTGCTCACGGTCTGCGCACCGCTGATGACGATGGTCTGTCCGCTGACAGCGGCGGAAAGAGCGGAGGCGACTGTCGAATACTGCTGTGGAACGTAAATGTCCAGGTTCAGCACTAAATCTCCGCTATAATTGTCTTTTAGTTGCGGGTGCATATTCGGATCGTCGTTTGTTGTTCGAGGTGCTGCATAGTTTTGAAGCTGCTCAGCGCTTATGAGACCATTGCTGCCAGCAGCGTTGTTCGTCAAACCCTGTATTAGATAATTACTATACGTACTTTGCTGGGCAGACCAGTTTATTGAAGCAAGCTCATCCACCGTGCAGGCTGATGAAATAACTCCTTCCGTCATATCTCTCGGAAAGATTCCAGAATGACAAGCATCAATGTATGCAGCATACTGGTTATAGCTACTACCAAATGCACCTTGAAGATCTGAGGGCGATAGATCGACTTCATCTACCACCCAAATCCCCGAGTAATCACCATGGCCGGAATAGTGGAACAAGTCAGCATAACCAGAGCTACGCGGCATTGCTGTGATAGCATCAAGAATATGCTGCTTAGTAGCATCGCCATCAAGCTTCAGTGTCATGTTGCTACTCAGCCAATGCTGATAGTCACGTAGTCTATATGACATTTGTTGAACATCAGCCACATCGTACGGCAGATCGTTTTCGGTTCCAGGATAATCATTAATTCCTGCAAAGACTCCATGATACTCGACGCTTTGCCCAAACGCTACCGGACAGAACATCAATATCAGCGCGAAGCGTAATATATTCTTAAACATTTTTATTCTCCTTTTGCGTTAGGGTTAGTTGTTTGATTTACCGGGTTGAGCAGGTGATTCGACAAAATCCGAAAGACCAATGCCTGCTTTGGTTATCGTAACCTCGCGTATAAAGCTTTTTCCCTTTTTAGAAAAGGACACCACTTGATCTCCAGCGAGCTTGGAGATGTTGCTTGACATCTCGGCTTTCCCATAGCGTACCATGGCACCTTTTGCCTCTCTGGCACCCCTTGTCGTTATCGCCACGAACCCGCCGGATGCTAAGCGCGACAAGGCAGTGACCGCAATTGTTTTGACCTGCGTGCCGTACAAGGATTTAAAGGAACTATCATTTGCGCACAGGATAACATGCTTTCCAGCGCCAACTTGAATCCCGCCTTGGTCCTGAATAGATTTTGAGAAAACATTAATGGTTTTGAGATGAGACAATCTTATTCTTTGAAGCACTAACGGTCCGTCTGTCGGATTATAGACCTCAATCCAGCTATTCGCAGATTGAGTGCTGTCCAAACAGACTTGCGTGATTACGAGATGGTCAGTTGCCTCTTGCGCCGATGTCTTCACAGCTCCGAGAAACACGAGAATCAACGGAACGAAGAAGACGATTTTGATTTTTGTGGTAATCATTTTAAGACTCCTACGTTTTGAGTGAATGTTTGAAATGTTTATATTTGGGTGCAAACAAGAATGGTGCACTGTTAAGAACGTGGGTGGCCACAAGGTGAGCAGCCTTGAATCTTTGTTTGCATCCAAAGGAGGACGGTGTGACTGCACCGTTCCTCCGTTCTTTTCTTGCTCTATACCTCTTTTATTTTATTCGTTGAAAAAAATGTACCCTCAATAAAAGACCGCAACTCCTCGGCTCTTCAGTTGAGGAATGTATTGGTTAATTGAAATACTGTCTAATGGATTCCCAGTCAATGTAATAGCATCACCTTCGCCGAGACCAGTATTATCAACAAGAGGTTGGATATTTGTAATTTTATTGTAACCCAAATCCAATAAATTCAAGTTGGTTAATTTCTTCAGCGCTGTTATGTCCACAATCTCATTTCTGTCCATGTACAATCGCTCAAGTTGTGTACAATTCGCCACAACCGAAATGTCACTCACGTGATTACCACCTATGTGCAACAAATGTAAATTACTAAGCGTCGAAACAAAGGAAATGTCTGTTAGGTCGCAGTCCGTCATCCAAAGGATATTGAGTTTTGTAAATCCAGAAACGACAGAGGTACCAGTCAAGTGTGAATAATCAAGCCATAATTGCTCGAGCTCGGTCATGTTCCTGAGTTCAGAAATATCAGTGATTGGATTTGTCATCAAATTCAAAAAAGTCAGTTTAGTTAAATCCTTCAGGGGAGAAATATCTGAAATATTGTTGGATTGCAAATTTAATTTCTGCAAGTTAATCAGGTTCGCCAAGGGGGCTATATCCGCTATAACACGATTCTGGTCCAATGACAACGATTGCAGGCTCGTTAACCCCGAAAGACTGGAAATATCTGCAATACTTTGATCGGACATCCCAAGAACCACCAAACTTTTGCATTTTTCTATCCCATTCAGCGATCCAATCTTATAATAGCTGCTGTAATTGTAAAGCGTGTCAATACCGAGAAGCATATTATCAGTAATATTGGCATTAGGGGTTTTGAGAGCATACCGTACACTGAGTTCAAGATTTGGATCACTAAACAAAGTTTCATCCCATGGATTGACTGTAACAACTACATCACTTGGAGCGCTGTCACTTATCCCATTATTGACCACTAGCCTGAACGTATATTTACCAGTTTGCGAAAGACCCGGGGTAGGTCTCGGATTTGATGCATCCACATAAACATATGCGGGATTTGTTTCACTAACGGTCCATTTATAAATCAGAGTATCACCAGCACCACGCGTGCTACTGGAACCATCTAAGATTACGTATTGTCCAACTCTTGCAACCTGGTCAGGTCCCGCGTTTGCGACAGGGGTACGCGAGTCTGGCTGAGTTACATGCTGACAGGACATCAATGATATGGCACTCCAAAAGAGTGTTGATGCGATTGCATAAAGCATCTTGTTCCTCATACCTTTCTCATCTCTTTGTTTGTATCCAAAGGGGCGCGATGGGACCTACGCCGCTGCTCTTACACGCGGCCTCCATTACTCCTATGCTAGCAACTAGGACTGGCAACCACAATTTCAGTGGTATCATCTCTTTACTCTTTATCTTCAGACCCGAGTCACGGAAATGAACCGCAAAGCAACGACACAGCTAGCTTAGGAACTGGATCAGTCTCGCGCAATTAGTGGATCCACTACTTTTTCATTTCGGTACTAGACTCCCCATTGACTTGCCGCAGAGGCAGCTAACAGAATACGTTCGGCATCCCGGACGGGAACCGGCTTCTAAACCATTTCGCAACAGCCTGACTCCCATTCTTAACCCCAAGCTTTTGGTAGACACTTGTGAGGTGTCTGTCAACGGTATGAATGCTAATGTTCAGTCTGTCCGCAATCTCTTCCCGAGTCTTGCCTTCCGCTATGAGCTCAAGAATCTTCAATCCTCTGAGCGTTAGTCCGTACGCGCCGGACGTCCACTCTTCATCTTCCGTTTTCATTGCATACTTTCGATTTAAGTTGACACATCGACGGTTCAGCAGCCGCCTGTCGTCCCCTCCGTACCTTCAACCGATCTTCTACTTAAAGAAAGAATCTGTTTCAGAGTGTGTACTTGGCCGTCTATTACGTCCAGTTGCAGCCTTTGCACGTTCTTAATCTTCTACTTGATTGGTGCTCCCTGAAGCACGCTGCGGGTCTTATGACCTTCGGGAAGAAACTTAGCGAAAAGTCTTTTTTGTGTCAAGGTGGGGACAGCGCGGCAGTTTCTCAAGTCGTTTTCACAGTTGAAAAATGCAGGGCACTGCGGTTTGAAAGGCGGGAGTCGCGCCTCCTTCCGCCAAAAACTAACTCCTTCAGGAATTTGTTATATTATTGAAACCACCGAGGCGTTTCATCATCTAACATCTAGAACGAAAGGAACCAAAAAATGGCTAACATAAAAGATGCAACAACGGCAACTTTTCAACAGGAAGTTTTGAACTCGTCTGAACCCGTACTCATAGATTTCTGGGCGCCCTGGTGCGGTCCGTGCAGAATGGTGGCACCGGTGGTCGAGGAGATTGCAAAGGAATATGACGGAAAAATCAAGGTCATGAAGCTCAACACCGACGAGAATATGGACATTGCGATCCAATACAACATCCTGAGCATCCCAACCCTCGGTTTCTTCCAGGGCGGACAGATGGTAGACAGGATCATCGGTGCAGTACCTAAGAAGGTAATCGCCGAAAAGATTACGAAGACTTTTACAAGCCAGGCAAACTAACAAGAAGTATCCCTTCGGGAAGGAAATTGTAATGGCATTCATTCAGGAAAGCGACAAGGCAGAAATAAAAGCGCAGGTTGGCGACCTGGCAAACGAAGTGAAGATTCTGGTCTTCACGCAAAGCGAGAACTGCCAGTACTGCGGTGAAGTTGACACTATAATTGGTGAGTTCGCTGAGATTTTTGACAAGGTTAAGCTGGAAAAATATGATATCGAAGTTAACGCAGATGTGGCGAATAAGTACGACGTGAAACGGGCACCCGCGATCGTCGTCACCGGCGAGAAGGATTATGGAATTCGTTATTACGGACTACCCGCCGGTTATGAGTTCGTCGCCCTGATGAACGCAGTGAGGATGGTCGGCTCGAATAATTCCGAATTAGCGCCGGAAACCGTCGAACAGCTCTCGAAGATAACCAAGCCGGTCCACATTCAGGTGTTTGTTACCCCGTCCTGCCCATATTGCCCGAACGCGGTAACTCTCTCGCATCAGTTCGCGATGGCGAGCGACCTCGTTACCGCGGACGCGATCGAAGCGACGGAATTTCCGGAGCTCGCGATGCAATACAACGTCCGCGGTGTCCCGAGGATTGTCGTGAATGAAGACCACCACTTCGAAGGTGCTATGCCGGAGCAGTGGTTCGTCGAAGAAGTCCTCAAGGCGGTGAACTGATTTGGAGTTCCCAAAAGGCCCTTCGGTCGATCCCAATCACCCCCTGAGAAGTCAGAAATGTCAGAAGTGCGGTGCGGTTTTGAAGCCGCAAATAGGCTGTTGCGGGAGCATATTTTACTTCAATTGTGATAACTGTGGCAACCTCATGGCGTTGACGGACAAGACTGTCGCGGCTATGATTGCCCAATACGAAAAAACAAAGGTAGCCAATGCACGGACATAGATTCGAAGCGAAGCACCACAAGAGACTCGACTCACCTTATCGTCGAAGAATATTACCACCAAAAGCCACGCTGGAGCGGTTCGGACTGAAGAAGGGAATGACCGTTGCCGACATCGGCGCGGGTTCCGGATACTTTCTGATTCCCGCTGCCCGAATCGTCGGAAATGATTCCAAAGCTTACGCCCTCGATGCGTCGAAAGAGATGCTGGCGGTGCTGAAAGGGAAGAAGCCGCCGTCGAATGTGGAGCTGGTTCATACTACGGACGGTTACTCGTTCAAGATAGATTCAGGTGCGGTCGATTATGTAATCGCGAGCGCAATCCTGCACGAGAACGAGCCGGTGAAATTTTTGAAGGAAATCCGTAGAATCATGAAACCGGGCGCCACGCTTCTCATCATTGATTGGAGAAAAGAATCACTCCGCTCCGGACCGCCGGCCGAAGAGCGTTTGTCTCCTGAGCAGGTGAAGGAGTTTCTGGTGAAGAGCAAGCTGAAGCCGACGAGGACGCTGGTTCTAAACACCAGATATTACGCAGTCGTTGCGAAAAAGGCCTGAAAGGATACTCGTGGACATTAAGAAGCTCACAGCACGTAAAAACCTGACGAAGGTCATCTTCGTTGTCGTCGGCGCCGGAGCAGGATACGCCTATTATCATTTCATAGGATGTGCGACCGGGACTTGTCCGATCACAGGCAACCCGTATGTGAGCACAATGTACGGCGGACTGATGGGCTTCACTCTCGCATTAGTAAAAGAGGATTGAGGAATGCTTATTCTGGTTTACATCCTACTCGGAATATTTGTTGCGTTCATGGGAATGCAATATTTGATGGTTTTGAGGAGTAAGAAGAACAAAGGAAAGACGGTCGAGCCTGTCAGCGGGAAGCTGGGAAAGATGATGCTGATGGGTGAGAAGGCGATGGTCTATTTCTATTCTCCTTCCTGCCGTGCGTGCAAATACCAGACACCCATAATCGACCGTTTGATTTCCGGCGGACACAAGATTCAGAAGGTGGACATCTCACGTGACATGGCTACAGCCAGGAAGTTTGGCGTGATGGCGACACCGACGACGGTCGTTTTGGAAGGCGACAAAATCGTTGAGTTCATGGTTGGAGCGAAGACGGAAGACAAATTGAGAAAATACTTAAACTGAGTGGTGAGAATATGGCGAAGAACAGAGACGATGAATTTGGCCTACGTTGTCGAAAGCAACCGAAGCTTCGACGAACTTGTAGAGGATGTGGAAAAGAAAACGGCTGAAAACGGTTTCAGAGTACTGCACGTACATGATGTCCGGAAGACTCTTCAGGACAAGGGCTTCACTTTCCCCGGATACAAGATAATCGAGATATGCAACGCGAAACTTGCACACACAGTTTTGCAGGCAGACCGAAACATCGGGCTAATGATGCCCTGCAAGATAAACGTGTACGAAAAAGACGGCAAGAGGTATCTGGCAGGAATGCTGCCCAGTCTGATTTCAGAATTCTTTCCCGACGCTTCTCTCGGCAATGCGCCTGAGGAGGTCGAAGGTATTATAAAGAAAATCATAAATGAGGTGAAGTAAGATGGCGCACAAGGAAAAACAGAAAAGCTTTCTTGAGAAGAACATTCATCTGGTGGTTATTGCAGTCGTAGCGTTGGTGGTAGGTGCCGTTTATTTGAACAAGTCCGATGGAACGGCCAACGCATCAACCTCAACAACCGGCGTACCTTCGCAATCAGTTCCGAGCGCGACGCCTGATGATGGGAAGACGGCCCCGGATTTCACGCTGATGTCGTCAGACGGCAAGCAGGTCAGTTTGTCGGACTACAAGGGGAAAGTCGTCGTGGTCGACTTCTGGGCAACCTGGTGTCCGCCCTGCAAGGCTGAGATTCCCGATTTCATCAAGTTGTACTCTCAGTATAAGAATGACGGTTTTCAGATGCTCGGCATCTCGGTGGATCAAGGTGGTTTGAAAGCGGTCGTCCCCTTCATGAAGCAATATGGAGTTAACTATCCGATACTTCTAGCCTCGGACCAGGTCGTCTCCGCATACGGCGGCATTCAGGGAATACCTACGACGTTCGTGATAGACAAGCATGGGAAAGTCCGTGCGGCATTCGAAGGTTATAGGCCGGCTTCGGTATTCGAGGATCTCGTACAGAAGCTGCTGAAGGAAAAATGAGGAGTGTTGTAACGGTTGGTCGTACTTTTGGCTTGCCTCACTCTGGTGTGGCTGTCTTAAAAACCAGTTCTTGTCACCCCGAATTTATTTCGGGGTCCAAAACCGGCTCGAATGAGATGCTGAACCGATTCCGAACAAATGCATTTCGGAACAGGGTTCAGCATGACGACATTCGTTGTTTTTGGACGACCACGTCGGGATGTAGTGAGTAAGTTAAACAAGCGCAGCTTAGTTTGGCCCCACGTCACATTTTCTTCCGTGAGATAAAACCGTGAACGCTTATTTTCTTGCGGCAATCGGGGCAGTCGGCGGAGGCATTGCAGGCTTCCTTATCGGGAAGTTTTTCGAATCGCGGACGCTCGGCGCCTGTCCAATCTTATGCAATCCGAAAATCAGCACGATTTTTTTCGCTATACTAGGAATCATGCTCGCGACGGGCGGGAAATAATATTAATGGAGATTCATAAATGAAGATACAATTGAAGCAGGTCGAAGGAAACACATACGTCGGCAAGGGCGAATCAAATCATTGGGTAACGGTCGATGCATCGCCAAACAGCGGTGGCGCCGATGCCGGCACACGGCCGATGGAGCTTCTGTTGATCGCGCTTGCCGGCTGCACTGCGATGGATGTAGAAAGCATACTCAAGAAGAAACGTGCGGGGATGACTAACCTCGAGGTAGAAGTTTCGGGGGAAAAACAGGATGAATATCCCAAGCGGTTCAGGGATATTCATATCACTTACATTATCCACGGCGATGTCAAGCAGTCCGACGCTGAACAGGCTGTGCAGCTGTCGCGCGAAAAATACTGCTCGGTATCGGGTTCATTGAACGCGAACGTTACAAGCGAGATCAGAATCGTTGAGTGAACGGCATGCATTGAGTTTCGGTACTGTAGAGGAAGCCGAAAAGGCCCGACGGGCCCCTTCCGTGGAGACATTGAGACACGGAGTCTCAATGCCTGAATTGTCTTCTCCGTGCCTCTTGTGATTTAATGGAAGTCAGAACAGTCAATGACTCACAACTTAATCTTAAACTTCCCGTCCCAGTCTTTTCGCATCTTGTCGAGGAACTGATAGTGTGTCAGATCGAAATGGATCGGCGTCACTGAAATGTAGCCGGACTTCAAGGCGATCTGATCCACGTCCTCTTCATGGTCCAATATGTGCATCTTGCCTGCGAGCCAGTAGTAGTCTTTGTTCTTCGGATCTTTTCTCTGGTAGAACTCGTCGTCCCAGCGTGAACGTCCCTGCCGTGTATACTTAACCCCCTTGATCTTTTCAGTTGGTTTAGCAGGTACGTTGACATTGAGTATCGTGTCTTTAGGCAGGCCTTGCTTGAGGACAAATTTTGCCAGCTTCGCGGAAAATTTCGCCGCAGGTTCGAAATCGGGCTTAGGTGTGAATTCGAGTGAGACAGAAATGGAAGGGATGCCCAGTATGGTTCCTTCTGTTGCAGCGCTTACGGTCCCCGAGTAGATCACGTTTACGGCGGTGTTCAGTCCGTCATTTATTCCTGAAATCACCAAATCGGGTTTCTCTTTGAGCAGCGTCCTGATTCCGAGCTTGACGCAATCTGCCGGAGTTCCGTCCACTGCGTAACCGAAAAGAGTGCCGTTCCTGTGAAACTTGTATGCCCTAAGGGGGGTCCTCACCGTTATAGCATGACCCACGGCGCTTTGCTGGATGCTGGGGGCGACCACTGCAACTCTGGCAATTCTCTTCAGAGACTTGACCAGCGTGTGCAAGCCGGGTGCGTCAATGCCGTCATCATTGGAGACGAGAATAAGTGGTTTCTTCTGCATTTTTAAATTTAGCGATGAAAAACGAGAAAATTAAGCCAATTTACTCGTCATTCCTCCCGTGAAGGTCCATAGGGGTGCCGGGTAATGCCTCACTGAAAGGGTTATTTCTCTCGCAAAGGCGCCAAGAAGGCAAAGAAATGTTGACGAGCGGTTCGCTTTGCGGCTTGGCGAGAAACCATAAGTGTGGGGTTACGGTGCCGGCAAGAAAAAGTTTGATAGTTGAATCGAAATTGTTTATCATAAGACAAAGGATTGACCGTGAGATCAGTCATACAGCGCCCTATTCGAGGCGCAACGCTCTGTGAACTAATTCAATTTGAATGAATCCTTTCGCGCTGACCTCTCCATGACTGATCATTCTCATTTTCCCGTTAAGCCTTCAAAATCCCAGATGGACGCATGGGCAATCAAAATATCATTCAACAACAGGGAGAAGTAAAGATGAACATTTACATCGGCAACATATCAAGGGACCTAAGCGAGGAGGAACTGCGCGACGCGTTTGCGGCTTTCGGAGAGGTCTCTACGGTCAACATAATCAAGGACAAATTTACGGGCGAGTATAGAGGCTTCGCCTTCGTAGAAATGCCGAACAAGGAGGAGGCAGAAGCTGCCATTTCAGGATTAAACGGCAAAGATCTAAAGGGAAGAGCTCTTAATGTTAATGAAGCTCGTCCTCGCACCGATGATCGCCGCGGCGGCAGTGGCGGCGGCAGAGGCGGACCGAGACGAAGCGGCGGCGGTGGCGGCGGTTTCGGCGGCGGACGCAGAAGGTTCTAAGCCGGCAGGGCAGGTGACCTCGGACAGGGGTCACCTGCTGCTCCTTTTCAAATTTATCTTTGGGGTCTGAGCTGCCGCTGTGGCTGCGATCCATTCAACTTCCTTTTTGTCGCAGCAGGGGTGTCGTTATTGAGTTGCATCGTGAACTCAGAGGAATGTGCATGTGATCTCCATGGAAGCCTGTCTGTTTCATGCGTGTGCACGGTGAAGGACTTGTTATTGCGTATCGTATAGATGATGCGTTGCTTTACCATGTAAATTGATTTTCAGACTAGCGGTTGATATATTGACTGCGGTTTTTTTGTAATTTCAAACTCCGGAGGATTTTTTTTGCGCAAGAATCGCTTTAAAATCACCCTTATCATAGCCGCAATAGCGCTTGCGCTCTACTATCTCTACCCGACTTACCAGAGCGCATCGTACGATAAGAAGTTGGTCGAGCTTTCAGGTCAAACTAAACTTGTGGATTATTTGCAGTCGCACCCCGTGCAACAAATGTCCGATTCGTTGAAGCAAACGTACATCGACAGTCTAAGCCAGGCATTCGATGCAGACAGCGTCAATTATTATGATGCAAATGTAAAGAGTATCCAGGATGCGAGACTTAAACGGATAAAACTCGGACTCGATCTTCAGGGCGGAATGCACATCGTACTTCAGGTAAACATCCTGAAGATGCTTCAAGACATGGCGAAGAACAAGGACCAGACCTTCAATCAGATAATGCAGCAGGTCACTTCAATAGTGAACAAGACCGGCGCTGATCCGCTTACGGTGTTGGGACAGCAATTTGATCAGCGAGGCATCCGCCTCAGCCGTTACTACGGTGACATCCGTGATGACAATGCAAAAGTGATGTCATATCTCAGCGATCAGGCAAAGACAGCAGTAGACCGCGCCATGGAAATTGTAAGGAACCGCGTAGACCAGTACGGTGTGTCGGAACCTTCAATACAAAAACAGGGAAGCGCCAGGTTTATTGTCGAGCTTCCGGGCGTAAGCAATGAGACTGAGGTCAGAGAGCTCTTGCAGGGAACGGCCCTCCTGGAGTTCAAGCTATTGCAACCTGAAGCCGTTGTGGTGAAGGTCTTTCAGGCGATCGACGATATCCTAGCCGGCAAAAAGGATACGCTTGCCGCAAAATCAGATACCGCCGCGTCGGATTCAAATATGACCGCCGCACAGTTTGCCAAGGAACACCCATTCTTCTCGATTGTCCGGGTTAGTTCGCAAACCGGCGATGCCTATGTCGCCGAGAGTGATAAAGACAAGCTGGAACGGATTCTGGAGCGCTCGGATGTTCAGCACGTCATCCCCTCTGATTTCCAGTTTCTATACAGTGCAAAGCCTCAAATAGTAGACCAGGGGCAGAAATTCTACGCTTTTTATGTGGTTAACAAGCAAGCGGAGTTGACCGGAAGTGTAATCACAAACGCACAGGCGACAATCGACCCGACTAGCAATACTCCGGTCGTCCAGATGACGATGAACTCGCAGGGAGCGAGAGACTGGGCGCGAATTACCGGGGCGAATATTCACAAGAGAATCGCCATCGTGCTGGATAATGCAGTTTATTCGGCACCCGTGGTCCAGAACAAAATCCCCAACGGTAGTTCTCAGATAACCGGAATGGGTAATATGGATGAAGCAAACGTGCTCGCCATCGTCCTTCGTGCAGGCGCGCTTCCGGCACCGGTGGATATCGTGGAAGAGAGAAACGTCGGACCATCTTTGGGTGAGGACTCGATCAGAAACGGAATCACGTCCGGTGCTGCAGCGCTTGCGCTCATAATCCTGTTCATGGGAATCTACTATCGGACTGGCGGAGTTACCGCGGACTTTGCTCTGCTGCTGAACATTCTGTTCATTCTCGGCGTACTTGCGGCCTTTCACGCCACTCTTACTCTTCCAGGCATAGCCGGTATGATCCTTACGTTCGCGGTTGCGGTCGATGCAAACGTGCTTATATATGAACGTATTCGGGAGGAAATGACGACCGGCAAGACGTTGAGAGCGGCCATCGATCAAGGCTACTCAAAAGCATTTACTGCAATCTTTGATTCGAATATAATTTCGCTCTTCACGGGCGCGATCCTCTATCAATTCGGAACAGGGCCGGTGCAAGGATTTGCACTGACACTGATGGTCGGTATCGTGGCAAGTTTATTCAGCGCAATCGTGATCACTCGCGTGATATTTGATATCATGGTTGAACGCGGCGCAACAACCATTAACTTCGGTTGATCAACAAGATATTTGATTGGAATAGGAGTCTTATAAATGCGGATTTTCCCGAGAACTAATGTTGATTTCATAGGAAAGCGACACCTCTGGTATGTGGTGTCCGGCTCCCTGATACTGATCGGTCTCATCACAATAGCGATACGCGGATTGAACTATGGGATCGATTTTGTGGGCGGCACGGAACTTACCCTCCAGTTCACCCCGGCGTTGCATATTGGGGAGGTTCGTTCGTCGCTGAATAAAATAGGACATGGTGATGCCGAAATAAAAACCTTCGGTGCCGCCAACCAGCTCTTGATACGCGTCAAGGCCTCTGAGCAAACGGCGAATACCAGCGAACAGATAATTAGCGACCTCAAAAGCAGCTTCCCCAATACTAAGATTCAGTTGCTCGAGGACAACAAGATTGGTCCGGAAATCGGACAGGAGCTGAGGAGAGATGCGGTGATGGCGATTTTCTACGGACTGCTTGCCATCCTTGTCTATGTCTCTTTCCGGTTTCAATTTATCTACGCCGTAGGAGCGGTGCTGGCGCTGTTCCACGATGTTCTGATTACTCTCGGCGCCGTCGCTATCTTCGGATGGATTGTGCCGTGGTTGAACATTGAGATAGATCAGACTATGGTGGCGGCATTTCTCACACTAGTAGCCTACTCGATGAACGACACCGTCGTTATCTTCGATAGAATAAGAGAAAACCTCAAAATTTATAAGGGCGAGAACCTCATCCGGGTGATGAACAGAAGCATCAACGACACACTGAGCCGTACCATTATTACATCCGGGACGGCATTCATCGTCCTGTTGGTGCTGCTGATCTTCGGCGGCGAGGTGACGAGAGGATTTGCATTCGCGATGTTGGTTGGAGTCGTGACGGGAACTTACTCTTCGATCTACGTTGCGTCTTCGATAGTTGTCGACTACAATGTTTACATCAAGAAGGTCGATCTTCGCTTGCCCCAGACACAGTCGCCGGTTTTGGAAGTCGAGAAGCCATATGAAGTTGCGGCAAAAAGAGCTTGACAACGGAGTTGTTCTCCTTGAAATCGAGGGGAACATAATCGGCGGGCCCGATGCCATGAGTCTGAACGAAGAAGTGCACAGGCTCGTGAACAGTGGAAAGAAACTGTTCGTGCTGGACATGAAATCGGTCGAGCACATAAACAGCAGCGGGCTCGGCATGTTGATAGCGAGTTTGAATGTGGTCCGTCAGGCGGGAGGCGATTTGAAGATCGCTAATGTTGGATCCCGCGTGCTTGAGCTCCTCAAAATTACTAAGCTCGACCAGATTTTTGAGTTGCATAAGTCGATCGAGGAAGCAGTAAAGAATCTTAACCGGGTTTCCCAGGCCTGATAGCGGCCCGGGAAAATGCCCGAAAATCCTATGAATTGTGACAAATGCCCGTTAAAGTGATTGTTGGCGCCCAATGGGGCGATGAAGGTAAAGGAAAGATCGTTGATCTGCTCAGCGAGGACATCGATATAGTCGCTCGCTACCAGGGCGGAGCAAATGCCGGGCACACCGTTGTTGTGGACGGCAAGACATACGTACTCCATCTTATACCGTCCGGAATTCTGCATCCGGCAGTAGTGTGCGTAATCGGCAATGGTGTTGTGCTGGACCCGCAAGCTTTCCTTGAAGAGGTGAAATTCCTCGAATCGCTGAATGTCAAGGTCCGCGGCCGGCTGTTCATTTCCCACAACGCGCACCTGATAATGCCCTACCATAAACTAATTGACACTTTGAAGGAACAGGGGGCGTCGAAAATAGGCACCACGGGCCGCGGAATCGGACCTGCCTACATAGACAAGTTTGCCAGAGTTGGAATAAAGATCGTCGATCTTCTTCACCGCGATAACCTCGTTAAGAAGATTCGCTCGAACATAGAAGATAAGAACCAGCTTCTCAGTAAGATTTACCATTCATCCGAGATGGATGTCGATGAAATTGTCGATACGTACCTGCACTACGACGAAGAGCTCGATGAATTCATAAAGGATACTTCCCTCTATCTGAATCAGCAGTTAAAGGGGGGGAAGAAGGTTCTTGCCGAAGGTGCACAGGGCGCTATGCTGGACGTCGATTTTGGCACTTACCCTTACGTGACATCGTCTAATCCGACAAGCGGTGGAGCTTGCACGGGGCTTGGTATCCCTCCGACCGCGGTAAAATCGATTGTCGGGGTTGCAAAGGCGTACACAACCAGAGTCGGCAACGGTCCCTTTCCCACGGAACAGTTGAACGAGACAGGCGAGACACTGCGAAAAATCGGGGGCGAATACGGAGCCACCACCGGAAGGCCGCGGAGATGCGGATGGCTTGACCTCTTCAGCCTGAAGTACTCTGTGATGGTGAACGGTATCGAAGAGATTGCGCTGACTAAACTGGATGTCCTCGATCAATTCGACGAGATCAAGGTATGCGTCGGCTACAAATACAACGATAAGTCCTTGAAAACCTTCCCGCTTGACCTTTGCACCATAGAGGATATTGAACCCGTTTACGAAACTCTGCCGGGTTGGAATTCCAAGATCTCCGGGGCAAAGAGCATGAGCGAGCTTCCCGCCAATTGCAGATCATATGTGGACTATATTGAAAGATACCTTGAAGTTCCTCTCAAGATAGTCTCTGTCGGCGCGATGAGGGACCAGACGATAGTTAGGTAGAAGAAGGTAACTTTCTCTGCGATTTGTCTTTGCAGAAGGTTACCGCCATCCCGTTAAAATTCGTAGAAGAAACCGAGAGTGAAGTCGGTACCGTTGACGTCGACTTTTCCATACAGCGTACGCGGCAAATCGACCTTTAAGCCGTTGTATTCCGTTGAGGTGGCGCCGAATGTTGAAGTCGTGTTGAATTCAGGCGACACTGCCTTCATCTCTCCGCGCAGCCCCCACTGCGACGCGAACATGTATGAAACCCCGGCGCAGATCTGAATGCCTATAGATGATTGGACGGGAGTGTTTGCTTCCGCATTGCCGATCTGAACTTTCCTATTCCCGAAATATATGGAAGGTCCGCCGCCGAGGTAGAGGTTCCAACGATCATCCACGACGGGGATATTGAAATATCCGGTCAACTCGAATAGCCAGATATTAAAGCCATCCTTTATCGGCGCGCCTACATATTCACCTGAAGAGTTGTAGCCGTAAATACTGCCGGTTTCATTGAGAACGCTTATCGGAAGTGCGGTGATGCCCACCGCGTTTCCCTTGGGAAGGAGGAGCCTAACGTCTCCTCCGAATGCTAGGAAACCGCCGACGCTGTTGTATGTGGTTCTGATTACCGGGTCGGCGTCCCGTGCTGCAGGGTAAATACGCGCGGAGGTGATGTAGTCAGTGAATCCGCCGACCTGAAGACTTGTCCCCTGAGGAAGGAACCCTTCGGACTGTCCTCGCGCACTCGCAAATGAAAGGAGCAGTAATAATCCAGCCGTCCGAAAGGATCCCTTGCGCAATTTCTCATCTATTGTTGCTGAATATCTTCGCGCGATTATCTACGATTGATGCAGTCTCTTTCAAGTGTTGGAGCCACTGCGTGACGATACTTGATTTCTCCTGCTGCATCAGCTGCTGCATCAACGTCATGCGCTGGATTTTGTAGGCCGTCGTGTCGAAGGGAGTCTTATTCAACAGCTGGATCAGATACACTCCGTTACTTCCCTTGATTGCCTTAGAGATCTGTCCAACCTTCAACCTGGCAGTTTCCGCCATGAACATGTAATCGGCCCCGACGCCGGGTATGTAGGATCCCACGCTGAACGGACCGGTCACCGAATATTGCAATCTCGAATCATATTGAGGAAGCTTACTCAGACTGTCACCCTGTGCCAGTTTCTGTTTCATTTGAGTTGCGTAGATTTCTGCCTTTTCAAACTGCTTCTGCCTTATGAGCAGGCTCTTAATCTGGGGAGTAACCTGAGCAAACGGGGTAACAGCCGCATCTTTGATCTGGCTTATCATGAATACTGCATATCCCTGGCTTATAGAGGTTACATCGCTAATATCGCCCAGCTTGCCGTCGAACGTCCACTTTACGACGTCTTCATAATTTCCGACACCGGGAATATATTGGCCCTTTGCAAATGGGGGGGTCTGACGTATGCCGATATTCACGGTGTTTGCGGCTTTGTCAAAGCCATCTTGTTTAGCTATGTAGATGAAATCTTCTGCGTGCTGCTTGAGGTCGTCTTTCGTCTGCTGTGAAACCCTTATGCCCATCTTGATATCTGCGACTTTTACCTCTCTGGAATCTTTGCCGAGGATTTTTATGACGTGCAGTCCGAACTGGGTTCTCACCGGCCCGACGACCTGCCCGACGTTCCCGCTGAATGCCGCCTGCTCGAAGGGTTTTACCATCATTCCCTTGCCAAACCATCCGAGGTCTCCGCCCCGATTTGCCGATCCGGGATCCTGAGAATATTCCCTGGCAAGGTCCGAAAAGCTGGCACCGGCCCTTGCTTCCTTGACAATTTTGTCCGCAAGCTTATAAGCAGCAGTAGAATCGGGACCCGGAATAACGTGGATCAGAATGTGTGCGGCATGAACAAATTCGTTTTTCCCGTTCTGCTCGGCCACGAGCTTAATTAGGTGATAACCGTCCTGAGAAAGGAAAGGACCGACCACCTGTCCTACTTTTGCCGATAGGACGTAGGAGGCTATTGCGGGATCAATCTGTTCAGCATTTTCAAATTTATCGTTGTAAGGTGTGTCGGAATATTGCTTCACCAGGTCTAGAAAATCTGTCCCGCTCGAAGCTAGAGTCGCTACACGGTCAATTTCCTGCTTGACCCCGGAAGAGTCATCTGCCGATGGGAGAATTGGGAACACCACAAATTTCAGACTCCGAGTGGGTTGTGTCCTGTAATTGTCCTCGTGAGCGGAGTAATAATCACGCATCTCGGATTCTGTGACCTGGATGCCGGAATCAGCGAACAGAGTCTGCGGCGGGAAAAGGACATAGCCCGCATCGAACTTCTCATTCTGTTCTGCGAACTGTAATCTCAATTCGCCTTCCGGTATTCTGACCGTGCTATAAAGCCGGCTCGTGAGTTTCTGCTGAAGGCTCTGCTCTTTCAAATATTCCTGGACGCTTCTCCAGAACTGCTGTACTTCTGGTCTGTTGGAAGCTAGCGCGGCCTGCAGGATACGCATGTCAACCTGTCCGGTTGAATCTTCGAAATTTCTCTTGATTACATCAGGAAGCGTTTCAGGGCTGTGGGTGACCCAATTAACAATTTCCTGGTCGGTGACGACGATTCCGAGCCTCTTTGCAGCCTGCTTCACAAGGATCTGGTTGACGAGTTCCTGCCATACCTGGTCCCTGAGCTGTGCGGTAATCTGGTCATCGGGTTCCTGTTTCGTGCTTGACCTGTAATTGTCGATAGCACCCTGCAGGGCCTTCTCGAAATCCTGGTACGTTATTTCTTCACCGTTGACCTTGCCAACGACGTTACCTTGGTACTGCATTCCCTGGCGGCCTGTGATGTCCATGCCCCATTCAAAAACGATCATCGCAATGAAAAGGATTGCAAGTCCGACTAAGATCGCGGGCATGTTATCCCGCATTTTGCTCATAATAGGCATGTTAGAGAAGCTTCCTCTCGAACAAAGTTGAAAACTCTTGATCCAATATTAATATGCGGCCAAGTCTCGCATGCGCCGGTGCATCAATGGAACCCTATGATAGACAGAGACTTTGCCGCTTCACCGGAAAATATAACCGCAACATGCGTGAAAATCAATTTATGAGTTTCGCGGGGGTCTGCGACAAAAATATAAAACACATAGGCACATAGGGCACATTAACGAATAAATCTATGTTTTCTAATGTGCCTATGTGGTTAATCTATTGCTTTTTACAAATTTGTCGCACACCCGTTTCGCGGGGGCAGCTGCCGAATTCTGCAGGGGAGGATTGAATCCTATATGAGGGTGGATTACATTTTGTGGGTTAGCAACGCACCGTATTCGGGTCTGTGAAATTCTGATTTGGTAGGAGGCACCGGAGCGATCCTGACCGGGCAACCGTCCAAGTCTCCGGAACAGCTGCCGGTCGAACCTTATGAGTCGGCCATGACGGCGTTTCGGCTGCGGTCACTCTTGCGAAGGCAACTAACTTGTCATAAACTTTCAGAATCAACGAAGGGGACTGACAAATGCTTATCAAGGTTCTAGGATCGGGATGTACAAGCTGCAAAGCTCTTGAAGAGCGGGTTAAACAGGCTGTGAATGAGTTGAGTCTCTCCGCGGAAGTCAAGGAAATTCAGGACATCGAGGAGATGGCCTTGTATGGGATCATGCGCACGCCAGGTCTCGTGTTGAATGGGAGAGTAGTCTCATCGGGGTATGTCCCTGAAGTAGAGGAGTTGAAGAGCTTCTTTCTACAGACTGCCGGCAGGGCCGTGAGTTAGGGTAACAGGACAGTCTCCAAGTTTTGTGCTTGCCGCCCCGGCGGAGGTCTGGCACGGGCCATGGCTCGACCATGGTTTCCGGCTAACAGGCGATTTTACGGATCATCGTACAGTCAGCGCAATCCGGCATTGTTGAGAAGGTAATACATCTTAATTTCCATCACCTTGCTTTACTATCAACGTGGTATTAATTTTTCACAAAAACTGGAGGAAGAATTGGCAGGAAACAAGAAGAATTGGGCGTTGATACTTGGTGCTTCAAGCGGTTTTGGCGGAGCAACCTCAATTGAGCTTGCCAAGAATGGATATAATATATTTGGTGTTCATCTTGATCGTGCAGCTACGATGCCGCAGGTCAAAGAAATAATTGAAAAAGTAAAGGCGAATGATGTTAACGCGGTTTTCTTAAATATCAATGCAGCGGACGAGAAGGCGCGGGAGAAAGCTTTAGAAGAGATCAAAGGAATCCTTTCACAGGACAAAGATTCATCTATTAAAGTTGTGATGCATTCTCTGGCATTCGGGAGCCTTGGACCATATTTCGGGAAGACGGCTGAAGAATCCTTGAATCAGAAGAAGATTGAAATGACTCTGGATGTGATGGCCAACTCGCTGGTGTATTGGACTCAAGGAGTATTCTTCAGGGGATTACTTGCGAAAGGTGCTCGCGTATTTGCCATGACGAGTTCGGGCGGTCACACGGTTCTGCCAAACTACGGCGCTGTGTCTGCCGCCAAGGCGGCTCTTGAGTCGCATATCAGGCAGATTGCAATGGAACTTGGACCGCACGGAGTGACGGCAAACTCAATAATGGCGGGAGTGACAGATACGCCTGCCTTGCGGAAAATTCCCAATTCAGTTGCGATGCTGGAAATAGCAAAGCGGAAGAATCCTGCGGGGAGGCAGACAACGCCGGAGGACGTAGCCAAGGCGATCGCGCTTCTTTGCGACGATAGAGCAAACTTCATCAGCGGTAACTTAATCGGGGTAGACGGCGGGGAAGACATCGTCAGCTACATTGGCCAGAATTCCCCTCGCGACCTGGGTAACGAAGTCATCTGATCACGAGCATTATCTGAGCCGTCTTTTCTGCAGTGCGGCCTGAAACCAGGCTGCGCTGCTTTTTTTTGGCGTTTTCTGCCGTTGATAATGCGGGGCTGTTTTTGTACGCTTCAATAGTTCTTATATTCTTTAAATGGAGTTTGGGAAGGTGTCGAAAAAAGTATTTCTTTCGGTCGTGCTGATGTCCGCCCTTGTCGCCTCGAGTGCGAGTGCACAGCGCCTGCATGTCAATTTTGATTACTCGGCATTCAGGTACGATTCTACGAAGACGTTTGTGGAACTGTACTACAGCTTCAACAGAAAGTCCGTGACGCTGGTGAAAGCCGATTCCCTGTTTTCGGGGATGCTGTTGTTCAATGTCATAGTGGAGCCGGCCACCCTCGACACTGTATCGTACAGCCAGCAGTGGAGAGTCCCGATACAAGTTGCAGACACCTCAACCGCCGCCCTGAGCAACAATCTTGTGGGACAGGATGAGATGGCGCTTGTCCCAGGCAAATACAGACTGCTTGTCCACGTGGTTGACGAGAACGACACCTCGGAGATTGACAACCTCCAGGGCGTGCTTAACATACCGAGATACGGCTCGGGCAAACTAGAAGTAAGCGACGTCGAACTCTGCACCGAGATTTCAGCCGCTGAAGGGGCCACGCATGGAATCTTCTACAAGAACACCTACAACGTCGTGCCGAATCCAACGGGCATTTACGGAATCGGGATGCCGATCGTCTACTACTATGCAGAAGTATACAACATACCGCAGGTTCCGGGTGACAGCACCTTCTGCGTCGGTTACGAGGTTGTTGACAGCTACGGCCAGGTCCATAAATCGTTCACGAGAGTAAGAAACAAGTTCGGAACATCGAGCGTGGAAGTCGGAACTGTAAACGCTTCCGACTTGAAAACCGGGACCTACACGTTTGTCTTTACAATAAGGGACTCCGCCGCCAACATGGTTGCGATGACCAAGAAGCGGTTCTTTGTCTACAATCCGAATCTGGGTGCCCCCGTCGGCCCTTCCACAAATATGGCCGGTGCGTCCGTCTTGTCCAGCGAATTCGCCACGATGGGGGAAAAGCAGCTGGACGAGGAGTTTAGGGAAACGAGGTACATATCGACGGCCGTAGAACGAAAACAGTATGATGAGTTAAAGACTGTCGAAGCGAAGCGGCAGTTTATGTACGAATTCTGGCAGAAGAGGAACAACAACGCCGCTTCTAACACGAGCGATTACAGGACCATGTACATGGAGCGGGTCGAGTACGCCAACGAACACTTCCGGTCAGGCAATATGGCGGGATGGCGGACCGATCGCGGAAGGGTGTACATTATTTACGGTAAGCCCGACCAGATCGACCGGCACCCGAACGAGATGGACACCAAGCCTTATGAAATCTGGTACTACAACTCGATCCAGGGCGGAGTGAGTTTCGACTTTGTGGACAGGACCGGGTTCGGCGACTACACCCTTGTCAACTCGACGGCACGCGACGAAATCCACGACAGCAATTGGCAGCAGTATCTCAGCTCGGGCGGTAATTAACCGCGCCGGACATCCTGAAAATCACTCGAGAGTCCCTCTCACGGGAATCCATTTCGTTGGAGGGGGTGTTATGTCCGAAAGGTACTGCCTTGCAAAGAGAGAATATCAAAGGAAGAGCGTCCGGATTCAATCCTCCGAACAGGTTCGAGGAAATCGAGCTAATCGAGTCAGACAATAGCAACAGGTTCTTTCCGGATGAGGACCCGTTGGAAAAGAAGATTGAAACGAGGTTCTACAGGGACACCTCGAAGACTATCCTCGCGAAGAACGACAGCCCGGATGTCCCTTTCACATACAGCCTGAATCCGTATCGCGGCTGCGAGCACGGTTGCATCTATTGCTATGCCAGGCCGTCGCACGAATATCTCGGGTTTTCATCGGGGCTGGACTTCGAATCGAAAATAATGGTGAAGCAGGATGCACCGGAACTCCTTCGTGTGGCTTTCATGAGGAAGAATTGGGAGCCCCAGGTGATTTCCCTCTCGGGCAACACGGACTGCTATCAACCTGTCGAAAGGAAGCTGGATCTCACACGCCGTTGCCTGAAAGTGCTTCTGGAATTCAGGAATCCCGTCGGAATTGTCACGAAGAATTTCCTTATAACGCGCGATATCGACATACTCTTAGAGATGGCGAGGCTAAATCTCATAAGCGTTTTCTTTTCCGTTACAAGTCTGAACCAGGATCTGACGAAGAAGATGGAACCAAGGACTTCCGCACCTGCGAAGAAGCTCGAAGCAATCGAGATGCTTTCTAAAGAATCGGTGCCGGTCGGTGTGCTCGTCGCTCCGGTAATTCCCGGGCTCACCGACGAAGAAATACCCTCGATCCTTCGCGAGACGTCGGCACGAGGAGCGAAGTTCGCGAGCATGCAGATGCTTCGGCTGCCATTCGCGGTTAAGGATTTGTTCGTGGACTGGATAAGGAGGGAATACCCGGACAGGGAGACGAGGATAGTGAGCAGGCTGAAGCAGGTGCGCGGCGGTAAGCTGAGCAGCTACGAGTTCGGAGAGCGGATGCGGGGGAGCGGCGAGACGGCGAAGGCGATACATCAGCTGTTCCACGCGAGCTGCAAGAAGTATCATCTCAACGAACAGGAACTGGAGCTGTCGACCGACAAGTTCTGCAGGCCGACGGGGACGCAGATCGAGATGTTCTGAAGGGGGGCGGGCAGCAGTGATAGTAAGAAATTCGCAGCGATAAAGAAGCCAGTCTTAATTGGTTTACGTCGGGGAGGTCCTGCTGAGGTTTTTAAACGCGTTCACTTTGTCGTGAGAGTAGTTACATGGTAAGCACAAAGGTTAAGGAGGGACGATGAAGGCAAAAGTAATAAAGATCGGAAATTCGCGTGGCATAAGAATACCTCGACACATACTTGAAGAGAGCGGTTTGAGAAGTGAAGTTGAAGTTGAAATTGAAATAAAAGATAGAAGGATAATACTAAAACCGACTTCAAAGGTGAGGGATGGGTGGGAATCGGCTTTTCAGAGGATGTCGAAAAATAGCGATGATGTCCTGTTGGACAAAAATTCCCTGGAGAGCTCAAATTTCTGGGACAAAGAAGAGTGGGAATGGTAGATGGAGTTTCGGAGATTTGATGTCCATTTAGTCAATTTGGATCCTGCCATAGGAAGCGAGATCAAGAAGACGTGTCCATGCGTAATCATTTCTCCGAACGAAATGAACAATCACATTTCTACAGTAATTGTGGCTCCACTAACATCAAAGCTACGCAGCTATCCGACAAGAATTCCGTGCAAAGTTGTCGGGAGAGAAGGGCAAATAGTGCTGGACCAAATTAGAACAGTAGACAAGTCGAGGCTGGTTAGAAAGATTGCTACTCTTGCCAAGCCCGTTCAGGGCAAAGTAATATCAAAACTCATACAGATGTTTTCAGAATGAAGCAGCCAACACCGACTCTCAAACCCTTGGCGCGTGAAAACTGACATCTCGGCCAAAGTTACAGAAGGCCTCACGCGGGATTTCCCGTATTCTTCTTCGCAATGAGAATTGATACTTTCAGCACGTCTGACGCTGCTGACAGTCTTCGAGTAAATTCAACGGAACCGCTTGCGAACTTCGAGGGGAATTGGGAAGAGACTTGTGTGTTTGTTATCGTACCGTTACGAGCAAATGAGAATTTGGCAGCGTGTTGGCATCGTTTCCAAATAATATTATCGCTTTGCGGTCCGCGTGTCATAGGAAAAGGAGAGAAACAGCGCGGGCTCAGAGAGTCTGCACACCACTGCACTGTTGTCCTACTCTGCAGCGAAAGCTTCGGTCAACTCCGAGGTGTCCAACAAGAGCTCTTTTCTCTGTGTCTCCGTGTCTCTTATGGTTGAATTTCTTCTACTTCTGTTAATACCACTGCCGAGACACAGAGGCTTTTTAGTGAGCCCCAAGGTTCTAACCTAAAGTCGCCGCGCGCTTGACTTTCCTTTAATCTTCAATTAACATCCTGCATAGCTGGCAGAGGCAAGCCGGCTATCGCATTAGGGCAGAAGATTTGTCGGCAAAGGAATCAATGGCAAGTTCTTCGGTCGGCTCGATGAAGATGGGCATTGGTACAAAACCGGAACTCCTTGTTCTGGGGCACAAGGCTTTACCGGCATCCCACTATAGCATCAAAAGGGGGAAAAGTCACCTAGCTGGATTTGCGAAGACAGCAGCGTGCCGCACGCCAAGGCACTCGTTTGCGACGCATTTATTGGAAACGGGATATGACATTCGCCCTGCCTATGAGCTTTCTGGTCATACCATGGGGAAACCATATGAATGATAGCCATGCTAATATTTCGGGGTGGATTGGAGGTGTGCGATGACTTAGATGAAAGTGATCAATAATGCATGGATACCCTCGAGTTAAGAAACCGATTCAGCCAAATCAAGAAAGGAGAAATGAAATGCCTACGTTGAACATCCGTGGAAGAGTGATGTGTTTTCCCGGGACATCACCGCTGCAAAACGCGACGGTTGAAATTTTTGATGTGGATTCGGGAGGGAACGGAGACGACATAATCTTTACCGGAACAACCGATAATAATGGTTACCTTCAAGGGACCTCCAGCGACTGGAAAGACAGAAATACCGCCAGAGTACCAAGGCCATGGCCGTTCACGGGCACGGTGGAAGTGGAGGTTCCCGACGTTCTTGTACTCATGGCCCGTATTCGAATAGGTAGCTATGACACGGGGCGTATACCTTTTTCACTACCACCCCCAGGGGCTGCTATCGTGCCGATCGTTGTTCCGTGGTCCTGTATCGGCATTCGAAAACCTAAGGTGAATGGTGAGGAGTGCAATGATGGCTACGATCTCCAGGTCAAGGCTCGCGCTGCTTTCGAGCGAGGGGACCCGACTGTCCACATCACGCTCTATGGACCGGATGCAATGCCGTTCCTTCCGTTTGCGGACAAGAACATGGATGCGTTGAAGGCTCTTGTAGGAGCACGTTTGCCGGGAGCACCCAATATGCTGTACCCCAACCCCGTTGTAGCTGATGACCTTATCTACATTGCCATAATCATTCTGTGCGTTGGTGCTGCTTACTCGATTAGCGTTATTGCGACTGCGGTTGCTATTGCGTTGATACTCGCGCTTATCCTGGGCTACGAACACGTCAAAGTGCATTCTGCAACTGAGGCAGATGGTACTGTGTCCGTTGATTTCGAGATCAGTAAGTGACAGGTTAGGGCACAACCAAGTGCTGCATCTGACAATGGCATCGACTTGTGCGGCAAGAGGCGCTGCTTCGCTCGGCTTCTTGCCGCTGGTTAAGCGAAATGGTAGGTGTTGAATTGGGAGGGAAGAGACTGGCGAGATTTCCCCTGGTAACGATGTTTTGACAAGGTTACTCTTACAATTTGCTTTTCCTCTCCTCATTTCAAAAATTGTCCTCAACAGTTGTGTCATAACAATGATAACAAAGAGGCATGAGATGAGTCCGCGACCTACCTATTGCTTTCAATACCTGCTTGGCCTTTTTCTCTTCATAATTTGTGTTGCCGCGTTTGCGGTTCCTGCATCTGCGCAGCAGAATATGAAAGAGCCAACAAAAACCGAGCTCCGGCAATTGTTTCACCAGCTCGACACTGCCTATGCCCGCCTCCAGCCGCAGGTCATAATGCCGGCCGAAGGATACCTTAGATATGATTACCTCATCCCGGCGGGATTCTACAAACAAATGTGGGACTGGGACGGCTTCTTCATCGGGAACCACCTGATGAATCAGGAGAAAGACAACGCAAAGTATCTCAAATGGTGGGTGCTGAATTTCTCTCACTCCATCGATTCCAGCGGCTACGTCTCCGGCTGCATAACCACAAAAGGTCCGCGTCCGATATTCGGGAAGTTCGCGATGAAGCCGTTCCTCTCGCAGGGCGCTTATCTGGTCTCGAAAAGGACGGGCGACTTCAGCTGGATAGCACCTATATATGACAAGCTGAAAAAAGTGCTTGCATACCGCGAGGCGACGGAGTACGATCCGAAGTACGGACTTTTCTATTGGGATATCGGGATACAATCTGGTGCTGACAATAATCCGGCAGTCGGCAATGCTGACAGCGACCGCGACCAGGTGATGGGCTGCGACATCAACGCGTTCCAGCTGCGTGAATACGAAGCCATGGCAGGAATTGCCAAGAAGCTCGGTCATAAGTCTGATGTAGCTTACTACAAAGAGAAAGCGGGCATGTTGAAGAAGGCGATGCTGAACTATCTGTGGTTTCCGAAGGATGAATCGTTCTGGAATGTCCGCCGCGACGACGGGAAACCTATAAAGAGAGTTGTCTATTCGAACTTTGTCCCGCTTCTCGAGAAGATCCTTCCCGAAGCCGAAGGTAGAGCGATGTTAAGAAGGTACCTCCTGAACAAAGATTATATGCTCGCGAAATATGGGTTCCGTTCCGTGTCGAAACAGGACCCCGACTACAACAATCAGATAATGATAATCCCATATTCAAATTGGCAGGGACCGATTTGGATAAACGCAAACTATCTCGACATAATCGCGCTGCGGAATTACGGATTCTACAGAGAGCCTGTCTGGCTTGCCTCAACACTTGCCAAGATGGTGCTCAGCGATATCGAGACATGCGGGTCGATGCACGAGTGTTACGACGCGGATACCGGTGCGCCGCTCGCTCCAACAGCGGAGGAGTCACCGAATCATATATTTACCGGATTTGTCGGCTGGAACCTCCTCGTTCAGGACATGCTTGATGGCGCAATAACCGGAAAGTGGATGATGCTGAAAGTGAACTAGGTCCGGCCTAAGACTCTAACCGCGTTTTTCTGTTCTCTCGGTTTGTGGATTAGGCCGACGGGTTGAGCGATTTGAAATTATCGGCCTGGAATCAACAGGGTAGTAGCCGATAGCTCGCGACATTTTGCCGCAATTCTTCAAGATCAACACTTTAATGTCGATATAATAATACACGGCCAATCAGCACATGGCCACACAGTTCCTTCCATTAAAACATAGGAGTCAAGGAAAATGGGAGTAAATCCAGTCAGTGCAGGAAGCGCTGCAGCTGCGTCGGCGACCCAGACGCAGAACTCTACCGGAAGCACCTCGTCGACTTCCAGCAAGAAGAAGGACGCAGTCGTTCTTTCTCAGAAGGCTAAAGATTTGGCTGCCCAGCTGGCAGGTAAGTCTACCCAGGAA
>JAMCXB010000004.1 GCA_023480735.1 Bacteroidota bacterium | reverse complement strand
CAATGGCAACGCGCTGGCGCTGACCGCCGGACAGCTCATTCGGCTTGTGATGGATACGCTCGCCGAGTCCGACCATTTCAAGAGTAGACCTGGCCCTCTCCTTGCGCTCCGACACAGGAACGCCGCTATAAATGAGCGGGAGCTCCACGTTGTGAAGAGCATCTGATCGGGGTATCAGATTGAATGTCTGGAAGACGAAGCCAATTCCCTGATTACGGATCTTGGCAAGCTCATTGTCGTCCATTTCACTAACGTTGGTCCCGTCGAACAGATACAGTCCGCTCGTCGGTGTATCCAGGCATCCGAGTATGTTCATCAGAGTCGTCTTGCCGGAGCCGGACGGCCCCATGATGGCGACGTATTCGCCGCGTTCAATTGAGAGAGTGATATCGTTGAGCGCCTGGACCTGTACTTCGGCACCCATGTCATATACTTTGTTAACCTTAACTAGCTCAATGACTTTCATGATTAGCCTCCGACGCCCTGCATTGCAACCATCTTGTTGTTTTCTACCCTGACTTTAGAACCGTTGTTAAGCTCCCTGCTGATCGCTACAAAACTGCCGCTGACGACTTCTTCACCTGCGTCCACACCGGAAGTGATTTCAACAAAGTTGTCATCGCTGATCCCACGCTTCACGGGTACGGCCTTCGCAACACCGTTCTTGACAACGAACACAACTTCCTGCTCTCTTTCGCGGTTGCTGCCCTGTTTTGCCTTGTTGTTTGTGCCGGCGCTCGCACCTGCGACCTTACTTCCTTCCTGAGCTTTCAGCGACCTGATGGTGACGCTCTGGATCGGCACCGACAGTACGTTCTGATGAGTCGCTGTCTGAATATCAGCCGTCACCGACATGCCAGGTTTAAGATCTACGATGGTCGGGTCGATGATTCTTATTTTCACAAGGAAATTCGTGACCTGATCCTGGGTTCCCGCACCGGTTGTAGTACCGGAAGTCGCGATCTGGTACACGACACCTTTGATCTTCTTGTTTGGAAACGCGTCGACCGACAGAATCGACGTGTCGCCTACCGCGACGAGGACAACATCGTTCTCGTCAACATTAACCTGGGCTTCCATCGTCTTCATGTCGGCAATGTCCATTATCTCTGTACCAGCCATCATACTGGTTCCGACAACCCTTTCTCCAAGCTTTGAGTTCAGGACGGTGACTTGTCCGTTCATGGGAGAATGAATAGTTGTCTTCCTAAGGTTGTCTTGCGCGACCGCCAGTTCCGCCTGGGCCTGATCGACATTCGCCTTCGCCGACTCATGCGAAGCCTTGTTGACTTCATATGCGGTCTTCTGGGTTTCGAGATCCTGCTGGCTCATCAGTTTCTTGGCATAGAGTTCCTGCGCGCGCTTGTAAGTGGACGCGGAGTTATCATAGTTTGCTTTTGCAAGCTGCTCGGCACCAAGCATTGACTGCAGACCCGCCTCGCTTTGCTGAAGCTGCGCAATATAGTTATCCGGGCGTATCTTCACGATGACCTGCCCCTTAGTAACTCTCTGTCCTTCCACAACCGGAAGATCGACAATTTCACCCGACACTTCCGGGCTGATTGCAACCAGGTCCTTAGGTTCTACCTGACCGGAAGCGGTGACTACCTGCGTAATCGTGCGTCGTGCAACCTTCTCCGTCTGAACTACAATCACTGGCTCCTTCTTACCGCCAATGACTATGGCAGCTATGAGAATTACTAATAGCAGCCCTGCACCCGATAATACAAAAATTCTTTTTTTCTTCTTACTCTTTGCCATTATTTGCCTCAGTAGTTTATTGTTCCGATAGCATACTCGACTTGTTGCTTGGCTTGAATATAAGTATAAGCTGCAACTACCCGATTGGACAAGTCCTGTGTATATAGCGCATTAGCCGTGAGCACGTCCAGCAGCGTGGCGCTTCCGATTTTATATTTTTCCTGCGCAGTTTCAAGATTGATCTTTGCAAATACCACTGCATTTACTGCAGCCTCGTATCCCTTCTCAGCGGCATGAAGGTTTAGCAGAGCCTGGTAAACATCCAATTGAACTTGCCGCCGTGCATTTTCGAGATTCTGTTTCGCGGATTTCAGGTTGACATCCGCAACTTGAATGTTCGTCTGAGTTTGAAAACCGTTGAAAATGGGAAGTGCAAGACTGAGTCCGCCGTAAAAGCTCTTGTTCTGATTGATCTCACTTGTCTGAGGCCCGTTTATTCCATAGCTGCCAAATGCACTTATTGTCGGAGAATACGCTGCCTTGGCAATGCTTAGAGAAGACTTGGATGCGTTTACATTTTCAATCGCGGCCTGATAATCCGGACGTGACTGAAGGGCCTTTTCTATGAGCATAGCGGAATTACTGAAATTTTCATTTACGCGCGCGAACTGAGTAGTATCGATCTCGCTGCTTATACCGGTGTCTACAAAATCTACGCTGTCCGTTACCGGGATACCTAGGAAGAACTTCAGATTCGCTTGCGACTGGTCGTATGTATTCTTTGCCTGCACGAGTGAATATTCATCATTACTGACTATAGCCTGTTGCTGGTACACATCCGCCAGTGAAGCAGAGCCTACACTGTTTTGCTCCTTTATGCTTTCCAGCTGCTGCTGATCTCTCTTGAGATTGTCTTCATTTATTTTCAATTGATCTCGTGCATTGAAGACAGCCAGATAATTCTGAGTCGTCTGGTTGATTACTGTTTGTTTCGACCGTTTGAAACCCAGATTTGCGGATTGACTCGAGGAGTTTGCCTGGTTCACCGCAGCATAGTTTGCAAAACCGTTAAACAGGGTATAGCTTGCATCGACACCCGCGGAGTACCTGCGTGAGGTGGAAGTTGCAGTCAGGGGAATCAAGACTCCGCCGACTGAAACACCACTCTTGATTTGGTTATACTGGTAGGCGAACTGACCGGAGGCGCTGAGATCAGGCAAGAGACCTCCGTAGGCAGTCATCACTCTTGCATCTTGACTCTCAGACTGGAACTTGGCTTGCAGAAGGGCTGAGTTTCTCTGCATAGCAATCCCGATGCAATCGTGGAGGGTCAACTGCTTCGGAATGTTATCTTGCTGTCCGAATACAAACGGGGCAAGTGCAAAAAATACACTAATAGCCACAAGTTTCTTAAACATTTAACAACTCCTCAGAATTTGAAGAAAAAAACAGCTTTTAATTATACCTCTTTAATTTAGACGGACTAGCCGTGAGACTGTTTCATTTTCCCGACAACAATTTTGACTGGTTTGACTTCAGGTAATCTACGGCGGCATCATGATCGTTTGGTATTAGTCCATCCAGAACGGCGCTTTCAACAGCCTTTTTTAAGACGCCGACCTCTCTGCCGGGTTTAATACCGAACATTTCCATTATTTCGTCGCCATTTATCGGCGGTTTCCAATTCCGAATCCGATCCTTCCCTTCCACTACTTTTGCACGAAGCTCGACGAGCTCATAATTTCGCGAGTACTCGGCAATCAGGTCTTTGTTTTTGCTCGTGATGTCTGCGCGGCAAAGTCTCATCAGATCTTCAAAATCCTCACCAGCCTCAAAAAGGAGTCTCCTGACGGCAGAATCGGTGACACCCTCCACCGCAAGCGACATCGGCCTGAGGTGAAGACGGATGAGCTTCTCCACGTACGGGAGTTTATCCATCGGCTGGCGCATGCGCTGAAAAATCTTCTTCATCCACCGTGCACCTATCTCATCGTGACCATGAAATGTCCAGCCGACACCTTCTACAAATTTCTTTGTCTCAGGTTTGGCAATGTCGTGTACCAATCCGGTGAATCGCAGCCACACGTTGTCCGAGCTCCGGGCAAGATTGTCCACGACACTGAGCGTGTGCAGAAAAACATCCTTATGATGATGATCCTGTCTCTGGTCTACTCCCGGCAAGTCGCTAATTTCAGGAAAGACTATCTTCATCACGCCGGTATCCTGCATCAGCTTTAATCCAACTGACGGGTGCGCGGCCGACAACACCTTCATAAATTCGTCGGTAATTCTTTCCTGAGAAACGATGCGGAGCCTCTCGCTCATTTTCACGATAGCTTTGCGTACGCGGTTGGAGATAGAGAATTCGAACCTACAAGCAAAACGTATCGCGCGCAAGATTCTCAGCGGGTCCTCACTGAAGGTGTCTTGTGGTTCGAGCGGCGTCTCTATGATCTTTTGCGAAAGCGCCTGTTCTCCGTCGAACGGGTCCACCAACTCGCCAAAGGCGTATCCGCCCGAACGCGATTCGTCCTGATTGATGCTGACCGCCATGGCATTCATCGTGAAATCACGGCGTGAGAGATCTTCTTCGAGCGTGGCTTCCTCAACCTGCGGCTTCCTCGAGGAAGCGTCATAGCTCTCCCTGCGGGCGCCTACGATTTCAAGTTTAACCAGCGTGCTCCCGGTTGCGTTTGCGTCGGCTAGCGATTGGACCGTCATCTGGGCTGTCCTGAATTTTTCGAAGATGACCAACCCTGTCGCGCCCAATTTTCGTTCTACTTCATGCGAGAACGCTATCGGGTCCCCAATCACCATTACGTCGATGTCCTTGCTGACCGTTCCAAGGAGCAAGTCTCTCACGTAGCCGCCGACAACAAAGGCTTGTATACCTAAACTATCGGCAAGCTCTCCGATTCTTAAGAGGATAGGTTCATTTATATTTAAAGTCTTCAGTTCAGTCATTTATTCTCTAAAATCTCGTTCAAAAAATCATGCAGTCCGGAGTAATGATAATGATTCCAGAGTTGTCGGCAATAACGCCTGCCGGCGTAACTTCTTTTAAGCTTGCGCGACTGCAGCGCACTCGACAACACAGGCACCTAATTACATGACTAAGTAACTTACTTGTCAATAAACCAATGATTTCTTCGACTCTTCTATCTGCTTCACTATCGAATCAGCCACGGCCAGGACTTTCGTCGCTTCCTCAGCACTCACCGCAGTCGGCGTGTTGTCGATAATGCTCTTTACAAAAAGCTCAAGCTCCATCTTAAGTGAGTTTACCTGTGGCGGCTCCGGTTGTTCATAAGTTACCACGCGGGTCGACTCTCCGATGCCTATCGTGCCGAGATTCAGTCCGACCGCTGCCGGATGGCCCGGTTTGACAGCCCTGTACACTTCGGCCATTCCTTCGGCAAAATCGATAGAAATGTACGTATCACGTTGAAACAGTCTCATCTTTCTCATCTGATGCTGAGAGATCCTGCTCGAGGTCAAATTCGCGACCGCCCCGTTCGCGAACCTGATCCGCGCATTCGCAATATCGACAGTATCCGAAATCACGCCTACGCCGCTCGCATCGATACTCGTAACCGGGCTGTTCACAAAACTGAGGATGAGGTCTATGTCATGGACCATTAAGTCGAGGACGACCGCTACATCGATTCCGCGAGGCTTGAACTGGGCGAGACGGTGCGACTCGATAAACATCGGCTCGAGTTTCAAATGGGAGAGCGCAAGAACAGCAGGATTGAATCTTTCTATATGTCCAACTTGCACCTTGACTCTCTTTTCACTCGCGAGCCTGCAGATTGCCTCAGCCTCTTCCACAGTAGATGTTATCGGCTTCTCAATGAAGCAATGTTTGCCATCGTTAATGAGTCCGGCCGCCAGCTCGTAATGAAAACTCGTTGGAGCAACTATAGATACGGCATCGACCGCCTTCGCCAGTTCGTCAACCGAACCGAAGGCTCTTATTCCCAATTCGGAAGCGATGCTTTCCGACCTCGCACCATCGACGTCAAACACGCCGACGAGGTTCGCAGACGCAACCTGTCGAAAGAGGCGTGCATGAGTCTGACCTAAATGTCCGACGCCGATGACACCCACATTTACTTTGTCATTCATTTATCTTCTCTGCATTCTATAACTTGAACGAAATAGTCCTGCTTGTTCTCCATGTAACTTGTGCTGAACAGATTCCTGCAGTTTCCAGAAAGGCTATCCACTTTCGACTTCCTTCTGGTCACAAAGATCGTCGAGTAGCCGGCACCTAAGGGATTCCCTACCGGAAGTGGTTCGCCTTCGACAGCGTACACAGCCCTTCCGAGTTTGACAGACAATTCTGCAGGAGCAAAATTGCTTACAAGCAAGGAATTCCCCTTTACCGGCAGGATCGAAGCTACTACTTCTTCAATCGCCTCGTTCTTCTGAAGACTGTCTGCCAACACGACGTCCTTGAGGAAAGTATTATTAGCATAAACATCGCTGAAAAGGAACAGCACGACGAATAGAAAGACGAATGTCTCCTGAGAGACCAGCTTGACTTTCCAGAGTGAAGCAAACCCCTGTAAGAAGAACATGCCTAATACTGAAGAAACAGTGAGCGCAAAGAGAAGATTCAGCGTGGAAGGCTGGACAATGCACAAGGCACAGGATGTAATCCACATCATTAAAGTGTGGAAGTGTGTTTTGTAAACGTCGTATCGTTTCTTTACAATCAAGTAGAGTATCCCGGCGAAGTTCAATATGTTTACAACTATCATCGGAACAACACCTACGAAAGTCCATTTCAAATCATTTTCACCAAGCGGTATCGAAAAAATTCCGGAATTTCCCGAATAGACCGAATATAAAAAAACGAGCAATCCGACCGCGAAGAATCCGGCCGCTGCCGACAGCAGTCTTTGAATTAATTTGCTTCTGTCCTCCAGATTCTGAAGAAGATCGAGAATCACAATGAGAAACATAATCAATCCGGGAAGATTGGCCGCGAAAGCAGCTCCGGCCAGAATTCCTCCAAAGATGTACTCGTTTCGATAGAGAGCCATCAGGAAGAGCGTTGCGATAGCAGCAGCAACTGCCGCCGATCCTCCTGACACAGCCGCGACTACGGCGAAGGGTGATAACGCGGCAAGGAACACACCAAGGAAACCCCAGAATTTCTGTCCAAGCATATAATTTATCAGCTTGTAAAGGAGGACGAAATTTATCACCATCACTATGGCGCCGACGATCCTTAGAAATGCAATTGAGTGGGGCATTACAATCTTATTTATCAAGCCGAAGAAATCCCAGAAGATCGAACGGCTCGAAGCGAGACTCTGGAACATCGCCGAACGAATCACATCCTGCTGTGCCACATAGGCAAACACAGCAGACAATTCAATCCCGCGAAATCGCCAATACGTCAGAAGCGCTATGAACAAGGCTGCTCCCGCGAGGTACCGAGAATATCTGTCAAATTGGGAGAAATTCATCGCTTACCGTTTTGAACACTTCCGTCTAAGAGGACGATTGAGAGTTCCTCCACCGAGGAAACCTTGACACAATCGATATCATCGAACCGGTTCTTCGCAAGGCCGTCGTACAAGGCCGCGACAAAATGAGTTCCCGCTGAGGAGGCAGCCTTGTAGTCCGACAGAGAGTCACCAACCACCACGGCCCTGGAAGATTCGACTGCAAGTTGCCTGAGTGCAAGTTGGACTCCTTCCGGATTCGGTTTATGGTTCGCAACCACAGAACCCGTAACGATTATGTCGAACATTTCCTTCAGCCCATGGTACTTCAAGGTCAGCTCGGTCGTACTGCTCCCCTTCCCGGTAAAGATCGCCATATGTATCCCGGATCTCTTCAGATCTTTCGTCAATTCCGGTATTCCTGCAAAGAGCCGCGACTGCCAGAGATGGGTCTCGTAAAAACTCAGATAGTCATGCCATACAGTATCAAAGTCATCGTCACCCAATATGTTCTTTATTGCTATCTCTTCCGGCGGCCCGAAATAGGACATTATTTCCCTTGGCGTCAGCTCCAACGATTTATATTTTCGCATAACGAAATTGAAGCTGTCAAAAATTAACTGGCTCGTATCCGCCAGTGTTCCGTCAAGATCAAAAATCACAAGGTCAAACTTCTTACTCTTCACTATGGCCGCTTCCTCTCATGCGTTCATTTTACCGAAATATTTGTCTAGTATTCCGACGATTCTTTCCGATGCCTTGCCGTCGCCATATGGGTTGTGCGCCCGGCTCATTTTCGCATACACATCCTTCTCTTCCAGAAGAGAGGAAACGCCGTCGACTATTTTCCCTTTGTCCGTTCCGACCAGTCTAACGGTTCCGGCTTCTACCGCCTCAGGGCGCTCTGTTGTATCGCGCATCACCAGCACAGGCTTTCCGAGCGACGGGGCTTCTTCCTGAACCCCACCCGAATCCGTCAGAACCATGTACGATTTATCCATCGCATATATGAACGGCTCATAATCAAGTGGTTCGACCAGATGGACATTGCCGATCCCGTGAAGGATCTCATTGACCGGCTTGCGCACGTTTGGATTGAAGTGAACAGGATAAAGAAACTCGACGTCGCCAAACTTCAGTGCCAGCTCCCTAATCGATTCACATATATTTCGAAACCCCTCTCCGAAATTCTCTCTGCGATGACCTGTTATGAGTACCACCTTCTTGCCAAAATCCACGCCTTTAAACAGCCGGTCATAGTTTGGCTTTGAATCTCTAAGCAAATCTACAACGTGGAAGAGCGCATCTATTACCGTGTTGCCCGTTACGAAGATACTCTCGAGCGGTATGTTTTCCCTGATAAGGTTGTCGCATGACCATTGCGTGGGGGCCATGTGGATATCGGCTATAACGCTTGTCATCCTTCTGTTAATCTCTTCCGGGAAAGGGGCGAATTTGTTGTTCGTTCTCAGCCCGGCTTCGAGATGCGCCACTCTTGTGCGAGCATAATAGGCCGCGAGAGCGCCGGCGAAAGTCGTAGTAGTATCTCCCTGCACCATGACCAGATCCGGTTTTTCCGTCGCAAGAACCTCCTGCAGCTTCGACATGATTCTTGCAGTTATGTCGAACAGGCTTTGATTGGAGGTCATGATGTTGAGATCGTAGTCGGGCTTTATCCGGAAAATTTCCAGTACCTGATCCAACATCTGGCGGTGTTGTGCGGTTACGCAGATTCGCGCCTCGAATTTGCCCGATTTCTGGATCTCATTTATGAGCGGGGCCATTTTTATAGCCTCGGGTCTCGTACCGAATATGAACAGGACTCTCTTTGTCATCATCCTTCTGATTCAAGCTTGGATTACACCACAATTTAGCCATTTTGACCCACAGTTCCGCCCGCAGGCGGAAAGAATTCCGCTCGCGGAGCCTGAACAGTGAAAAGAGATCTCTATCTGCTGTTACGTCCGGGAGCTAGGATTTTATAGCGGCAAGGGCGTCCGTCAGCTTCCTGAAAGTATCTTGCAGGCCCTCTGAGATTACCTTCGTATCTGCAAGCACCGGCATGAAGTTACTGTCCCCGTTCCATCTCGGCACGACGTGAAAATGGACATGTTCATCGATTCCGGCACCGCTCACTCTTCCAAGATTAGCGCCGAAATTGAAACCTTCAGGATGTGATGTCAAGCGAAGCAGCTTGATGGCAATTCGTGCCTGACGCATTACATCGGTACTTTCTTCGTCGGTCAGGTCCTCAAAAAAGCCTTTGTGAGCAATCGGCACAATCATCAGGTGGCCGCTGTTGTACGGGTATATGTTCATGACAATTGCCGATAGCGCGCTGCGGGATATGATAAGATTCTTTTCGTCGTCGTGTTCAGAGAGTTTCTCGCAGAACACGCAGACATTTTCTTTGCCGTTCTCCTTCTTGGAGAAAGACTCGATGTATTTAGACCGCCATGGCGACCACAATCGTTCCATAAGTTTAAATTCTAAATTTCAGATCTTGAATGTCGATATGAGGACTCGGGCTTTAACACCGGTACCTACTCTTGTTCAACTTTCTCCTTTTGTGCATTTGCTATAATCTTCTCGGCAACTTCCTTCGGAACTTCCTCATAGTGTGAGAACTTCTGCCTGAAGACGCCCCGTCCCTGCGTCATACTTCTCAGGATATTGGCATATTTGTACAGCTCTTTCAGTGGAACCTGAGCGCGAATTTTCTGGTTGGTCCCTTCGGCTTCCATACCGAGTATCTTGCCGCGCCTGCCGGAGATATCGCCCATGATATCTCCCATGTGCTCATCAGGTACGAGAACTTCGAGCTCATAAATCGGCTCAAGAAGAATCGGCTTAGCCTCCTTGAATCCTTTCCTGAAAGCCATAGAGCCCGCGATCTTGAATGAAATTTCGTCGGAATCTACGGGATGGGATGAACCATCGAAAAGAGTCACCCTGACATCGACCACTTTGTGTCCGGATATTACCCCCCGTTCCATTGCTTCGACTACACCCTTTTCGACCGCCGGGATGAACCTGCCGGGTACCACTCCTCCAACAACGGCATCCACAAATTCAAATCCTGCGCCCCTGGGCAGCGGTTCGAGTTTCACGTGCACATGACCGTACTGTCCGCGTCCGCCCGACTGCTTCTTGTGCTTATACTCGGAGTCTGCCGCCACGCCTCTTATGGCTTCACGGTAAGGAATATCCGGCTCGACCATATCGACTTCGACTCCGTAACGTTCCTTGAGCCGCTTCGTAACAACCTGGAGATGCATCTCGCCCTGCCCGCTGAGAACCGTCTGACTTAGTTCAGGATCCACTTCAACAAGAAACGTAGGATCTTCCTCGTGTAACGCGTGCAACCCGGAGGCGACCTTGTCCTCATCATGACGGTTCTTCGAGACTATAGCCACCCTCATAATGGGTTCCGGGAATTCAATCTTCTTCATGACAATCGAAGAATTTTTGCCGCTCAGGGTATTGTTGGTGTGTGTATCCTTCAGCTTCACGACGGCGGCGATGTCGCCGGCAATGACCTTTGATATTTCTTTCCTGTCCTTGCCGTTAAGGACATAGAGAGTGCCCAGACGTTCCGATTTCCCATTTACCTGGTTGACCAGATCCATTCCGGGCATCACGATTCCGGAATAGACCCTGAAGAGAGAAAGTTCTCCGATGTTTCTTTCCGAAATGGTCTTGAAGATGAACAGTGCGGTATCCGCTCCAGGGTCGCATTTGACTTTGATCTCTTCGCGAGAAGCATTTGCCTTGTAACCGAGGGCCTCAGGGGCAACATCCGGCGAAGGGGCGTACTCAGCGATAAAATCCAGGATTGAAGTAACACCGACGAGCTGCTGACCCGCGGCGGCAAAGACGGGGAATATTTTCCTCTCGATTAGAGCCTTCCTCAATCCCGACCGGATCTGCTCATCAGTCAACGCGCCGTTCTCGAGAAATGCATTAAGAAGGCTCTCGTCCGTTTCCGAGAGTTTCTCTATCAGTTCCTCGCGATATTTATCGGCAGTTTCCCTGGCCGATGCGGGTATATCATCCTCTACGTATTTTCCCCTGTCGCTTGAATCAAATTTCAACAATTTCATCTTAAGGACATCAACCACCCCGTTAAAGCCGATCCCTTCGTTAAGGGGGAACTGGATTACGGCGGCGTCGTGTGTCAGCCTGTCGCCAATCTGTTGTAATACCCTCTCGAATTTCGAATGCTCCGCATCGATCTTATCGACGACCAGAAAGGCTGCATTCTTATATTCTTTTGTAAAAGCCCAGTCAATTTCGGTACCTACTTCAATACCTTCGACCGATTTCATGAGGACAATCGCGATATCCGAGACACGAAGCGCGGCCTCCACTTCTCCCATGAAATCAGGATAGCCCGGAGGATCGACTATGTTAAACTTCAGATCACGCCACTCAGCGTGGAGAAGTGAGGTGCTTACGGAAATTTTCCTCTCTATCTCATCATGATTATAATCGGAAACCGTATTCCCTTCGGCGACGGAGCCCATACGGCTGGTCACACCGGCAGAAAAAAGAATTGCCTCAGCGAAGGTGGTCTTTCCGGATCCGCCGTGGCCAACTAAAGCAATGTTTCTTAGATTGGATGAGACGTATTCCTTCACGTGCAGCTCCTTTCAGTTTAGCTTTTTAGAACTCGCAAGAAAGTCTTGATTCCTTTGGCTAAAGCGGCGACGTAACCGGCGGTTTCCATAACCGGATCTTCAATTCTCGATTTGACCCTTCGCTCCAGTTCGACTAGATCGTTAACTGCGCCCACGAGCGAATCCAACGCCCCTTTGACGTTAGTGACTTCGCCGTCAACGTTTTCAACGATTTCTCTGATCTTGCCCGTGATCACGCCGGAGTTTTGCAGAAGAGGTGCTGAGACTTCCGAAATTTCTCTAACGGAACTCTCTATCTGATTGAGAACATGTTTCGTGTCCTTCATCAGTATTATTGAATAAATACCCGCGGCAGCGATCGCAAGCAGGGCAATCGAAGCAGCTATTAAAAACAATGTCTCCACGACATCCCCCTAACTGTTTTTGCCCCGTTCCTCTTTAAACGCGTCGGCCCCCGCTTTGACAGCAGCTCTGAACTTGCCCCCTTCACCCTTTGCCTGATCGAGAACTTTTTCAGCATCAGACACAATCGACCCGGCGAGCTGCTTTGCCTGACCGACTATTTCGTCAGATCGTTTTTTCCCCTCGTTAACGAGCTGTTCGGCTTTTGCCCGTGCCTGCCGGAGCTGAGCCTGCGCGGTTTCCTTCAGTTGGGTGGATTTCTTTTGAATATCCTTGCGAAGGTCTTCGCCGGATTTAGGTGCAAGAAGCAGCGCTGTAACCGCCCCGATGGCACTCCCTGCAATGAATCCTAGAAATAAGCCTTTTGCAAAACCATCTTCTTCGTGTGCCATGATACACCTCCTGTTATTTTAATCTCAATTTCAAGTTATCATCGGCTACGGTAAAAATCAAGAAAAGGAGGCGTTAGGCGAATGATCGCAGGACATTATCTAACCTTAACTTGGTAGACTCCGGGTGAAACTAAAACCTCTATTCGGAAACAGACTGATGCCGAAGTTGATTCAGCGTCTTCTGAAGCTCATCCTCGTCAATCGTGCTGTCAGCCAGGTGTCCCTGCAAGTAATCGTCGTAAGCGCTCATGTCGAAATAACCGTGTCCGGACAAATTGAAGACTATGACCTCTTTTTTTCCTTCAGACTTAGCGCGAAGTGCCTCGTCGATGGCGGCACGGATCGCATGCGATGACTCCGGTGCAGGAATGATTCCCTCGCTCTTCGCAAACTTCAGTGCTGCGTCGAACACCTCGTTTTGAGAATACGCCACAGGATGAATTAAGCCATTGTTGGCGAGAACTGAAACGAGAGGGGCCACACCGTGGTACCTGAGACCTCCGGCGTGAATTGCAGGCGGAACAAAGGCATGGCCGAGTGTGTGCATTGATAAGAGCGGAGTCAAACCGACAGTATCTCCAAAATCGTATGTAAACACGCCTCTTGTCAGGGTGGGGCAAGCTGTCGGCTCAACGGCGATTACCCGCATTCCCTTGGCTCTCGACTTCTCCTCCAGTATTTCCCGAATAAACGGGAAAGAAAATCCTCCGAAATTTGAACCGCCGCCGACACATCCTATAAGGGTGTCGGGGTATTCATCAACCTTCTCGAGCTGCTTCAGCGTCTCTTCGCCGATTACAGTCTGGTGAAGAAGGACGTGATTAAGAACGCTTCCCAGCGAATACTTGGTCTCAGGATCGCTTGCTGCGACTTCCACCGCCTCGCTGATTGCCATTCCCAGGCTACCGGGAGAATCCGGATTTTGCTCGAAGAGCTCCTTCCCGGCTTTTGTCTCCTCACTCGGACTGGCGGTGACTTCAGCTCCCCAAAGTTGCATCATAGCACGGCGATAGGGCTTCTGGTTATAAGAAGACCTGACCATGAAGACTTTGCAGCCGAGTTCAAAATAATTGCAGGCCATGGACAGCGCGCTTCCCCATTGTCCTGCGCCGGTCTCGGTCACCAGCCGCTTAACGCCCTCCAATTTATTGTAGTAGGCCTGCGCGATGGCCGTGTTAGACTTGTGACTCCCCGTCGGACTGACACTCTCATTCTTGAAATAGATGTGAGCAGGTGTTTCAAGCAATTCCTCCAATCCGCGCGCACGGACCAGAGGAGTGGGACGCCATTTCAGATATATTTTCAGGATCTCATCGGGAATCTTTACGAACCGCTCCTGGGTAACCTCCTGCTCGATAAGCCTCTGCGGGAATATTGCTCCCAATCTGTCGGGTGAAATCGGCTGCTGGGTCTGCGGGTCGAGAGGCGGAAGCATTTTTCCCTTCAGGTCGGCAGCGATGTTGTACCACTTCTTCGGAATCTCTCGTTCGCTGAGGTATATTCTATTTGGAACATGTTTCGATTTCATTTTTCGTCAGTCCTTACCAAGCGTTGGTTTGCCTGCGTTTACCCACGCAGTGTACCAGTATGAGGCAACTGCCCGAGTGGCGGCTCGCATCTGGGCTTCCACCATACCGTTAAGTGCAGCACTAAACTTATCGTAATACTCGTCGGAGTAAATATATTCTTTCCGGCCATTCCTCTGCTCGACCCGGTACAGTTTATCCTTGGGGATACCGGCCTTTGCGATGCTGTCGGCTGCGAACACCTTGTCCAGAAGAGAGTAACTATATGTTAGAATCTTGAGTGCGTGTTCAACCGGGTGCCTGATATAAACAGCATCACCGATACCGGAGAACGAATAACTCTTCCCGAAGTGTGCGGGTATGCCCGTCTCCCATCGAAAATGAATTCCTATATGCCCGTTAAACTGCCCGTCGTAATTCTTTGTAGCATGAAGGGGTACATGCATATCGGCTACATAATGACCGAGGTCTGCAGAGAGATGAAGGATGAGTGGTACGTCGTGAGCTTTCATGGCTGCCGTCAGGCTGTCGGTGTCCCATCCGACCCGCCATGCAACCATTCCATCTTTCATTACTGTTTCTTCGCCGTATTCTTTCACGGCTTCGTGATATTTGAGCGGTACCTTGAAATTAGGATAAGTCCCATACCGGTCCATATCCATGTAATGATAGTATCCCTCATTCTTAACGATATCCCTGCGAAGATCCGGATCGGAAGCGTGAGCCATAACGTATTCCAAATTTGCCGCATAAAATTCTCGCAACGGTTCCGGCAGAAGGGTAACCGCTTCCTTGTTGATAACCTTGTGGGCCCAGAATCCCCATCCAAAAGCAGCCTGGGAGAGTAAGGTCAGGGAGACAGATACAAAAAGGAAAAGAGAAACTCGTTTGATTATTTGCAATGTTTTCCGTCCCTTGTGAGTTTATGAAGACGCTCCCCGGTCCGTCGTCGAAGAATGGACGGACCGGGGCAAGAATCAATTAAGAATTAACGAATCTTTTTCTTGTGACGCATCTTGCGGAGACGTTTTTTGCGCTTGTGGGTTGCCATCTTGTGGCGTTTTCGCTTTTTACCACTTGGCATTCTACTTCACCTCCTGATTGCCGATGTTTGCATGTTGTACTAAGGTTTGTTGCGCTCGTTTACCAATATCAGTGTTGGGGTCTATTTTCACACACTTCCTGAGGGCATCGTTTGCCTTGTCGAATTCTCCAAGGTTCATATATACCACCGCAATATTGAACCATCCTATTTGATGCTGCGGATCCATTTTTAGAGCTTCCTGCAGCTCGCCGAGAGCTTCCTGCGTATGCCCGCCCTCAAAGAGAGTCACACCGTAGTCGACGCGAGCGTTCACATCTTTCGATTTCTTTCCGAGATAACGCTTGTAATATATCGCCGCCTGATCATACATCTGGTTGTCTTGCAGCATATTGGCAAGCCTCAACGTAGATTCGAGATCCGAAGGATCTTTGTCGATCACTTCTCTCAAACGATTAATCTCATGGAGAACGTCTGCACTTGGTTGGCCTGACGATGTCCCCTGTTGCTGCGAAGTCGCCCCGGTAGAATTCTGTGAAGTGGCATTCGGCTTCGAACTCATTAGTCCGTACACGAGAATCGCGCCAAGGAGAATCGCAGCTGCGATCGAGGCGATCTGATAAGGCTCGAGGCGAATCTTTTTGCCGGCAGCTGATGACGGCTGGGAACTGCGCGGTCTACTTTCATTCTTTCTGGCTTGTTTTTGACCTTGCTTGTGTTGAACCTGCTTTCTGTCAGGCCGTTTCGGTTCGACCGTCTCGCGCGGGACAGCCTCTTCCTTCTCCCGATGTTCTCTCGGTTCCTTTCTTGCCCCACTGAGAAACGTCCCGCAAGATTCGCAGGACCGCGAAGTAATCTTGTTTCGGAATCCGCATGTAGGACAAACGAGTTCCTCCTGGGCCTCTTCTCTCTTTTCAACATTTTCACGGACGGGTTCTTTAGGCACCTCAGGAATTTTGGCACCACAGCTCGGACAAAAATTAAATCCGGCGGCAACTTCGGTCCCGCACTGCGGACAGAACTTCGCCGTCATTTCTGGGTTGCCTCCTCGACGCCCCCCTGTTCGCCGCCGGGCTCGCTCTTTCCGAGATGCTCATCCACAAACGCCTTGAATTCTTTGGATACTTTAAAAAACGGGACATATTGCTCTTTGACAGGATACGCCTGTCCTGTCTTTGGGTTGCGGGCCATTCGTCCCTTTCGTTTGCGAATCTTAAAGCTGCCGAACCCTCTGATCTCAATCGCCTTTCCTTCTGCCAGAGCATTCCGCACAGAAGTAAGAAACCCCTCCACTACTGCTTGTGTCTCAATCTTCGTCAACCCCGTTCGCAAGGCAATTTCTTCGACTATGTCAGCTTTAGTAACGCTCATTAATCTCCCTTTCTATTGCTCTATTGCGCAAATCTGTATTGCAAGATCGGTTGCTCGATAAAATCCTTTTCAAAAATATGAAGCTTCGAGAAGAAATCACCAAAGATTAGGTCAAACAGTGTCCTTCGTTCGGCGGGCTCGACGACAACCGGCTTACCTTTAATACCTCCCAGATTAGCGGCAATCTTGATTGCATCTTGAAACGAGCCGAGAGTATCTACCAATCCAAGCTTCAATGCTTGCGCCCCTGTAAACACGCGTCCGTCAGCGAATTTTTTCAGCTTATCAATGGGAAGTTTGCGGTCCTCAGCAACGACATTTAGAAACTGATCAAAACTATTGTCTACAACGCCTTGGAAATATTTCTTGTCCTGTTCCGTCATCTGCCTGAATGGCGAACCGGAGTCTTTGTATTTCCCGCTCTTGATGACGTCCATTTCAAGACCGAGCTTCGTCATCAGCTTGGCATAGTTTGGAAACATTGCTATTACGCCTATGCTTCCCGTAATTGTCCCCGGATCGGCGACAATTCTCGTGGCACCGCAGCTGACATAATATCCGCCGCTGGCAGCGAGGGATCCCATTGACACTACGATAGGTTTAACCGTATCGCTTATCGACTTGACCTCCTCATAGATTTCCTGGCTAGCCGCCACTCCACCGCCGGGGCTGTCAACCCGAAGTACGATCGCCTTGACACTCGCGTTCTCCGCAACAGTCTGGAGTTCCGAGATGACCTGCCTGGAAGACAATATTGTTCCGGTCAAATTGACGACGGCCACCTTTGCGCCAGCGCCCGAAAGATCATACCCGTTTTGAAATGTTTCTCTGCCGGAAAAGAGGAGAGCTATTAATAAGCTGCCTAAAATAACAATGCCGATTACCCAAACAAATACTTTTGTCGATTTTCTCATCTGTGTAAGTCCTAATTGCACAACATTTTACCAATATTAACAGACAAAATCAATTTAAAACCGAGTCTGTCACTGGAACCGCCCAAATTCTATGTCCCCTCTCCAAGCGGTCAAGAGTTGTCGCGCAATTCAACCTACGTTTATCTTGAATACGCTTCCGATGATTACGCTAATTACTATCACCAGAAAGACAATAACCGTAACGCCAACATACTTGAAGTCTTTTTCCCTCCAGAATGCGATAATTGAAATGAAGACGCGGCTGACCGGCGTCAGGATCAGACACACCGTGCCCAAGTAGAGAAATGCTCGCGGGTGGAGGGTCACAAGGTATGAGAAGAATTCCCCAAATGAATGAAAATATTGACCCGCCAGGTCAGGAATCGGGCGGCCTTTTACGAAGAGCAATATGAGCCCAATGAGATAGAATCCTACCGTAGTGAACATGCCGGTAGCAAGAATTATCGCAACTACCCTGTTAATGAACTGGGTCTCGGATTTCAGAGTCACTTTTTCTTTATTGCTCATAAGAGTCCCGGGAGTTTAAAGTTGAATCCCGTCAGCAGTCCCTTAGCTATCATCTGATATCCCAGATACACCATTATCAGAAAGAAGACGGTTTTTATCACCCGGCTGTGAAGCTTGTTCATCACCATACTCCCTGCGGTCGCTCCTAACATCGTACCAAGGGCGACAGGCGCAACGATATATACATCGATTCCGCCTGCAATGAAGTAAACTACTGCACTTGTAGCCGCGGTAACTCCGATCATGAACTTGCTGGTGCCGACCGCCGCCTTCATGGGAATACCCATCATTGAATTCATCGCCGCGACTTTTATGACACCTCCGCCTATTCCTAACAACCCTGAGCCGACACCTGCAATGGAAGAGATCAGGCTTCCCTCGACTGTTTTGGTCGCATGGTATTCAATTTCTTTATCGGCGGCTTCGTCATGATACGATCCTTCTAGCATCATTATGCGGGAGAGCTTGTCTCCGCCTGATGAGGTGTACCCTCCCGACTCTATCAGCCTGTCTTCCGTCTTGCGAGTCCGGTACGACACGATCGCCATGTAAAAAATCAGGCTTCCGAAAATCAGGCTCAAAGTCCAACCGTGCATGAGCACGCCGATGAACGCTCCTACGAGCGCCCCGGCAGTCGTGGAGATTTCAAGAAACATCCCCAAACGGACGTTTGTGATTTGTTGATCGACGTATGAAAGTGCGCCTGCAATGGAAGTAGCTATTACGGACACAATGCTCGCAGCTATAGCTGTGTGTATGGGCAGATGGAACAGGAGAGTCAAAGCGGGCACTATCACTATTCCGCCGCCGATCCCCACCAGGGCTCCGAAAAAGCCGGCGAAGATCGCTACCAAAAACATTAACAAGAAAGTCGTAAACATTATGGGAATATATTTATCGGCTCGTGAAAAAACAAAGTTATTCGGCGTCTCTTGAACGTAACCCCTCACTTATGGTTTCTCGCCAAGCCGCAAAGCGAACCGCTCGTCAACATTTCTTTGCGTTCTTGGCGCCTTTGCGAGAGAAATAACCCTTTCAGTGAGGCATTACTCTTGAACTACAATTTCGTTTGTACGCTCATTTCCATTTGGCTAAATTGAGCTTGTGAACTCCATCAAAAATCCGGACTGATGAGGCGGCTCTCAAATTTCCTGAGACTGATGAGACCCATCCAGTGGGTCAAAAATGTGTTCGTTGTTGTGCCTCTGATATTCTCGAAGAATCTTTTCAATGTTTCGTTGTTTTCCCAGTCGTTCCTCACGTTTCTTTCATTCTGTATGGCTGCCTCATCCATTTATATTGTCAACGACATCGCGGACAGGAAGCTGGACACCGTTCACCCAGTCAAAAAGAAACGCCCCATAGCTTCTGGAGAAGTGTCCGCTGGTGCCGGACTGGCTACCTCGGTCGCGCTGATGATCATCTCATTCCTTCTGCTTTCGCTCGGCAAGGTATCGCTCGGAAGTTGGCTGGCGATCTCCGCTTATGTCGTAGTGAACCTGTTTTACTCCTTCGCGCTGAAGAAAGTCGTACTGATAGATGTTTTTGTAATAGCCGTCGGATTCATTCTTAGAATTCTCGCCGGCGGCTACGCTATTGATGTGAAGATTTCGAGCTGGCTCATCATGACAACCCTCTTCATCGCGATATTTCTCGGCATCGCGAAGCGAAGGGGTGAATTTGTCCAGATGGAGGGAAGCTCGAGCGAAATGGCGCGAAAGGTCCTTGCCGATTACGATCTGAGCCTTATTGATCAGATCCTATCTGTTTCAGCCGCAAGTGTAATCATTGCCTACGCCCTTTATACGGTCTCGGAGCGAACCGTCCATGCGTTCGGGACTGAGGCTTTGATTTTTACCACAATCTTTGTCGTCTATGGAATTTTTCGGTATCTATTTCTCATACATAAAATGGGGCTCGGCGAAAACCCGACGGGTGTGATCCTTGCTGATAAGCCTATGATCATTAACATAGTCTTCTATGTTATCTCATTGGTAGCAATCATATATAAGCGGGAACTGTTCCACATAATTTCGAAGTATGTCCCCCTCTCCTGACTTTCAAGCGGGTAAAGTCGGGACGGGGTCAGGACGTCGCAGAGCCGAACTGATCCTTCTTTCGATAACCCTGGTGTGGGGTGGGACTTTCGCGGTTGTCAAGTTTGCGCTTTCCGACGCATCTCCGCTCACCTTTGTAGCCATAAGATTTGGCATCGCATCTCTGATATTTCCGCTGATTTACCGGAAGAACTATTTGAAGATGGACAGGGGGACGCTGGTGAGCGGACTCTTCCTCGGCCTTCTGCTGATGATCGGTTTCGCGTTCCAGACAATCGGACTGAAGTACACCACAGCGTCCAAGTCGGCATTCATAACGGGACTTCTCGTCGCCTTCACTCCTATAGCTCAAGCTGTCATAGAAAGGAAGATGCCGACAAAGGGCAATCTGATCGGCGTCGGACTCGTAGCGGTGGGGCTTTTCTTTCTCACATCCCCCGGCGGACAGGGACTCAATATCGGAGACGTACTCACCCTTGTCTGTGCAATCTCGTATGCAATCTACATCGTGTACCTCGATGTGTATTCGAAGAAATATGATGTCTCAAAGTTGACGTTTCTTCAATTGTCGGAGACGGCAGTTTTGTCAATTGTAGCCGCACCCTTTGTCGAGACGATGCATGTTCACTTCACCGTCGGTTTTGTCTGGGCGCTCCTTTATACTTCGATACTTGCCACAGTCTTTGCGACTTATCTCCAGACTAAATACCAGCGTGAGACGACACCGGTAAGGGCTGCCATCATCTTCTCCATGGAGCCTGTGCTGGCAAACGTCATTGCCTTCTTCGCGTTCGGAGAATTTGTCGGAGTCATCGGTGCTTTCGGCGGCGTGCTCATTGTCGCCGGCCTCCTGACATCAGAGCTGCTCGACTGGTAACCACGATCGGGATACAACCCGCTCGGCGCCGCAGATCGAGTCGTCGGATACGGCGCCGTCGCTTTGGGAAAAGGCAAAGCGAGCGCACCGGCCAATGTCGACAGCCTCGTTGTGAATCCTGATTACAGGCTCGATTCGTCGGATAAGCGAACACTTCTCGGATACGCAAGAAAAACGCTTAAGCAATATTTCACATCTCAAACCGTCCCCCTTCCCCGACATTTCAACCCATTTCTGAAAGTGAAGCGCGGCGCTTTTGTCACACTGAGAAAGAATGGCGAATTGCATGGGTGCATCGGACACATGGCCGAGGACAGGCCTTTGAGCACAGTCGTCGGAGCCATGGCACTTCAAGCCGCCTTCAACGATCCAAGATTCAGCCCGCTGAGCGCAGAGGAGTTGCGGCAAGTCGAGATTGAGATTTCCGTCCTGACGCCTATCGCAAAAGTCGGGAGCGCGGCAGACATCGTCCTCGAGCGTGACGGCGTCGTGATCAAAAAAGGAGAAAGACAAGCCGTGTTTCTCCCACAGGTTGCCACGGAAACAGGATGGAGCAAGGAAGTTTTTCTGGACCAGCTTTGTTACAAAGCGGGTTTGAACGCCGGCGATTGGAAGAAGGCCGACTTGTATGCCTTCCAGGCAGATGTTTTCAGCGAATCAGAGTTTCATTGAAAGAGTGAGAACCGGCGTCGCATACCTGGTCACCATCGGCTTCATATCGATCCTCGGACAAGTTGTAGTCCTTCGGGAGCTTAATGTCGCGTTTTATGGTATCGAACTGATTTACATCCTTGCGATTGGCTTCTGGCTGTTTGGTACAGCGATTGGTGCAGCGGTTGGTCGCCGCTCCAGCGTGCCGGCAGAGAAGCACATCGACGTACTCCTGCTCGTCACCGTTGCAGTCCTGATAATCGATGTCGGTTTCATACGCGGTGTGCGGAACATCTTCGGCGTCGTCGTGGGCGGATATCTCCCTTTCATAAAGCAGATAATAGGATTGGCGATAGCGCTGCTGCCGCTGAGCATCATGTCCGGGCTCCTGTTTCAATGGTGCGCAAAGAGATTCGTATCGGAAAGCCAGTCACTCGCAAAGGCTTATGCCATAGAGAGCGCCGGAGGTGTCCTCGGCGGATTATCTTCAACTCTCTTTTTTAGTTTCGGTCTGCAAAATTTCTCCGCCGCACTGATATGTACAGGAGCCGCCGTCGGAATAGTAACGTTAGCTGCTACAAGAGCCGAAAGATTGAGCGGAGACCTGAAGGATAGTAGAACTGAACCACAAGAGACACCAAGACACGGAGTGTTGAAAATTCTGTCTATGGGCGGACTCATTTGCGTCGTTATTCTCCTCGCAGCTTCCCCATACATCGACAGGTGGATGACTTCCTGGAATCACACCGGATTAGTCGAGACTCGGGACACGCCGTACAGTCGTGTCACTGTGACAACACAAGAAGGACAAGTCTGCGTCTTCGAGGATGACGCGCTTGCTTATGAGACTCAGAGCATATCTGCCGAGGAATTTGTCCAGCTCTCGACGTTGCAATTGGATAAGCCGAAGAGAGTGCTGCTTTTGGGCGGCGGATTTGAAGGGATCATACTTGAATTGTTGAAGCTTCCTGTGAAGAAAATCGAGTACATTGAGATAAACAGGAAGATAATAGAGACGGTACGCAGACATTTGCCAAGAGAGATCGGTAGTTCTCTGGCCGATCAAAGAGTGGACATTATATATGAAGACCCGAGACAGTTCCTTCATCGCCGGCGCTTATACGACATGATACTCGTGGCGATGCCTGAGCCGATGTCGGCACAGAACAACCGCTTCTACACCAGTGAATTCTTTGATGAGTGTTCCATGATGCTGGATAAAGACGGCGTCCTTGCATTCGAAATTAAATCGGCGGAGAACATGTGGACCCCGCAGATGCAAGCGAGGAACGCCAGCATTTACTGCGCGTTAAAATCGGTATTCAATAGCATAGTAGTCTTGCCCGGCGTAACAAACATTTTCATCGCGTCAGAATCCACACTGACGACCGATCCAGCGCGACTTGCAGAGCGATTCAAAGAAAGGGCGATTCGGACCCGTCTCGTTTCGCCGCAGTACATTAATTATCTATATACAAATGATAGATTCGTCGGTGTGAACAAGATGCTTTCTGCAGGATCGCCTGTCCCTAACTCCGACCTCCACCCCGCCTGTTACGGGTACACGATGTCAATCTGGCTGTCCAAGTTCTCCAATGATTTCAAGTTACCGGCTCCTCACGCGTTGACAATTACTGATCTTGCAGGCTCTGTTTTCTTCTGGCTTATGTTAGTTATCGTGTTGATCATAAGCGTCGGCAGGAAACTGGCGGCCGCACGGCGATTCGCACTTGTAATGCTTGCCGGATTGACAGGCATGGTGACGGAGACGCTGCTATTGCTGAATTACCAGAGTAAGAGCGGGGTGCTGTACCAGGACATCGGCATCCTGCTTATGAGCTTCATGATCGGGCTGACTCTCGGTGCATTTCTGACTGATAGGTTTATGCACTCAATATTTTATCAGGAAAAGTCCTCACCGCAAAACAATTATCTAATGATTCTTTCCGGAGTCACTTTGCTCATTTGTTTTACACTGTTGAACGTCGCCACATATTTCTTGCTCAGATTAGAATTTCTGCACAGCCTTTATTCTACTTCCCTGGTTTTGGTTCTTGACGGAGCGTTCGTCTCGGCAACTTTTGCCTTCGCTGCAATTAGAGAAACCAAAGACCGAAGAGTGACGCCAATCAGGCTTTATTCGGCCGACTTGATCGGCGGCAGCGTAGGTTCTTTGATCGCCAGCTTTTTACTGATACCGGTTTACGGCATACTCGCCACATCGATCATTATGGCGGCTGTGGCGCTTTACAGAATGCCGGGTTCGCCTTACATTCGATTAGTACGAGGAATGCTTTGCAATGGTAAGCGCTAACACATAAATCTTGACTGAGTACGATGCGTACATATTACAAACAGAACTTCAGAATACATGACAATTCGGGTTATGAGGATCGTATCGCCGCATCTTTTATCAACATGTCTATTCATTCGAAATCCAGATTCCACCGCTCGTAGAATTCAGATGGAACCACTTCTATGAACCTGCTCGGCTTCGTGAAGATCTTTCCGCTCTCGCGGTCGTATACGTTCATCGGGTAAGTCACGTACAGATTCTCTTTCGCGCGCGTGCACGCCACGTACATCAGCCTTCTTTCCTCTTCAATCGCCTCGTCGTCGCCAGTGGCGTACATCGAGGGGAATTTCCCGTCGAGCGCCCAGATCAGAAACACGCTGTTCCACTCCAGCCCCTTCGCGGAATGGATCGTCGAAATCGTGATCTGCTCCTCTTTCATATCCTTCTCACCGAGGTCGACCACGCTCTCGGTCGGCGGCTCAAGCGCAAGATCCGCAAGAAACGTCTGCAGTGACTTGTACCGTTCGGCAATCGACGCGAACATCACCAGGTCCTTTTCCCGTTTCGCATAGTCGTCGTACTTGTCGCGCATCAGCGGTTCGTAGTAGCGCAGGACCGCTTCGACCTTCTCGATAGGTTTTGAGAACTTCTTCCCTTCCTCGGTAATGAAACCGATCAGCTCATCCGCACTCGAAGGGATCTTCGTTTGAGTACCCTCACCAGCATCGATCTCTCCAGTGCCGGCACTGGAGAGCCGGTCGAGAACCTTTTCCGCCACGCGCGGTCCGACGCCGGGATGCAGAAGTAGGATCCGGTGCCACCCGACAGCGTCCTGAGGATTCTCAATCACTCTCAAAAACGCGACAACATCCTTGATATGCGCAGCCTCGACGAGCTTCATGCCTCCGAATTTCACATACGGGATATTCGCCCGCGTGAGCTCTATTTCAAGGTCGAACGACAAGTAGGACGAGCGGAAGAGAACCGCGATGTCGTTCAACGTAATACCAGCTTCACGGAGCTCCAGTATTCTCTGGACAACGAACTTCGACTGCACGTTCTCGTTCTCCGTCCCGACGATGACCGGCTTGTCCCCGGCTTTCTTCCTCGAATACAATTCCTTCTCATACTTTTCCTTTGCCGCGTCGATCACCTTGTTCGCAAAGTTTAGTATACCCTGGCTGGAACGGTAATTCTCAGTGAGTTTGATGATCCTGCAATTGGGGAAGTATGTCGGGAAATCGAAGATATTCTTGAAATTCGCGCCGCGGAAAGAGTAGATGCTCTGCGCGTCGTCTCCAACCACCATGACATTGTCCTTGTCCATTCCAAGGTATCTGACAATCTCGCCCTGTACTTTGTTCGTATCCTGAAACTCATCCACCATGACGTAACCGTACTTTCCGGTAACTGCCTTGCGAACTGATTCGTTCTGTGCGAGCAGCTCTTTGAGGTTCTTCAGCAGGTCGTCATAATCCATGAGGTTATACTTACGCTTGTAGTCGTCGAACTGCCTCTTCAACTTCAGGATGTCGTCAATCTGTTCGATGAATCTCGGATATTCCTTGAAGACAATCTCTTCTATCTTTGTGAGCGTATTCTCCGATTTACTGTAGATATCCACGAGCGTTTCCTTCTTGGGAAAACGCTGCGATTTCTTTTCGGGGCTCAGCCGCGTCCTCAACAGGCTCACCACGTCCGCGGCGTCCGAATCGTCGAGGATCGTGAATTGCTCGCCGTATCCGAGCACCTTCGCGTAATGCCTCAACGTCATGTTTGCAAACGAGTGGAAAGTCCCGCCGGACACATCTTCTGCCGAAGTCGATTTCAACAGCGCTCCGGCGCGTTTCAACATTTCATTCGCCGCCTTGCGGGTGAAAGTCAGGAGAAGGATTGACTGCGGATTGCACCCCAATTCAACCAGGTAAGCAACGCGATAAATCAGCGTCTTTGTTTTCCCCGTCCCTGCGCCGGCGATTACAAGTACGGGTACGTCAATCGTCTTAACGACCTCAAGCTGGTCGGGGTTCAGGTCCTGTTCATATCTTATCTTGAAGACGCGACGCTCGGCCTCGCCGACGACGCTCTTTTTTATCGTGTATTTTTTTTCCTGGCTCTCGCCGGAGTCCTTCGGAGAATCCATTATTGCGGTACCGTAAAGAAAAACTTTGAACCTTTTCCTATTTGACTTTCCGCCCAGACGCGCCCCCCGTGCAGCTCGACGAGCCGTCTCGTCAGAGCGAGGCCGAGCCCCACTCCCCTGTATTTTCTCGCGTAGGGATTTTGTGCCAGCTGCTCGAACGGCTTGAAAAGCCTGTCGATGTCTTCGCTCTTGATTCCCATCCCAAAATCCTCAACGCAAAAATAGACAGAACTCTCCTTTTTCCAGACCTTCAGAGTTATTCTCCCCTCGGCGTGACTGAATTTCACTGCATTCGAAAGGAGGTTGATGACTATCTGGCGCAGCTTTTGCGGGTCGGCATAAATGCGGTCGATCGGCTCCTGGAAATCGGTTACCACATCGATACTCTTTTCTTGCGCCATCGGTTCGACTATCTTTACAGCCTGCATTAGTTCGTCGGACAATGTAAAATGTGTTCTCTCAAGTTTCAGGCGTCCGATTTCGAGCCTCGACAAATCCAGCAGGTCGTTTACAAGATCGAGAAGGTGCCTGCCGCTGCTGTTGATGTTTCCGATGAACTGCTGTGCCGTTTCAGGCGGCATGCCATTTACATCTGTGTGTAGAATTTCGCTGAATCCTATTATCGCGTTGAGCGGTGTGCGGAGCTCATGACTCATGTTTGCAAGAAACTCCGTCTTAGAATGGTTCGCATTTTCAGCCCTGCGCCTCTGAACTTCGAGCGCGATTGTATCCTTCTGCATTTCTTCGAAGAGACGCGCATTCCGAAGTGCGAGCGAGCATTGATGGCCGAACAGCTCGAGTAATACCTCAGGGTACTCATTCTTGGCAAAGAGATAACAGAGCAGGCCATCCCCCCTTCCGTCGACATGCAGAGGGACAAGCACTATCTGTTCTACTGCCGACAGATCCGGCGAGGTCGGCATAGGCCTGTTGCCTGCCAAAATTGCCAAGAACTCGCCCGGTCCCAAGCCCGCATACAATCTCCGGTCTTTGGCTATTCTTCTGAGGAACTCCATCTTTTCCGGTAGCAACTCTATATTCTTCAGGTTAATATCCAACGCTGCCGCGAGTTTCTCGAACACCTGCACACCCTTTCCGAAATAATAACCGGAATCGACTATGTCCGAACGCGGATCGAAAAGCAGGAGTACTGAGAGATAAGCACCCGTTATCTCAGTCCCTTTCGAAACGATTCTCTGCAGGACGTCCTGCATGCTTCCCGGAGAAGCAAGGGCCATGCTGTTTTCTTCAAGTTTAAGAAGATGCCTGGAAAACTTATTCGTCTCGTTCGTCGCCTCTCTGCTTTCAAGAGCGCTTCTGTATTCCGAGATCCCCGGTATCAATTTCCTTATTCCATAACCCGCCATGCAAATGCCGCACAAATACATTCCGAAGTATCTGACAATATCGTAGGGGAGTCTCCACCGACCACCGACAAGGAATCTGAGATTGCTAAGCGCGAGTCCGACAGTTATCAGTACAAGACCGGCCCGGATATTATTCCAGCCGGCGAGCTTCTCACTCCGGTCCCGCTCGGGATAATACAGAGTGAACGCTGTAATGGAGAGCATTACTGAGAAAGCTGCAACTCGGTAAACTGCAAACGGCATCACATGCTATATCGTCCTGGAATATTCAGATGTGTCGAGTCTCCACACAGGCACGCCGCAGTAGCGTTTTCCCTCAGGGCAGTACGGAGTCGTTCCCGCCATGGATCGTATCGTGCACGGAGGCAGCAGAAACTTCCCAAGTTCAGGATGTACCTTCTTTATTTGCTCGACTTCATCGAGGGAAGCCTTCCAGATTTCTTCCTGTGCGTTGTAACAAAGCCGCATCTCTGCCTTGTGATGAAGGTTGAGCAGGTCCGCGGACTCGGTAAACCTTATCGGAAAAGCGTTCGGGAGAAGGTAGCCGGCAAATTCCGTGCTGACGCCGAGAGAAATGAGCCTGTCTATTGATTCCCAGGTCATGTTCATAGTCTGCCTGTAGAGCCTCTCTGCTTCGTCGTCCAGAAGGACTAGTTTCGGCACTATGTAATCCGGCTCGCTCCTCATATGTTCCGCGATGATGGGCCTCGAACCGGGGGTCATCCTGTGCCGCTGGTCCTGAGAGTCAGCGGTATGGCTCAACTTCTTTCTGAACGTGTAAGATGCGTGGTAGAGAGCCCTGGAGATTTTGTCGTGAGTAGTCAACACGAGCGAGCTCTGGAGCACTTTGTTGCGCACCGGATCTATCGCCAGCGCTATTGCGTCGGCATCGGATAGCTCTGAAGAACTCTTGCCGAGGACCTCCCTGACGGCGCTCGCTATAACCTTTTGGGAGTTTACCTTATAGTCGACAAGTTTAGAGACATGGTCGCCAAGCTCGCGGTCGAATTCCTCGATGAAGACTGACTGCACTTGGTCGTTCCCAATATTCTCGGTTGAGAAGAATTTCTCATCGAGCGGTTCGTCGATAACCAATTGGTAATTCGGGTCGAACTTCAGCAGCTCATGTACCATCATGTCGACCACAAGCTGCTGTTCGTACGGCGTGTCGCCCGACTTGCACATCTTCGCGTACCTCAGGAGCGTTATTCCGCTCACGGTATGGTAGAGGTACGAAAATGTCGCAACAGGAAGCACGTACCTTGCAATTTCCTGCGCCTTCTTCTTGATTTCGCCTGCAAAGCGTTTGTCGTTCCCGCGCTTCGGGAATACTTTCAAATACTCCCGGCCGGCCGGCTTCATCAGCAACTCGACGAGTTTCCTGTACGACCGGATCTGCGCGCCCGCAGTCCTCGTATAGATCTCGAGAGCCTCGCCCTTCAGCGGAGGTACAAAAAAATTCTCGTCCTTGACTTCAACATACCGCTGGCTTACCTGTTCGGAATTGTAGAATGGATGTGAATGCAAGAACGACCAGATGAATTGCCTCGAGACATCCGAGAGCTGGAACTGAAACGTCGCATGTTGAAAGGTGGTGTGATGTCCTGCCTCATAGATGTCCAGGGCCAGGCTGCGGTACCTTTCCATTTCGATCGACTCATCCTCTATGATCCCCTTCGAGGAATAGCAAGTCCTGGCGGCTGCGATGACGTTCTTAAACGAATTTGCAAACGCCTTGACGAGCTTAACCTGCGGCGGCCGTGAAATCACGCCCTCGTATCTATTTTCAATCCGAATTGTCTCTTCCGACATCGGAACTCCTATACCATTCTTTTTATTACCACCAGAGTCTTATCATCAGCATACTTGGACGATGCCGAAAACTTCTGCACACTCTCCATAAGGTGATAACAGATCTCTCGCGGGGGCAGATCGGCGACCTCAGACAATCTTCTCTTCAGTCTATCTTCACCGAAAAACGCGAAATCGCTGTCGGTAGCTTCCGTAATTCCGTCCGTGTAAAGGAGAAGGATATCGTCCTTCTCAAAATTGACGTTCCCGACTCTGTACTTCGCATCGGGCGCGACTCC